>CAILVI010000076.1 GCA_903837595.1 uncultured Thiodictyon sp.
GGCGAAAGAGCCGCCCGACGCCCTGGGTCGCGTGCCGGATCAGGGTGCCGCTGTCCTGGGTCGGCGTGGGGAACGCGACGGTGAGCGCATTGGCGTAGCAGGGCCGGGCGGTATCGAACGGACTGGTCTGCACGAAGACGCTCACGGCCGGGGCGCACAACCCTTGGGCACGCAGCTGCTCGCCGGCACGGCTGGCAAAGGCCGTCACCGCGGCCCGCAGGTCGTCCAGGTCGCTGACCCCGGCGCCGAAGCTGCGCGAGACCATGACCTGTTGGCGCGGCGGCGCGACACACGCCAAGGGCAGACAGGAGCGCCCGCGCAGCTCCCAACCGACCCGCTCCACCACCACCCCGAAGCGCTGCCGTAACCGGCGGGGCTCGGCCAGGCTCAGGGGCAGCGCATCGGCGATGCCCATCTGGCGCAGGCGTGCGCCAAAGCCGGCGGCGATCCCCCAGACATCCTCCACCGGTACCGCCGCCAGCACCGCCGCGGGGTCGGGCAGGCACGCCCAGTTGAGCACCGGACCGGCCGGGTTGCGCCCGTTCTTGGCCAGGCGATTGGCGAGCTTGGCCAGGGTCTTGGTCGGGGTCTTGGTCGGGGC
This sequence comes from uncultured Thiodictyon sp., assembly GCA_903837595.1. Classification (GTDB taxonomy): domain Bacteria; phylum Pseudomonadota; class Gammaproteobacteria; order Chromatiales; family Chromatiaceae; genus Thiodictyon. The sequence goes on from CAILVI010000076.1 coordinate 602, forward strand.
GATACCGACGGCGACCGGGATGCCGGTCCATTGCCGCACGGTGCGGGCGATCTCCAGGCCGTAGGCGGTCGGCTCGGGGTGAACCCCGGCCAGGTCGAGAAAGCATTCGTCGATCGAATAGATCTCGACGCGGGGGGCCAAGCCCGCCAACACCTGCATGACCCGCCGGGACAGGTCGCCATCGAGGGCATCGTTGGAGGAGAACACCGCCACGCCGGCTTGGCGCAACTGTTTGGCGTGCTTGAAGTAAGGCGCGCCCATGGGGATGCCCAAGGCCTTGGCCTCGTTGCTGCGGGCGATGATGCAGCAGTCATTGTTGGAGAGCACCACCACCGGCCTACCTTCCAGGCTCGGCGCAAAGAGCCGCTCGCAGGAGGCGTAGAAGTTGTTGCAGTCGACCAGGGCGAACAGGGGGTCGCTGCGTGCAAGAGCGGTCAAAAGGAATGCACGGTATGGGCCACCACACCCCAGATGACCAGCGCCGTACCGTCGCGGATCTCCAGCGGCTGGAAGTCCGGGTTCTCCGGCAGCAGCCAAATCCGCTCCCCCTCGAGCTTCAGCCGCTTGAGGGTCAGCTCACCGTTCACCGCGGCCACCCCGATCGCACCTGATTTGACCTCCCGGGCGCGGTCGACCACCAGCAGATCGCCATCGCGGCTGCCGGCACCGATCATCGAATCCCCTTGGACGCGCAGGAAGAAGGTGGTGGCCGGGTGTCGGACCAGGTGCTCGTTGAGATCGATGGTGCCTTCGAGGTCATCGTCGGCGGGCGAAGGAAAGCCGGCGGCAATGCGCGACCCGTAGAGGGGCAAGGCCAGCGCGGTCGGATGCCGCGTAAAGGTCTGCGGGGCGCCGGCGACGGCACCCGCGGACCGAGCGGTCAACCAAGCCCGCACCGCGGGCACCAGGCTGACCGGCAGGCGGAGCGGGGTCGTCGGCTCGCCGAAGGGGCCCGAGCCACGCTTGCGCCCGGCCCCAGGACGGGCACCGCCGCGACGGGTTAAAGGAATGTCAGACACGGGTGCCGTGGAATTATGATAATTGTACGGCAATCATAACGATGGTGGCGGTTGCGGATGATGCGTCTTCCACGCACGCCCAATGCCTGCAAGGCACGCATCAGTGCATCACCCGCGCGACCGTGCTGAGTCCATGCGCCCACAGCTGACGCAGGAGTTCCCTCTGGTCCCCCACGATCCGCACCAGGGCCTCCTCGACCGATTCCCCGCCCAACCAGTCGCCGTCGAGAATCGACGCGATAGCTGCATCATCAGGGCACTCCACCCAGGCCGCACCGAACCCGGCGAGCCACTGACGCTGTGCTTCGTCATCGTCCAATGGTGGGTAGAAATCGCGATCGGCGGTCGCGGTTCCAAACACGGCGTAACCGGCACCGAACCACCCGCACTCAGCGACCCTGGCCGGACAGGTCATGAACACCCCTCCCCTGCCGCAAGCGCCCGCCGGCCTTCGGCGTGCGGGTCGTGATCGGATCGCGGCACCAGGGTGGAACCAAACCGGCGCTCGGTCTCAGCAAGCGGCCACGCGCGCTCAAACGCCACACCGTCAAGGGGGCGGAGTTGGTAACGCGCCGCTGAGAAGACCAGCTCGCCATCGTTAGGCGCAATCAGCCGGGCCCGGTAGAGCCGCTGGACGGGCCTGGGGCATCGCGCGGGCGTCAGCGACCCCCGCCACTGCTCAGGGGCGACGATCTCGGCCAGGGCGCCGTTGTGCTCGGGGTGGAACGCCGAGCATTGCATGATGGCGAGATCGCCAAAGTTAAAATCTGGGGACATGGACGCTTTCGAGACCTCACCTTGAGTACCGGTTCACCGTGTAGGTTACACACTACAGCTGACGGGAGATAGCCGAGTTCTGGTTCTACCACC
>CAILVI010000077.1 GCA_903837595.1 uncultured Thiodictyon sp.
AGCCTAGCCCTGAAAGGGCGTGACATAACGACGCAGGGCCGTCTGTCACGCCCTTTCAGGGCTAGGCCCCCTCATATACATCACACCCAGGGCGTTGCCCTGGGCTGGTATGTTCGACCCCGTTGGGGTCGGCAGGCAAAATTGGGTGGAATCGGGTACTAGGATGATGGAACCAATCACCGCGGAACTCTCGAGCACCGATCCTGTGAACGCGCAGACCCCACCGCCATTGACGGGAAACCCGGCCTGGGTGGTGGGCATCGGCGCCTCGGCCGGCGGTCTGGAGGCGATGCGGCCCCTGGTGCACGAGCTGCGACCGACCGGCCGGGCGGCCTACATCGTCGCCCAGCACTTTCCGCGCGCCAGCGCGGACAACCTGACCGAGATCCTCGGCCGCGATTGCCCGCTGCGGGTCAAGCGGATCGAGGACGGTGAGCCGCTGCGGCCGGACCAGCTGTTCGTGACGCCCCCCGGGTGTCAGGTGGAAATCCGCGACCATCGCCTGCGCCTCCTGGAACCGAGCTCCGCCACCGGTGTGGTGCCCTGCATCGACACCCTGTTCGAGTCTCTGGCGCAGGGCTATGGTGCGCGGGCGGTCGGCGTACTGCTTTCGGGTACCGGCCGCGACGGCACGCGCGGGGCCGAGGCCATCCGCAACGCCGGGGGCCGGGTGCTGGTGCAACGCCCCGACAGTGCCGCCCAGGGCGGCATGGCCCAGGCGGCGCTGGATGCGGGCCTGGCCAACGACTCACTGACCCCGCAGGACCTCGCCGCCTGGCTCAACACGATGGACGAGGCGTTGCCCGAGGACCTGCCCGCTACCGCCGCCCAGGCCGAGCTCGATGTTGAGACCCTGAAGGAGGTGTTGGCACTGGTCACCGCGGCCAGCCAGACCGACTTCAGCCGTTACAAAGAGGCCACACTCAGGCGCCAGGTCCTGCGCCGCATCGCCGCCCTGCATCTGAGCACCCCGGCGGACTACCTGCTCTTCATGGGGGCCAACCCGGAGGAGGCGCTGGCCCTGCGCCAATGCTTCATGATCTCGGTCAGCGCCTTCTTTCGCGACCGCGCCGTCTTCGACGCCTTGCGCGGTATCCTGGAAGGACTGGTCGCGACCCGCCGGCCGAATGAGCCGATCCGGGTGTGGGTGCCCGGCTGCGCGAGCGGCGAGGAGGCCTATTCCATCGCGGCCATCCTGGCGGCTCTCCTGGGGGGGCGCCTGTCTGAGGTGGGGGTGGCGGTGTTCGCGACCGATCTGGATACGCAGGCCATCGCGGCGGCGCGCGCCGGGGTCTATCCGCGCTCGCGCCTCGACGGTCTGGACGCCGGGCTGCGCGAGCGCTTTTTTGCCGAGGGACGCGACAGCGTGCGGGTGTCCAAGACCCTGCGTGAGCTGTGCGTCTTTGCCGAGCACGACCTGTTGCGCCACCCGCCGTTCACCCGCATGGATCTGGTAAGTTGCCGTAACGTACTGATCTACCTGAGCGCGGCACTTCAGGATGAAGTATTTGCCAAGTTTCACTATGCGCTCAATCCAGGCGGATTGCTGCTGCTGGGCAAATCCGAGTGCGGCGAGACGGTGAGCCGGCTGTTCGAGCCGGTGGATGCGCACAACCGCATCTACCGCCGGCGCAACCTGCCCACACCGCACCTGGCGCATGGGCACTGGGACAACGTGACGCCCCGCTTCGTGTCGCCGTCGCGGCCCCGCCCCGAGGTCCGCCCACTAGACACCGAGGCGACGCTGCGCGACGCGCTGTTGGCGCACTACGCACCCCCCAGCGTGCTGGTCAACGACCGGTTTGCACCCTTGCACTTCCACGGCAAGGTGCAGCGGTATCTGAACCTGCCGCAGGGGCCGGCCGACTTCTCCGTAGTCGCGCTCAGCCTGCCGGAGCTCGCAAACGAGGTCCGCACCACAGCGCACCTGGCCCTCCTGCCGGGCCATCAGGAGGTGCGCGGACGGCCAACGCCGGTGGAGATCGAGGGCGCATCGGTGATGGTCCGGGTGGTGGCCCGGCGCATCGACGCCCGGCTCCCGGGAGGGGAGGCGGTGCTCGCCTTGAGCTTCGAGGAGCAACCGGCGTGCGCCGAGACCGCGGCAGCGCCGCCGGACGCCATCGGGCACCTCGCCGTCGACGAACTGCTGCGGGAGCTCCAGGCGACCCGGGGCCATCTGCACGCCATCATCGGTGAGCTGGAGTCCTCCAACACGGAGCTGCAATCACTCAACGAGGAGCTGCAGGTCTCCACCGAGGAGCTCCAGTCGACTAATGAGGAGTTGCAGGCCGGCAATGAGGAGCTCAGCACGCTCAATGATGAATTGCAGGCCAAGACCGCCGAGTTCGCTGCCGTCAATGACCTGCTCAACAGCATCCAGACATCGATCCAACTCGCCCTGGTGGTGGTGGATGAGCAATACCGGGTGCGGCGCTTCAATGCGCTCGCCGTGCGGATCTTCGGGCTGGTGGCCGACGACCTGGGTCAGAGTCTCGCCGGGGTGCCCTGCACCCTGCGGCTGCCGGCGCTGCGGCAACAGGTGGAGTCGGTGATCCAGGGTGGACCGCCCCTGGTGCAGCAGGTCGCCCAGGAGGACCGCTACTACCTGATGCAGATCGCACCCCAGATCGACGCGGCCGGCCGGCGCATCGGCGCCGTGCTGAGCTTTGCGGACACCTCCGAGCTCACCCGTTCCGAGGCCCAGCGGGTGGAAGCGGAAGAGCGCTTCCGGCTCTTCATGGACCACAGCCCGGCGATCGCCTGGATCAAGGACGCGGAAGGCCGCCACATCTATTTGAGCCGGACCTTCGAGCAGCGCTTCGGCGTGCGCCTGGAGGACTGGCAAGGCAAGACAGACGCCGAACTCGGGACGGCGTCAGCAGCAGAGGCCTTATGGCGCGCCGATCGCGAGGCACTGGCGGCCGGTCGCCCGATCGAGCAGGAAGACGAAACCCTGGGACCGGACGGCCAGGTGCGCGTCTGGCACAGCATCAACATCCCCTTCTGTGACGCGTCCGGCCGACGCTACGTGGGTGGTATCGGCATCGATATCACCGAGGGTTTCCGCGCCGAGCAGGAGCCTGGCAAGCCGGGCGAAGCTGGAGGCGGCCCTGGTCAGCGTGAACGAGAGCGAGGCAACCTACCGGTCACTGTTCGACAACATGTTGAACGGATTGGCCTACTGCCACATGCTGTTCGAGGATGGAGCCCCCCTGGACTTCGTCTACCTCAAGGTGAACCCGGCCTTCGAGCGACTGACGGGCTTGAGTGACGTCGTCGGCCGGCGGGCGAGCCAGATCCTTCCCGGGCTGCGGGAGCGCGACCCGCGGTTGTTCGAGGTCTACGGGCGGGTCGCGCTCACCGGCCAGCCCGAAACCTTCGACCTCTTCATCGAGACCCTGCAGATGTGGGTGGTGGCCTCGGTCTACAGCCCGCGGCCGGAACACTTCGTGTCCATCTTCGATGTCGTCACCGAGCGCAAGCGTGCGGAGCTCGCGCTCACCGCCAGCGAGGCCCGCTACCGTGCCTTGGTGGAGACCAGCTTCGACTGGATGTGGGAGGTCGACACGCAGGGGGTCTATACCTTTGCCAGCCGCCAGGTCGAGGCGATCCTGGGCTATGGTCCCGATGAGATCATTGGCCGCACGCCCTTCGATCTGATGCCGCCGCCAGAGGCGGAGCGCGTGCGGGAGGAATTCGCCGGAATCACCGCGGAGCACCGTTCGTTCCAACGCCTGAAAAACCGCAATCTGCGCAAGGACGGCCGCGAGGTCATCATGGAATCCAGCGGGGCACCGATCTATGCCGCGGACGGCACCTGGAGCGGCTACCGCGGCTTTGACCGGGATGTGACTGCCTTGAACGCGGCGCGCGAGGTCCTGGAGCGCAGCCAGCGTCAGTTGGAGGAACTGGTCGCCGCGCGCACCGCCGACCTGGCGGCCAGCGAAGACAAACTGCGCCTGATCCTCGAATCGAGTGGGGATGGACTCATCGGCCTGGATGACCGGGGCGCGGTGACCTTCACCAATCCCGCCGCGGAGGCGATGCTGGGTTATGGGGCCGGGGCCTTGCTCGGGCAGGACCTGCACGCCACCATTCACCACGTCCGCGCCGATGGCACCCCGGAGCCCGTCGACCGGTGCCCGATCCACGAGGCACTGAGGACCGGGCGCCCGGCGCGCGTGGAAAACGATGTCTTTTGGCGCGCCGACGGGACCCGCCTGGAGGTCACCTTCTCCACGCACCCCATGGTGCGCGACGACACCATCGTCGGGGCCGTCGTGGCCTTCTCCGATGCCAGGCTGCGGCATCAGGCGGAGCAGGCCCGCGAGCAGGCACGGGTCGAGGCCGAGCGGCTGGCGCACATCAAGAGTGAGTTCCTCGCCAATATGAGCCATGAGATCCGCACCCCGCTCAATGGGGTGCTGGGCATGGCGCAGCTCGGCTATCGCGCCAGCCTGGAGCACCCGGCGTTGCATGAACACTTCGCGCGCATCCTGCAATCGGGCAAGGTTTTGCTCGGTGTCGTCAATGACATCCTCGACTTTTCAAAGATCGAGGCCGGCAAGCTGCGGATCGAAGCGGTGCCGATCGCCCCGGGCGCCCTCGTGGCGGAGGTGGTGGAGAGCTTCCAGGAGTACGCCCGCGATCAGGGGATCGCGTTGAAGCTCATCACGGCACCCGATTTGCCGGCGGCGTGTCTGGGCGACCCGGTGCGGCTGTCGCAGATTCTGCATAACCTGCTCGGCAATGCCATCAAGTTTACCCGCCAGGGGGCCGTGACCTTGAGTGTCAGCCACGTCGGTGGGAATCTGGTGTTCAAGGTGGATGACACCGGCATTGGCATGACGCAGGATCACGTGGAACACCTGTTCACGCCCTTCGAGCAGGCCGACACCGGCACCACCCGCGCCTTCGGCGGCACCGGGCTCGGGCTCGCCATCACCCACCGGCTGGTGGAGCTGATGGGGGGCCACATCCGGGTAACCAGTGAACCCGGCAAAGGATCGAGCTTCCAGGTCTGGCTGCCAAGCGCAGCGGCCGTCGGCGCGCCGGTAGCGGATAGCCAGGATGGCAGCAGCGCCGCGGACGGCGCGCGGCTCGCGGGCCTGTGCCTCCTGGTCGCGGAGGACAATGAGGTCAATCGGCTGGTGCTGGAGGAGATGCTGGTGGCCGAGGGCGCCCGGGTGACCCTGGTGGAGAATGGCCGTACGGCAGTGGCGGCGGTCCGCGCCGACGTGACCGCCTGGGATGCGGTGCTGATGGATGTGCAGATGCCGGAGATGGACGGGCTCCAGGCCACCCGCCTGATACTGGAACTCGTCCCTGGTCTGCCCATCATCGGTCAGACCGCCCATTCACTGGCAGAAGAGATCGAGAAATGCCGCGCCGCCGGGATGGTCGGTGAGCTGTGCAAACCGATCGACTACGAGGACCTGGTGGCCGCGGTGCTGCGCCATACACGGTACGCCGGCTTAGTGCCAGGACCGGCACCCCCGGCGCCACCCGCCGGCGGTGAACCGCCGGGTGACGGCGTGGATTGGGCCGGGCTTGCGCAACGCTATAAGGGAAACACCGCCTTTATCGATCGGCTCGCGGCACTCGCCATCGAGGTCAATCGCGAGCAGCCGGCACGGCTGCGCCGGTGGGTGGCCGCGGGCAACCTGGCGGAGATCGGCGACGCCGCGCATGCACTCAAATCCGTGGCCGGTAACCTGATGGCCGGCGCCACCCTCGCCCTTGCCGAGTCCACTCAACGCGCGGCGCGCGGCGGCCAGGCGGACACCACCGCGCTGGCGCTGCAACTGGCCGACTCACTGGAGCAGTTGCTCGGGACGCTCGCGACACATCTGGAGCGCGCCGCAGACGGAGCGGCGACTTGAAGTCGCTACGCGGTCGGTGCCCACAGATCGCCCAGGTTGATCGTCACCGCATCAAAGGGCGCGACTGACACCAGCGCGGCGCAGCAATTCCAAATTTGGGCGGCATCGCGTGACCTACGGTGGATGCGGCGCGCGCAACCCACGTGCCCGGTCCCTAAGACAGTGCGGCGCGCCTTATCCACCCTACGACGGAGCCGGTTTCGTAGGGTGGATAAGCGTAGCGCATCCACCGTCATCCCCGCCGCCACCACGATGGTGGGGGCGGTCGCTCAAATTTGGAATTGCTGGGCGCCCGCGGTCAGAGCAGGTCCCCCAGGGCTCGCGTCAACTCATCGCTGCCGGTCGCGGCCAGCCAGCGCTGCATCCAGGTGCGGATGTCGGCAACCAATGACGGCTCCGGGTAGGCCAGGCTGTGCTCCAGCATCCGGCGCAGGGCCGGCGCGGCGTGGAGCGCCAAGTGCTCGCCGACGGTGCCGGGATCGGCGGCGAGCACGGCCAGCAAGGCCGGGGCCCACGGGTCTCGCGGCAATCCCACCAGGTCCAGTGTGCCCGGGTGCGGCAGCAGGAAGAGTGCGGCAGCGCGCAGTTGGTCGATCTTAAAGGCCCATTCGACGGCATCGACCCCGTCGGGCACCCGCTGCTCCAGCGCGCTGATCCAGCCAACCAGTGGGTGGCCGGCCGGGTCTTCATCAGGCGGCAACAGCGGATAGGCCGCGGGGGCGGTGAGGTCCTGCGCCAACCGGGTGAGATCCAGGCGGCGCAGATTGATGCGATCCGCGAACTCATACAGATAGCCAAGACCGGGCCAGCTGGCGGCAGCGACCGGCTCCAGCTGCATCCGCGGGTTTGGATGAGTGCCGGAGCAAGGCGCTGCCGCCAGCAGGGCGGGGGTCGGCAGCGCCTCGCTCACGCCGACCAAGGGTGCCCGCTCGACCGCGGCGCGTGCCGGATCACGCGCGAGCAATGCCGCGGCCAGCGCGGCGCCGCGCTGCATGTGGGCGGGCGCGACGCTCTGGGGCGGCCCGGGCTGCCGGGCGCCAACCAGGTCCCAGTTCTGCCCGAGGTCAGCCGGATCGATCAGGGTCGCGGGGACCCAGGCACACAGTGAACAGCGTGCGGCCTCGCGCGGCGACAGCGGCAGCAGCAGCGCCGCCAGCACGCCCGGGGGCAAGGGCTGCTCCAGACCGCGGAGCATCACCGGACGCAACCCGGCGAGCAGACCCGCATAGACGGCGGCCAGGCGTGGCTGGTCCAGGATGGCCAACAGCGCATCGATACCGGCCGCGATGACGCCTTCCAAAGCAGTAAGCTCGATCACCACCCGCGGGCAGGCGTCGGGCATGAGCGGCAGTGCATAGTCCGGCCGCTGCCAGTCGCCCTCCCCTACCCGGTCCCACCAGCAGCGATCATCGCCGCCCGCAACCGTCGGCAGCCATGCGGCGGCGGCGAGCGCAATCGGAAATCCCGGGGCGGGACGACGCCAGTGCAACACCCGCTTCTCCAGGATCGCACCGCGACCGGCGGCATCCAGTGCGCGGCTGGGATAGGTACCGATGGCGAAATAGTCCTCACCCGCCGACTCGGTCGCGTCCGCCCAGGGCGCACGCCAGGCCGTGGTGCGCACACCCAGGTCCTCGCTCCCCATGCGCAGCCGCCGACTCAGATCCGGGAGCTGACCGCCAAAACCGCCGCTGCGGGCAATCCAGCGGTAATCCGACGCCAGTGCGTGAACCTTGCCCCAGATGCCGACCTCGCAGCTCAGATCCTCACCCAGCCAGGACTCGGCCCCGGCCAGGGCCGGCCAATCGAAGGGATCACTCATGAGCCCACCTGCCGGATCAGCCAGTCGATGGGTGCGAGCAAATTGAATGGCTGACCGCAATTGATGCGGGGCCGCAACCACTCGTCATAGAAGACCACCGGCTCGATGGCCCCGTACTGCATCCGCACCCCGGCCGCGGAGACCGGGAAGAGTGCGAAGCGCTCGAAGCGGGTCTCCAGATAGTTGAGCAGCCGTTGGTCGACGTGTGCCGCGGCAAACCCGGCGGGCTCGGTGAGGGCCAGTCGATAGTCGTCCGGGGTCTCGATCAGTTCATCGGCCTTGGTGACACAGACGGCGACCGGCCGGGGGTCCTGGGCAGCGACCCGGCCCGCGGCCAGCAGCAGGCGCTCGAAGGTATGTGAGACCTCGTTGAACACCCGATCGTCCTGCCGCTTCGGGTCCAGCAGCAGGATGATGCCGTCGGCGGCAAGCAGGCGCTCCTGGACCTCGGCGTGCAACCCCTCGTAGTCCGCGCCGGCGCGGTCCTCCAGCGCGAGCGTGACCCGCTCTCCCGTGTGTCGGTGGACCAGGTGGCAGACGATGTTGAGCGAAGTCCCCAGGGTGGTGCCGGGCGGAAAGGCGTTGCGCGAATACATGGTGTCGCGCATGAGTTCGAGGAAATCCAGCCCGGTCTCACCCGGATAGATCACCCAGTCGTCGCGCTGCGAGCCGCTCAACTGCCAGTAGAGTTGCCCCAGGAAGACCGTCTTGCCCGAACCCGACGGCCCCCACAGGGTCAGGCGGGTCGGCGGGCGCTCCGGGGCGCTGCCGGGCCCCGCCGAGCGCACTGGCACCGCCCCCTGGTGCAGACCGCGCGGGTCGCCCCGGATGATGGCCTGGGCCATCGCGAGACCGCGCGCCTGGTCCGCCTCATTCGGCGCCACCTCGTCGGCGGACGGTGGCGGCGTGTTGCCGTCGCTGCCCAGGATCAGGTCCCAGTGTCGGCGCAGCGGCTCCGACTCGGGGCTGGTCGAGGGCAGCCAGCCGACCAATGACAGCCGGTCGGCCAACTCCCGCGGCAGCGGGAGCAGCACCGCGACCAGGGCCGCGGGGCCCAGCGGCTCGATCGCCGCGGGCGGGAAGACCGCGCGATGTCCGGCCAGGATCCGGGCATAGAGTGTGCCTAAGGCGTCCTGCGTAAAGCAGCGACTCAAGTCCGCAAGGCCAGCGCGGATGGTCTGGGCCAGGGTCGCCGGATCCGGGGGCGCGACAGCCCCGACCTCCAGGGTGACGAACAGGTGGTCGGCGAACGGATCGCGCTCACCGCCCTGCCACACCGCATCGTCCGCCATGGCCGCCAGCGGCAACAGAATCAATGCACCCAGGGCCGCAGGCAGGTCCGCCGGGCGCTCCCATTCGAGCACCTGCTTCTCCAGAAAGGGCCGCCCATGGGCATCCGGGGCGCGGCCCGGATAGCAATGCACCGCCTGGTGCAGCGTGCCGGCGCTGCGCCACAGCAGCGTGGCGCGCACTACGTCCTCGGCCCCGAGCCACAGCTGCCGCGCCAGGTTGGAGGTCGGACCCGAGAAGTCGGGGCTGGCGGCAATCCACTGGAAATCCGCGTGGCCGCCCGGTTCCTTGCCGAGCACGCCCCGCTCCCAGCGCAGCCGCGGCAGCGACCGCGGCAGACCGGCCAGGGCTGGCCAGGCGCTAAGCGGTTGCAGATCGGATGAGGGATCGGCCATGGGGCGTCTCACCCGCAGATCAGGGTCGGGTTGCGCAGGTTGTCGCCCTCGGCAAACTCGGGCACGCCACAGGCCACGGTGACATCGGGATAGACATAGCCGTCGGACGCCTGGGGACTGAGCTTTTCGAGCGCACTCATGACAATCCTCTGGTCTGGCGATTGCTTGATCCTCCCGCCCCCTCCCCCCTTGTGGGGGAGGGCTGGGGTGGGGGGCCTGTCTGGTTGCCGCATAGGCTGGTTAGAGCGAACCGAAACATCTCATCCCCAGGCCGCCGACGCCCGCCGCGCGTGATGGGTTTCGCGGCCCGCCCGCCGGTGCGCCAAACCTCGAAGCCGTGCCGGGGCCGCTCTACCCATCCTACAACTGCGGCAGGCGGAACAACAGGGCCGCGGCCTCGCTGCGGGCAGCCTTGACCATGTTTCCGGCTACTGTTCGGGTGGCTTTGGTCGCGGCCTGGGGGCCGCTCGTACGACCGTTGGAGCGG
>CAILVI010000078.1 GCA_903837595.1 uncultured Thiodictyon sp.
AAGTTGGGGAAATCGTACCCTAAGCCGACCGACTTTTCCCTTTTGCTCTTTTTCTGCTTTCGCCTTCACCAAGGGCAGCTGCAGGCGTCGTGACACCGCCGTCACGCGAAAAGACTCAGGACCGGCGGGGGGAGGACCGGTATCCTGGGTTGGAGGACATACCAGATGGGGTGTTAGGTCCACTGGAAAACAGGTAGAGGCGAGCGATGGCAATGAGCCATCTAAGGCAGCGCTGATTAACCGTGAGTTAATCAGCGATCCCCTAATGTAGCCCAGCCTCGATCAAATGCCACGATAGAGCTGCGAAGCGTTATCGTTGAAGGCGTTGAGGATCAGCTCGGCGACCGCCAGGTCTTGCGTGATGCGGTCGCGGGCGTTCGGCGTGGACGGCTGCGCGGTCCGGGCCTGCGGGGCAGTATGTGAGTCGCGGGAGTGGATTGGGTAGGTATACATGGTCTGATCCTCCGAGCGCTATGGTTTGCAATGAGGCCGCGGTTGATGCGACCTTGGGCACAGCTTAAGGCCGGGCGGTTAGACAAAGCCTGAGCGGGGTTGTCAGCGAACGGTCAGATGGGGGTTGTGGCGGGGTAGGCAGGGTCTGCGAGGCCTTGACGCCGCCCGACTCGGCGAGTTCGACCGCCGGGCTTCTGGTGTAGAGGGGGCCAGGTTGAACCTCACCGCAGTCAGGCTCCGGGGGCCGAGACCGTCTGACGGCCGCGCCGTCGAGGACCCGGATCAGGCGTTGCCCGGCGTACCGCTCCGTGCAGGGCCGTCGCACAACTCCTAAGTTACGCGACAACCACCGGGAGTGTCATTTTCAGAAGTCGTCTGCACCAGTTTGCTGTCATTTTCCGAACTTCTGTGCACCAGTCGAGTGGGCCCGCGGCCCGGTGTGCATAGGACTTTGGACCGCCGGTCGGTCCGAAGTCGCGTTCACCGGGCTCGTCCATGCTCTATAGACCCCTTCGCCACGATGCACCGGCATGGACCCAGCAGTCGCCTTCCTCCCGCGGGAGCGTTGCGGGCAGACGGCGTGAAGCTGCTCGCCAAGGGTAAATCCCTGCCTTCAAGTTAGGTAGTGCAGGCGACTCCTGACATTCCGTGCAGCCGACTTCGGAAAATGACACTGACCATGTTGGTTCAGGCGCTCCAGCGGACCCAGGACGAGCCCGTAGCCACGGGCCGGAGTCTGGAGCCGCCCGAGGGGGAGAACCACCCCGCAGCCTTCACCATGCTGGAGGCTGGACGACGGAAGGGGGGGCTGGCAACGTTTCAGTAACAATGTAATGGGCGGCGGCCAGTCCCCTTCAGTGTCGGCTCTGGGCGGCCATGACGCGATTTGCACGGCGGTCAGGTAAAATCCCTGCTTGCGCCCGGTAGCAGACCAAGTCAGCGCAGAGCCCGACCATGCGAAAGAGGGATTCGCTTTCATGCCCATGAGCCCGACGCGCTGGACCACCATCACGGAATCCCGGTTCCCCTGGGAACGCGACGCCCTGGAATGGCTGCGCTCCCAGCTCCCCGATCACAACCCGTGGCACGCTTGGAGCAACTTCGAGTTTATCGACGACGACGGCCGGGTCAACGAAGTCGATGGGCTGATCCTGACCCCGGCCGGGCTCTTCCTGATGGAGATCAAGAGCCGCCCCGGTGTGCTCACCGGCGACCCCCATACCTGGACCTGGAGCACCGACGGCAAGTCCTACAGCGACGATAACCCACTGATCCTCGCCGACCGCAAGGCCAAGCGCCTGGCCAGCCTCCTGCGGCGACTGCCGTCGGTACAGCGGTCCCGTGCCCGCATTCCCTTTATCCGTCCCTGCGTCTTTCTCTGCGCCGCTGATCTGATCTGCCGGCTGTCCGGGACGGCCGCCGCCGGGGTCTATCTGCGCGGACAGCCTGGCAGCAGTGGCGACCACGGCATCATCGGTGCATTGACCAGCGCTCCCGCCCTGAGCAACGGCGGCGACGGGAGCCGCATCGACCAGGCCCAGGCCCGCATCCTGGCGCAGGCCATGGCCCAGGCCGGCATCCGTCCTTCCAACAAGCATCGCCTGGTGGGCGATTACCAATTGGGCGCATTACTCGCCGAGGGCGAAACCCACCAGGATTGGGAAGGCCAGCATCGCAGCATCGAGAGCATCCGGCGCCGGGTGCGCATCTACACGTACGCCGCGGCCGCCACCGCCCAGGCGCGCGCCGCGCTGGTCAGGCAAGCCACCCGTGAGTTCCAGATCCTCGAAGGCATCGACCATCCCGGCATCCTCAAAGTACGCGACTACAAGGAAAGCGAGCAGGGCCCGGCACTGATCTTCGACCATGATCCGCGCTCACGCCGCCTGGACCTGTTGCTGCGTGAGCATGGCGACCGGCTCAATGTGAGTCAGCGCTTACACTTGGTCCGCCACCTGGCCGAGACCCTGCAATACGCCCATGGTAAGCGCCTGTTCCACCGGGCACTGTGTCCCCAAAGCATCCTGGTGCGAGACCCCGAGTCGCAGTTCCCCAGCCTCCAGATCATGAACTGGCGCACCGGCGCCCGCGAGTGGGGTACCGGCGGCAGCTTGGTAGCGGACGGAGCACGCACGGTCGGCACCCTGCACGTACAGGACTGCGTAGAAGACCCCGGCCGTGTCTATCTGGCCCCGGAAACCGCCTGGCACCAGCACGCCGCCCAGGCCAACGCCCACGATGGCGCCCAGGACATCACCCAGGACATCAACGGCGCCGCCCGTGGCACCCAACTCGATGTCTTCTCCTTAGGCGCCATCGCCTACCATCTCTTTTCCGGCCAACCGCCGGCAGGCAGCGTCATCGAGCAACTGGAGCGGTTGCGCGCCGGCCCCGGGCTGCGCATCTCCGATGTCATCGATGGTGCAGGTCCGGCCCTGCAAGACCTCATCCAGCTCAGCACCCTGCCCGACACCGACGCGCGCTACCCGAGCGTCGACGACTTCCTCAAAGACCTGGAGGTCCTGGAAGACGCCCTCACCACCCCCGACCCCGAGACCACGGTCGACCCCGCCACCGCCACCGCCAACGACCGTCTGGAAGGGGGCTTCACCGTCCTGCGCCGACTGGGCAAGGGGTCATCCTCCGATGTCCTGCTGGTCCGAGCGGACGGGACTCCTGACGGGAGCGAGGCGGAGCTGGTCCTCAAGGTCGCCTCCGACCCCTCCCACAACGACCGCCTGGTCGCTGAGGGCGAGGCCCTGGCCAAGCTGCACCGCAACCCGAACGTGGTGGAATGGCGCCGCACGCTGCGCATCGCCGGGCGCACGGCGCTGCTCATGTGTCGTGCCGGCGACCAGACCTTGGCCAAGCGGCTGGAGGAGGACCAGCGGCTGTCCCTGGATCTCGCCAGCCGGTTCGGCGAGGAGCTGATCCAGGTCGTCGATTGCCTCGAGGGGCTCGGCATCGCCCACCGCGACATCAAGCCCCAAAATATCGGCATCGCCCAATCGGCCGGCGGGCGGCTCCAACTCATCCTGTTCGATTTTTCGCTCACCAGTGCCTCCCCCGAGAACATCACGGCCGGCACTCACCCCTACCTGGACCCCTTCCTCCCATTGCGCAAACCACCGCGCTGGGACCTGGCCGCCGAGCGCTTTGCACTCGCCGTCACCCTCTACGAAATGCTCACCGGCGAGCTGCCGCACTGGGGCGACGGCGTCTCCCAAGCCGCCATGCTCGATTGCGAAGTGAGCCTCAATACCAACCGGTTCGATCCACACCTACGCGATGCACTGACCGATTTTTTCGAGCGCGCCCTGCATCGTGACTACCGGGAGCGCTTCGACAACGCCGAAGAGCTGCTGCGCACCTGGCGCCAGGCGTTCGCCGGTGCCCAGGGCGTCGGCGCCGAGCCCGACAGCCTGGCCGCGCTCGCCCGACTCGCCACCGCCGCGACCAGCATCGCGGACCTGGGCTACAGCGTCGAGGCCCAAAACGTCCTGGACGGCATGGGCATCCACAATCTGCGCGACCTGCTAGCGGTGGATCGCATCAAGTTCCGTTATCTGAGCGGCGTCGGCGACCGCATCCGCAAAGAGATCCGGCTTAAGGCTAAGAAGCTGCTCCAATTGCGTCCCGACTTGGGCCCTGATCTGGAGCGAGTGCCGACCACGGTGCGCCCGAACGAGACCCCCGGCATCGCCAGCATCGACGCACTCGCCAGCCAACTCCTGCCCAAGCGACCGGCCGGCGATGACCGTCCGCAGGAACAGGCACTCGCCATCTACCTGGGGCTGGAGCCGGCTGCCGACGGCACTGACAGCTCCTGGCCGACCCTGGGCGCGGCCGCGCAGACCGCCCGACTCGCCCGCTCGGCACTCTCCGACACCCTGCTCAAGGCCCGGGAGCGCTGGCTCAAGCTCGCGCCCCTCACCCAGGTCCGCGGGGAGATCGAGACGCTGCTAGATGCCCATGCCGGCGTCATGACCGTCCCGGAGCTGGCACTGGTCCTGCTGGCCGCCCGCGGCTGCGCCCACCAGGACGACGCCCTGCGCCTGCGCCTGGCCACTGCGCTGGTACGCGCCTGTCAGGAGGCCGAGGGCAGTCTCGCCAAGCCACGCTACCAGCTCTTCGAGCAAGACCAGGTGCCACCCCTGCTCGCGCTCGGCCCCGACCAGGCCGACTACGCCAGGCGACTGGGCGCCGCCGCCGACGCGGTCGCCATGGCCGACCCCCTACTAACCCCACCGCATGCCCGCAAGACCCTGGAGGCGCTGGAGCGGCCCAGCAGCATCGCGCCGCTGTCGGTCCAGCGCCTGCTGCGGCTGGCCACTGCCGCGTCGCGCACGGCCGCACTCTCCAGTCGCCAGGAGGTCTACCCGCAGGGGATGCCGGCGCTGCGGGCCATGCGCCTGTCCCTCGGCGCGCTGACCGGCCCGCGTTACTGCCAGGCCCGCGACATCCGCGTCCGCATCCAGGGGCGTTTCCCCGCGTGCGAGCCCATCCCCGACCGTCCGGCGCTCGACGCCTTGCTCGCTGAGGCTGGCGCGGCCCTGACCTGGGACCCGAGCGGTCCCCAGGGGCCCGGTTACTACTCACCGGCCGGCAGGGCCGAGCCCACGGCCGGCACCACCACCTGGCTGTCCCGTCACGGCACCCGCGCCGAGCCCTTAGAGGAACTCACCGCCGATGACGCCCTGATCCGGCAGTTCGAGGACCGCTTGGAGCGCGCCCGCACGACCGGTGGTTTCCTCGCACTCACCGTCCCGCCACGCCTCGCCCGCCATGCCGAGGCGCAACTGCTGCGCTGCCATCGAGCGGCGCGACTGAGCCTGGACGCACTGCTGATCCAGACGCTTCACGACCAGGCCAAGAGTCACAAGGTGAACTGGGAGGTCGTACTGCAAGCCGATGCCGCCGCCCCCGGCAGCCGCGACTGGACCAACCTCACCCGCCTGGTGCAGAAGGCCCTGCCGCAGGTGCGGCAACGCCTCCTCGACGCCAACCAGCCCCTCCTGCTGGTCGACCCCGGCCTGTTGGCCCGCTACCAACTCATGGGACTCGTCGAAGCGCTACGCGATCGCACGGGCCAGACCCCGCCCCCCCTGTGGCTGCTCGTGCCCATGCATGCCGACGGCCTGCCCGCGGTGGACGGCGTCCCCGTGCCGGTCATCTCATCGGCCCAGTGGGCGCGTATCCCCCCGGGCTGGATCGAGCACCCGTAGTAACCGACAGGATTGCTGAATGGTAGTCGGCGCGGTAGGATGCTTGGTAGCACCAACATCGGACGAGTAGGCACACCATGCGAGCAGAAAAACTGTCAATCTCGCTCACCCCGGAGGCGGTGACACTGATCGAGACCTATCGTCTGGCCCATGCGATGAAAAGCCGGTCCCAGGTCATCGAGCACGCGCTACGCCGGCTGCGCGAGGAAGACCTCGAGGCCGCCTACCGTGAGGCGGCGGCCGAGCTCGAGCCGGACTGGGCGCCGACCACCGGCGACGGGCTTGCCCATGAAACGTGGTGACATCCTCTACGCCGACCTCAGCCCGAGCCTGGGCTCCGAGATCAACAAACGCCGCCCGGTGCTGATCGTGAGCAACGATGCCAATAATCGGGCGGCGAGCACGGTCACGGTCGTGCCCATCACCTCCAACATCACCCGCGTCTACCCCTTTGAAGTGGCCCTGTCCGCTGCCGAATCCGGACTCCCCAAAGACTCCAAGGCGCAGGCCCAGCAGATCCGTACCATTGCCAAGGAGCGCATCCCAGGGCCGGCGGTCGGTCGACTCACGGCGGACAAGATGCGCGACATCAACGCGGCCATTCGGCTGCACCTCGCGCTATGACCCTTCGGCGCCCCCGTTCGGCTGAAGCCTCGACCTCCAGTTCGGGCGTGATCGCCCAGGAGGTCGAGGCTTTAGCCGGTCCCGTACCCGCTTGCGAACCTCTCCACGGTCGGACCTTCTACCCATGATCCAAGCCCCCGCCCTGCTCAAAGACCTGCAACGGCTGCTCAAGGTCCTGGAGGACGACCTGCGCGTGCGCATCGGCGAGGACGGCGCGCTCGGTGCCACCCTGGAAGGCGAATGGCAGGCCGCCCGCGCCGCCGGGCGCACCGGGGAGACCTATGCCGCCTGGCTGGAGGCGGACATCACCCAGGCGGCGGTGCATTGGCTGCTCTCCTGCGTGTTCGTGCGTTTTATCGAGGACAACGGCCTCATCCCCCGGCCCTGGCTGGCCGGCCCCACGGGGTGCGAGAACAACCGCCTGGCACTGGCGCGCGACCGCCATGAGGGCTGGTTCCGCGCCCGGCCGCACGACAACGACCGCGACTATCTGCTCGCCTGCTTCCGCGAGGTCGGCCAACTGCCGGGCCTCGAGGACCTGTTTGATGAGCGGCACAACCCGGTCTTCCGGCTCGGCTGCTCCGGTGATGCCGCCATGGCGCTCATGGCCTTCTGGCAAAAGATCGACCCGGACCGCGGACTGCTGGTCCACGATTTCACCGACCCCGGCCGGAATACCCGCTTCCTGGGCGACCTCTACCAGGACCTCTCCGAGGCCACCCGCAAGCGCTACGCACTGTTGCAGACGCCCGAGTTCGTGGAGGAGTTCATCCTCGACCGCACCCTCACCCCGGCGCTCGACACCTTCGGTTACCAGGCGGTGCGCCTCATTGACCCCACCTGCGGCTCAGGCCACTTCCTGCTCGGCGCCTTCGCGCGCCTGCTGACCATCTGGGCGCGCAACGAGCCCGCCCGCAACCCGCGCGACACGGTGCAACGGGCGCTCGACGGGGTCTATGGCGTCGACCTCAACCCCTTCGCGGTCGCCATCGCCCGCTTCCGCCTGCTGGTCGCGGCGCTGGCCGCCTGCGACATTCACGCTTTGGGCGATGCCCCGAATTTTCAGCTCCACTTGGCGGTCGGCGACAGCCTGCTGCATGGGCCGCGCTTCGGTCTCACCGGGACCATGGACCTGTTCGATGGCGACTCCTACAAGGGCACCAGTCTGGAACACGCCTATGCCATTGAGGACCTGGGGCAGGTCAATGCCATCCTCGGGCAGCGCTATCATGCGGTGGTGGGGAATCCGCCCTATATCACCGTCAAGGATTCGGCACTCAATGCGGCCTATCGGGCGCGGTATAGCAGTTGCCATATGAAGTATTCACTGGGCGTACCATTTACAGAGCGATTCTTTGACCTAGCTCTCGCGGAGAATGATAACCAAAGCGCTGGATTTGTCGGCTTAATAACCAGCAACGCATTCATGAAGCGTGAGTTCGGAGCGAAACTGATCGAGGAGGTGCTCCCAGGATTTGATTTAACCCATATCTTAGATACATCACGTGCGCATATCCCAGGCCATGGAACGCCGACTGTGATACTTTTCGGCCGATGTCGGGCACCAATTGAGTCTACTGTAAGGGCTGTAATGAGCATCAAGGGGGAACACATCCGACCGGATGTGCCGGCAGATGGGCCTGTTTGGCGGGCCATTATTACGCAGATAGATCTCGCGGGAAGTGAGGGAGAGTTTGTTACTGTCGCTGACGTTGATCGCTCGATACTTTATGTCCACCCATGGAGTATCAGTGGTGGCGGCGCAGCGGAATTGAAACAGGTTATTACATCAAACCGAGATACCCTCTCTGAGATCGCGGACGTTGGAATTGGCGCCGTAACACTGGAGGATGAAGCGTTTCAGATATCTCGCGATATTGCTATTCGACAGAGATTCCCTCAGCGATTCATCCGAAACTTCGTGACTGGAGACTCGGTGCGTGATTGGTCTCTAGATGAAAACAGCATTGCCCTAGTCCCGCATACTGGTGAAACATTCAAGCCAGAACTGGCGGAAGATGTTCTTCCATGGCTATGGCCTCTACGGGCAAACTTATCAAGACGGCTTTGGTTTAAGAAAACCCAGGTCCAAAGAGGCCATGCCTGGTACGCTTACGGCCACATCTCAATCGATAAATTCCGTTCCCCCTTTGCTCTGACTCTTGCCTTTCTTGCCACGCACACTGGGGGTGCATTCATCCGCGATGGGTGGATCTGCAACCGTACCGCTCCAATGATTAAGCTCCGCGCGGATGTTACCGAAGAACGATATCTCAGACTTCTTGGCATCATCAACTCATCGGTCGCCTGCTTCTGGCTAAAGCATACTCTCATGGACCGCGGTGGTGGTGGCATTGGTGGCGGGCTTGCGACAGAGACTTGGGAAAAGTTCTATGAGCATGACTCAGGTAAATTGCAGGGACTACCTCTCCCTGAAATTCAACCTCTTGAGGTTCCTTCCCGTCTCGATACTCTTGCGCATCAACTAGCAGAAGCATTACCGCCCCGTTTGTTGGTGACCGCCAATGCCAGCGGAAATGCCATTCCTACCCGAGCAACCCTTGATTCCGCGAGTGCGAACGCAATTCGGCTACGCCACTTGATGATCGCGGCCCAGGAAGAACTGGATTGGAATTGCTATCAGATCTATGGGTTAATGCCCGCCGGAACCGATCCTTCGGATGTTGCCTACCGACCGTTGATCGAAGTTGCACTTGGGGAACGGGCGTTCGAGATTGTGCTTGCACGCCTGATGGCAGCCGGTATTGAGGAAACAACTTGGTTCGAGCGCCATGGCTCGATACCAATTACCGAAATCCCTAGCCACTGGCCGGAAGAGTATCGTTGCGTCGTGCAGCGACGCATTGAGTTAATCGAAAATGACCGCAACATCGGACTCATTGAACGGCCGGAATATAAGCGCCGCTGGAATAGCCAGTCTTGGGCAGAACAGGAAAAGACCGCCCTCAAAGGCTGGCTGCTGGACCGACTGGAGACCCCGTCCTATTGGCCAGACCCGGTCGCCCTGACCAGTACCAATCGGCTCGCCGACCGGGCGCAGCGCGACGCCGACTTCATGCAGGTCGCGGAGCTCTATGCCGGGCGCCAGGACTTCGACCCGGCCGCCCTGGTGGCAGCCCTGGTCGCCGCCGAGTCGGTGCCCTTCCTCCCGGTGCTGCGCTACAGCGAGTCGGGTCTGCGCAAACGCGAACAATGGGAGTCCACCTGGGACCTGCAACGGCGCGAGGACTTAGGCGAGCAGGTCGGCGAGATTCCCGGTGGGATCCCAGTCCCGCCCAAATACAAGTCCACCGATTTCCTCAAGACCGACTGCTGGCGCCTGCGCGGCGGCCTGGACGTGTCCAAGGAGCGCTGGGTGAGCTACCCCGGTGCGGAGCGCGGCGCCGACGGCAGTCTGGTCATCGCCTGGGCCGGTTGGAACCACCTGCAACAGGCCACGGCACTCGCCGCCTATTATCTGGACATGAAGGAGGGCGAGGGTTGGGAGCCGGCGCGCCTGCAACCCCTGCTCGCCGGCCTGCTGGAGCTTATCCCCTGGCTCAAGCAATGGCACAACGACTATGACGCCGAGCACGCCACCCGCATGGGTGACTATTTCGCCGGTTTCCTCGCCGATGAGGCCCGAACCCTGGGCCTGACCCTGGACGACCTGCGCGCCTGGAAACCCGCCGCCGTCGCGGTTCGTCGCGGGCGGCGCAAGGCCGGATGACCACCCTGCGTCAATTCGCCGACGGCAACGCACTGGTCCCGGCCGGCACCGCCTGGTATCTGGCTGACCTGGGTGAACTGCGCGGCAAGCAGGAACTCTATACCCGTCAGTCTCCCCAACGGCTGAAGGCGCTGCGGGAGCATGCCCTGATCGAGAGTGCGGTATCGAGCAATCGGATCGAGGGGATTCAGGTCGAGCCGCGCCGGATTGCGGACCTGATCCATGGAACGCCGCTGCTGCGTGATCGCGATGAGGAAGAGGTGCGCGGCTACCGTGATGCGCTGACGCTGATCCACGCGCAGGGTTCCGGCCTGCCGGTTGCAGAGGAGACGATCCGTCGCCTGCATGCCCTGACCCGCGGGGAGATCTGGGATGCCGGCAAGTACAAGGAGCGGGACTGCGACATCATCGAACGGTACCCGGACGGCAGCGAGCGGGTACGTTTTCAGACCGTGCCGGCGGCCGACACCCCAGCCGCCATGGTCCGCCTGATCGATGCCAACCGGCGGTGTGGGGAGGAGGGCTGGATTCATCCGTTGATCGCCATGGCCGCCTTCAATCTCGACTTCCTGTGTATCCATCCGTTTCGGGACGGGAATGGCCGGGTGTCGCGGCTGCTTCTGCTGTTGCAGTGCTATCACCAAGGCATTGAGGTCGGGCGTTATATCAGCCTTGAACGCTTGATCGAGCAGAACAAGGAGCGCTATTACGAAACGTTGGAACTTAGCTCGCAAGGCTGGCACGAGGGGCGACAGGACCCCTGGCCCTTCATCAATTATGTGCTGTTCATCCTGAAGACCGCGTATCGGGAGCTGATCGAGCGCGTGGGCGAGGTGCAGGCACCGCGCGGCGCCAAGACCGAGCAGGTACAGGCGGCACTGCGTCGCCTGCCCCGGGAGTTCACCCTGACCCAACTGGAGCAGGCGTGCCCTGGCGTTAGCCGGGACATGATCCGCCGCGTGCTGGCCGACGAACGCGGCAAGTCCGTGGACTGCGTAGGTCGCGGACCGGGCGCAAAATGGGTCCGTCGCGACGGCGAATCAGGGTAAACTCACGCTAAAGAGCGTAAGAAAGAGGGTACTGTGATCGTCACGTCCCGCACACGAAACGACGCCAGACCAGGTGAGCCCTCGCCCCTAAGAGATAAGGAGCGGCGTTATGTCCTTGACGAAATTACAGCAGGATGTTCAGCCCCGCCCCGTTGCGCCGTCGATGACCCGCGAGGAGCGGCAAGCGGCGTTGCGTTCAGCGTTGACCAAGTTGGCCGGTACCGGGGTGTTCGCCGATATCGCGGATGTCGTCGCCTGGCAACGTGCCGAGCGTGCTGATCGTCCCTTGCCGGGTCGGGAGTGATGAGCTTGAGTCAACGGTATACTACGGCGGACGCCATCGCCCTGCTGGATCACCTGCCCGGCGAGATCCCCACGACGCGGCAGCAGACGACGGCGGACGAGATAATGGCCATCGCCGCACGCGTGGCACGGGCACCGGTACTGGATGATCGCAGTGCCGACGAGATTCTCGGTTACGACGGGGACGGTCTACCGCGATGAGAAGACGATTTGCTTTAGTAAAGCCAAACCGGGAAGACAGTTAACCATGGCCGCCGTAATCAAACAGGTCGATTTCAAGGAAGCGGCACGGCGGCATTGGGCGGACGCTGAACACCTGACGCAGTCCGGTCGTCACCCCAATGTCGGACAGTTGTATGGATTCATGGCCGAATGCGGTCTGAAGGCGTTGCTGGTGGCGCATGGGCTACCGACAGAATCGAACGGGGATATTCGATGGAAGCCAAGAACAGGATACCGCGAACACCTGCCCGCCTTGGCCCAGTTGGTTTCCACCCTGACGGTATTCCCAGACGGTCGTGCCGCGACACGCTATCTTGCCATGCTGCCTGATCTTGCACATTTCGATGATTGGAGCATCGATCATCGTTATTGGACCAAAGCGGCACACCCATTAAGCTCGCTACCCAACTGGCGTGAGGCGGCCCGGCAGGTCGGTGAAATGATCGATGCCGCTACCGTGGATGGAGTGATGTGATGAAATCGGTACGCTTCAATAGCGCACTACGGCGTGCGGCTGAGCTTGCAGAGCAACTGCCGCCGGGCAGTGATGCGCGGCTGATCCGCGATGTCTACGGTCGACTGCGATTTGCGGTGAATACCGATCGATCTGCTTGTCCTGCGGCCATCATGCGATGCCTTGAAAATGGATCCCCGGAGCTGGGCGCCTTTGCTGCACCCGGTGGGGTGCTCTTTCGTGATGACTTTGCCGATCCGGATGCGCTCTTTGCCCATGAGGATTGGCACCGTACGGTCGTGCCTGGACCCGAGTCCGACGATGGGACGGCCGCACCCGAGATCGTCATCGACTTGCTCGATCGCCAGATCACGGGCCAAGACTGGCTGCATACGCCGAGTGAGGCTGAGACAGAGGGAAAACGGCCGCCCCGCATCGTCTTCTACGGGGTGAAGGGTGGGGTCGGGCGTTCGACGGCCCTGGCCATGCTGGCCTACCGATTGGCGCGGGACGGGAAACGGGTCTTGCTGATCGACTTCGACCTGGAGTCACCCGGGCTTTCGGGTCTGCTGCTGCCGCCGCAGCGGATGGCCGCTTTCGGGCTGGTGGACTGGTTTGTCGAGGATGCCGTGGGCCAAGCCGAAGGCGTGCTGCAAGATATCATCTCCGATAGTCCCTTGGCGGATCACACGACCGGCTCGATCCGCGTGGTCGCCACCATGGGACAAGGGGAAACCGCCTACCTTGCCAAGCTGGCAAGGGTCTATGCCGATGTGCCGCGGCATCAGGGACCGGAGCGCTTTGCCTCGAGGATGCGGCGAGTCGTGACCGAGCTCGAGGCGCTGGAGCAACCCGACGTGGTACTGATCGACAGCCGTGCGGGGCTGCACGATTTGGCGGCCATTGCGATTGCCGGCTTGAGTACGGTTGCCTTGCTGTTTGCGACCGACGCGGCCCAAAACTGGCAGGGCTACAAGCAGCTATTCTCCCATTGGCAAAGGCGCCCCGAGGTCCTGCGGCACGTCCGCAAACGGCTGGCGATCGTGCAGGCGTTGTTCCCTGACACTGACCAGCAGGCACGTGCCTCATCCTTTCAGCAACACGCGTATGACCTGTTCGCCGATACCATGTACGACCAGATCGAGCCTGGTGCCGATACTCCGCTAGACGCCTTCAATTTCGATCTGGGCGACGAAGACGCCCCGCATTTTCCCTTGCGCGTCCGCTGGAGTCAGCGACTCCAGGAGTTCGATCCCTTGCTGCCGGTGGAAAAAGGCGGTGTGAGCGATGCGGACATTGAGAGTGCATTCGGGCCGTTCTTTGATGCAGTCACCTCTCTGGTGGAGAATGTCAGTGGCTGATTTAGATCAGACCAGGTTGCTGAGGCTGGCATTGCGGGAAACCTTGCCACCCGTCGACCAGGCGGGGGCGGAACCCGAGCGGGGGCCGGCCTTTACCTATGTACCGCCCAGCCATGCCCGGGCGCTGGACCCGGATAACAGCGTGGTGCAGGGTATTCGCGGATCGGGCAAGAGCTTCTGGTGGGCGCACCTGACGTCTGAGCCGCATCGGCGCTTCATCCGCGGCGCCTTTCCGGAGGTACGTTTCGATCCGGACCTGCGCGTGGTCCAGGCGTTCGGGGCACAGCCATCGTCCGAGAACGCACCCAGCCAGGCCGTTCTCGCCTCGCTGATCAAGGATTATCCAGCGCGGGCCATCTGGCGCGCCGTGTGCGCCGCTAAAGTCGAGTTTGCAGCCCCGTTCCCGCAAGCTGATTGGCAGGCACGAGTGGCATGGGTTCATGAGAATCCTGAAGCCTTCGATACCCTGTTGACGCAGGCTGATCGTGAACTGGAGTCAAAGAACCAGACCCTGGTCGTGCTTTTCGACGCACTGGATCGATTGGCGGACGACTGGCCGAGCATTCGCCCGCTCGCCCGGGGCTTACTCCAGACCGCGCTGGACCTGCGTGCAACACGTAGAATTCGTTTCAAGGTCTTTGTGCGACCGGACATGCTGCAGGACCGGGACATCATCGGATTTCCAGACGCATCGAAACTTTGGGCGCGTGAGGCCAAACTCGCGTGGCGACGCGCCGATCTTTACGCACTTCTTTTTCAGTGCCTTGGCAATTCAAGGCAGGGTGGCGAGTCCTTTCGATCGCTGAGCCGCGTCACGGCGAATTTGCATTGGAGGCGCGAGAACGTTAGCGGCGGCGACGCCTGGTCGATACCGGCCACCTTGAGGACCGATGAGGGTCTCCAGGAACAGCTATTCATCGCCCTGGCAGGAAAGGCCATGGCCTCCGCCATGGCCTCCGGGCCCAGTGGCTACAAGCGCGGCAAACCCTACACCTGGCTGGTCAATCACCTGCAGGATGGTCTTGATCAGGTCAGCCCACGCAGTTTCTTTGCCGCATTGAGGGAGGCCGCCGATCGCACCGCTGAAGACAGTCCCCTGGCGTTGGACTATCGGGCCATCCAGGCCGGCGTGCAGGCGGCGTCCCAGATACGGGTCAACGAGATTACGCGCGAAGACTACCCGTGGGTCGATCTGGCGATGCAGCCGCTGCGCGGCAAATTGACCGTACCCTGTACGATGACGGATATCGAGAACATTTGGAGCCAGGCAGGAACGCTCGAATCACTCAGAGAGGAACTCAAGCGCGCGACTCATGTGGTTAAGCTCCCACCCCAAAGCCTCAATGAAGGCGCTGAGGGAGTATTGAAGGATCTGGCAGCACTGGGGCTTATCAATCGCCTGAGCGATCAGCGCGTCCAGATGCCTGATGTTTATCGCATCGCCTTCGGCTTGGGTCGGCGCGGCGGCGTCAAGCCGCTGAAGTAATTTCGACCAAGAGCGACGGACGTTACCACCAATATCAGCGCCGCTGAGCTTAGGATCTCCACCATGACCTTGATGAAGGACATCATTAACATCCCCGAGCGGGTCCACCAGGGCGACTTTGTCCTGAAGCTGACCGAGGGGGTGAGTCACGCCGAGCAGACGCTGCGCGACTATGTGGTGACGCCCCAGTTGGTGCAGTGCTTCGATAATGCCCTGGGCTTTATCCGCCAGGCGGTGGAGGGTCACAGCAGCAAGGCGGCCTATCTGCACGGCAGCTTCGGGTCGGGTAAGAGCCATTTCATGGCGGTGCTCAATCTGCTGCTCGCGGGCAACGTGCAGGCGCGTTCCATCGCTGAGCTTGCGGACCTGGTGGCCCGCCACAATGACTGGACCCAGGGACGGCGCTTCCTGCTGGTGCCCTATCACATGATTGGTGCGCGTGACATGGAGTCGGCCATCCTGGGTCAGTACGCCGATTATGTACGGCGTCTGCACCCGGAGGCGCCGGTGCCCGGATTCTACCTGGCCGATCGCCTCTTCCAGGATGCCCAAGGGCTGCGCGCTCAGTTGGGGGATGATCTTTTCTTCACCCGGCTCAACGCGGCGCCGGGTGGCGGCGACGGCTGGGGGGACATGGATGGCGGCTGGGATGCCGACAGCTTCGAGGCGGCTACCCTGGAGGCGCCCAATGGTGAGGAGCGGATTCGGCTCGTCAGCAGTCTGATTGCGTCCTATTTTCCGTCCTACGCGGAGTTCGCCGCGAATTTCTCCGAGGTGGATGCCAACAACCAGCTCAAGGAACGCGGCTTTGTGGGCCTGGATCTCGGGCTGTCCATCATGAGTCGCCATGCCCAGGCCCTGGGCTATGACGCGGTGATCCTGTTTCTGGACGAGCTGATCCTGTGGCTGGCGAGCCGGGCGGCGGATGTCTCATTCGTCAGCAGCGAGGGCACCAAGCTGGTGAAGTTGGTGGAGGCCACCCACGCGGACCGGCCGATCCCGCTGGTGAGCTTTGTCGCCCGTCAGCGGGACCTGCGCGAACTGGTCGGCGAGAACCTGGCCGGGGCCTTGCAGCTTCAGTTTGCGGATGTGCTCAAGCACTGGGAGGCGCGCTTCCATGTCATCACCCTGGAGGACCGCAACCTCCCGGCCATCGCCGAGAAGCGGGTGCTGCGCCCAAGCAGCGAGGCTGCACGCCAGGAGCTGGAACAGGCCTTTAACGGCTTTCTGTCGGTGCGTCGCGAGGTGCTGGATACCCTGCTGACCACCACCGCGGATCGGGAGATGTTCCGCCAGGTCTATCCCTTCAGCCCGGCCCTGGTGCAGGCCTTGATTGCGGTCTCATCGGTGTTGCAACGCGAACGCACCGCCCTGAAGCTGATGCTGCAATTGCTGGTGGACCGGCGCGAGGATTTGGAGCTGGGTCAGATCATCCCGGTGGGGGACCTCTATGACGTGATCGCGCAGGGCGACGAGCCCTTCTCCGATGCCATGCGCATTCACTTCGATAATGCCAAGCGGCTCTATCATCAGAGGCTGCTGCCGCTCCTGGAGCGCACCCATGGCGTGACCTGGCAGGACCTCAAGGCGGGGATCGCCGATATCGGCAAGGCCAGGAACCTGCGCAACGACGCGCGGTTGGTCAAAACCCTGCTGCTGGCGGCACTGGTGCCGGAGGTGGACACGCTCAAGGCGCTGACCGCGCCGCGACTGGCCGCGCTCAATCATGGCTCGTTTCGCTCGCCGATCCCCGGTCGGGAGGGCCAGGACGTGCTGCGCCGCTGCCGGGACTGGGCGGCCGAGGTGGGTGAGATCAAGGTCACCGACGATGCCAATCCGGTGATCTCGATTGCGGTGACCGGCGTGGACATCGAACCCATCGTGCGGGAGGCCGAGGGTCATCAGGACAATCCCGGTAATCGGCGCCGCAAGGTCCGGGAGCTGTTGTTCGAGCAACTCGGCATCGCCGATTCGAGCGACCTGTTCACCATTTACTCCTACACCTGGCGCGGGACCCGACGTGAGGTGGAGCTGGTCTACGAGAATGTGCGCGAAATGGCGGATGACCGTCTGCGCGGGCGCGACGGCAGTTGGACGGTGGTGGTGGATTATCCCTTCGACGCGGCCAACCGGACCCCGGCCGACGACCTGGCACGCCTTGGCGAATACCGGGGCGGTGACACGCGCACCCTGGTGTGGCTGCCCTCCTTTCTCTCCGAGCGGACCCTGCGCGACCTGGGCCGACTGGTGGCACTGGATTACATCCTCGCCGGTGAGCGATTCAACGATTATGCCGGTCATCTATCCCTGGTGGATCGGGGGCCAGCGCGGGCGCTGGCAAAGAATAGCCGCGACCAGCTCCAGAGCCGCTTACGGCAATGTCTGGAGGTGGCTTATGGCATCGCGGGCGAGCCGCGCGACGCCATCGCCAGCCGCTTGAGCCCGGACGACCAGTTCCGGTCGCTCGACCCGACCCTTAAGCCCCGCCCGCCGGTCGGTGCGGGACTCAAGGGGGCCTTCGAGGGCCTGCTGGATCAGCTGTTCAGCCATCAGTTCCCCGCCCATCCCCGCTTCGATACCGAGGTCAAATCGGCCGCCTTGAAGAAGGTCTGGCCTGAGCTCGGGCGCGCCATGGAGGCCACCGATGGCCGCGTGCCGGTGTTGGATAAGGCGACCCGGGGGCTGGTGCGCGCGATTGCGGGTCCACTGAATCTGGGCGAGATGGGCGAGACCCATTTCGTGCTGGGTCAGCATTGGAAGGCCCATTTCGAGCAGACCCAGGCGCGCGAGGGCGGACCCATCACCGTGGCCCGGCTGCGCCAGTGGCTGGATCAGCCCCAGGCCATGGGGTTGCCGACGGAAGTGGCGAACCTGATCGTGCTGGTCTTCGCCGGTCAGACCAACCGGTCTTTCTTTCTCAACCAGGGCCCCTTCCAGCCTAGCCTGGACAACCTCCCCGGGGCGCTGGAACTGCGCGAGCAAGCGCTGCCTGGGCTGGAGGATTGGGAGCGGGCGGCGGCGCGGGCCGGGGCGCTGTTCGGACTGGCGCCGCTGCGGACCCGCACGGCCGCCAATGTCGCGAAGCTGGTGGAGGATGTGCTCGCCAAGGCGCGGGAGGCCAAAGGGCCACTGGCCAGCCTGTTGGGCAGCCTGCAACTGCGGCTGGCTGCCTATGGGGCCGGCGATGAGACCCAGGCCGCCGAGCCCCCCCGCCTGATCACCGCGCGCTCGGCCCAAGCACTGCTGGCGGCACTGGTGAGCGCTGAGTCAGACCAGGTGGTCAGCGTGCTGGCGCAGAGTCCGATCGAGACATCAGAGGCCGCGTTGGCACAGACCCTGGCCCGGGCCAAGCCGCTTGACGAGTCGTTACGCATGGGATGGGAGCTGTTTGAGGCGGTGACCGCCCTGTCCGACCATCGCCAGGCGGCCGCCTTGGGGATCAAGGCCCGGATTGCCGAGGTCCTGGCCGCGGACGAGCACGTCATCGCCCTCAAGCCGGCCTTGGACGAGCAGCAGGCCAAGGCGTTACGGCTGTTGACCGATGTACCCAAGCCCCCGAAGCCGCTCCCACCCGAACCACCGAAGCCGCCAAGGCCCGAACCAGAGACGGTCGTGGTGCGTGAGGCCGAGGCGGTGAATCTCGACCCCGGGCAGGCGCGCACCCTGCTGGACGCCATTCGTACCGAGATGGATCAGGACAGCGCGCTGCGACTGTCGGTCAGCTGGCGCTTGCTGAAGACCACAGGCAAAACCTGATGGTGCCAACGCGCAATCAGATTGTCGCTCAAGTCGAGGCCGTGTTGGCGCGGGACCCGCAAGCCCGCTGCATCGCCATCCGCTCCCCGACGGCGCAAGGCTTGCCTGACTCCGTGTCCGTGGGTCACCGGGCGTTTCGGCTGCACTGGTGTCCATCCAGCCTCGCCGCACGCCAGGCATTGATCCAGATCGAGGCGTCGCCAGCCGATGGCGTCATCCTGCTGACGCACTTAAGCGATGCCGCACTCGGCGCCGACACGCTCGCGCGGCTCTCCCGGGGGCGCGTCTTTCAGGTCGAGCGCTGGGACATGGTGCGTCAGGTGTTTCAGGCAACGGAGATCGACTCCCGTCTGGCGGCTCAAGGCTGGATGGCTCAGGCGCTGCTGGAGTACCTGCCAACAGGTGGCTATCCGCCCGTTGCCGGGGGCTTTCTCGACCTAGAAACCGCGTGGAAGCAGGTGTTGAACGGCAGTCTGGGGCTACCGCAGGCGCGCCCGGACCTGGTGAGCCTGCTGCGTTGGACCATGGCGGCGGATCACGTCGGGCGCTTTATGCGACTACCCGCGCAGACCCAGCCGCAGATCGTGGCCTGGCTCGCCGACTGCGCGGGCCCGGTGGGTGAACTCGTCATGGGTTGCGTGGCCGCAGGCAACGCCGCGTACGCACTGCCCATCGGCTTACTGTGGAGTCTGGTGCTCGCCCCCGGAGGCGTTGGACTCCCGGAACTGGCGGCGGCCGCGGTGCGCTTGGAGCGCTACACCGGGGACCGTCGTATTGCGCCGCCACAAGGCCGCCGCTGGGCGGACGCGGCGATTTGGTTGCTGCGCAGCCTCCCCGAAGACAGCGCCCGACCCGCGATCGAGCGGGCGGAAGGCCTGCTGCGGGAACTGCATCTGGTCGGCTACGCGGGATTGAGCGACGTGCTGCCAAGCGGTTTCGAGGCGCGGCTCTCGGTGTTTGGCCTGGCCTTGGACGCCCTGTTGGGTCAAGCATCCATGGCCGCGTTGGTCCGGGTGGAGCAGGCCGCCAGTCAGGTACTCCAGCACGACCTGGGCGACCGACCCGGGACGCGCGTTGCGCGGGTGCAGATGGCCTTGCGTCTGGCACGCTGGCTGGTTGCCGCACAAGCGCCCGGCGCAGCGCCTGCCACCAAGGCGAGCCTGGCCACTGGTTTCCCCAACCTGGCGCAGCGTTATGCTACCGATGGCGCCTATGTCGATTGGGCTCGGATCAAGTTGTTGGGGGGGGATGAACTGGCCGCGCTGTCAGCGACCTACAGGGTACTGGCCGCGCGGGTACGGGAGCGGCGCGAAGACTTCAATCAGCGGTTTGCCGCGGCGCTCGCGACCTGGAACCTCGAACCCGCCCCGGCCGCGGATTGCCTGCCGGTCGAGTCGGTGTTGGAGCAGTTCCTGGCCCCCCTGGCCAGGCAGGCGCCGGTGCTGTTCCTGGTGGTCGATGGGCTGAGTTTGCCCGTCTTCCGGGAGATCTGTGCGGACCTGATGCGCTCCGGCTGGATGGAGCAGATCCCCGCGGACGCAGCCAACGCGCGGGTCGGGATCGCGGCCCTACCGACCGTCACCGAGATCAGCCGGGCGAGCCTGCTGGCAGGGCGACTGACCGCCGGGGCGGCACACCAGGAAAAGACGGCCTTCGCCGCCCATGAGGGCCTGCTGGCGGCGTCCAAGTCGGGCGGCAAACCCATCCTGTTCCACAAAGGCGAACTCGGTGAGGCCGGCGGCCTTGCCGAGCAGGTGCGCGCGGTGATCGGCACCGCCACCCGACGCGTGGTCGGCCTGGTCTACAACGCGGTGGATGACCATCTCAGCGGCTCGGATCAACTCCACCTGCGCTGGTCACTGGACGATTTGCGGCTGCTGCGCCCCCTGCTCTATGAGGCGAGCACGGCGGGGCGCACCCTGATCATCACCGCCGATCATGGCCATGTCATCGACGAGCAGACCGTGCAGCGCACCGCGGCCGATGGCGACCGTTGGCGCAACGCGATCCATGGCGAAGGCGGCCCGGTCCAGGCGGATGAAACCCTGCTCGAAGGCGGGCGGGTGTGTGCCCCCAACGGCGGAAGCCGCATCGTTTGCGCCTGGAGTGAGCTCCTGCGTTACAGCGGAAAGAAAAACGGTTACCACGGTGGGGTATCGCCGCAGGAGGTGGTGGTGCCATTGAGCGTGTTCATCCCACCCTTGTGCAGCCTGGATGGCTGGAAGCCAGCGCCGCCCAGCCAGCCGGAGTGGTGGGAGGACACTATCAGGAGCGCGGTGGGCCCGCCCGTGCCGGTCGTACCCAAGCAGAAACGGCGGGCCCGGGATGAGACCATGTCCGACCTCTTCGGCCACGAGCCACTGGGGGAGCCACCGGCGGCCCAGGTGGATTGGATTGCGGCCCTGCTCGCGAGCCCGACCTATCGGCAGCAGCGCCAATTGGCCGCCCGCGTCGCACCGCAGGACGAGGATGTTCGGCGTCTATTGGAAGCGCTCGACACGCGGGGCGGTAAGCTCGGCAAGACGGCCCTGGCGCAACGCCTGGGGATGCCCCTGATGCGCGTGAGCGGTTTCGTGAATGCCGCCCGGCGCGTGCTCAACCTGGATCAGTCCGCGGTACTGACCCTGAACGAGGTGACCGGGCAGATCGAATTCAACCGTGAATTGCTGGATGTGCAATTCCAACTGAAAACCCACGGGGTCTGAGGCAATCAACATGGTCAGTCAGCACAGACGCGCCGAGATCGTCGACGCCCTGCGGCGCGGCACGGTCCCGCAGAATGGACTGGATGCACTCGCCGTCGGGATCGAGCGGTTTGCGGCGACACTGGATGAAGAGCTGGACGCCGCGGCGCTCGGACGCGGCCTCTTCAAGGCGGTGCGCGGGGAATATGGTGCCGGCAAGACCTTCTTCGGCCGCTGGTTGCAGGAGCGCGCACGTACACGCCGGCTGGCCACCAGCGAGGTGCAGATTTCCGAAACGGACACCCCGTTGCACCGGATGGAAACGCTCTACCGGCGGGTGGTGGAGCGGATCAGCACCGCCGATTCGGGCGAAGGGGCCTTCCGGGGCATCATCGACGGCTGGTTTTACGCGCTGGAACAGGACGTACTGGCCGACGGTCGCATCGACGCCCAGGATGGGGACACCCTGATCGCCGCCACGGAAGCGCTGATGGAGACTCGCCTGGCCGCGGTGACCAAGGTCGCACCGGCCTTTTCTGCCACCTTGCGCGCCTATCGCCGCGCCTTGCAGGCCGAGGATCACGCCCTGGCGGACGGGCTGATCGCCTGGTTGTCCGGACAACCCAATGTGGCGGCACCGATTCGCCGGGCGGCCGGCATCAAGGGCGAGATCGATCACTTTGGCGCCGGCAACTTTCTGGCGGGTTTGCTCATCATCCTGCGCGACTCTGGTTTTTCGGGGTTGTTGCTGGTACTCGACGAGGTCGAGACCCTACAGCGCATGCGCGCTGACACCCGTGAAAAAGGTCTCAATGCACTGCGCCAGTGGATCGACGAGATCGATGCAGGCCGTTTCCCCGGACTCTATCTGCTCATCACCGGCACCCCGGCCTTCTTCGACGGCCCCCAGGGCGCGCAACGCCTGGCACCTCTGGCCCAGCGACTACATACAGATTTCATGACGGACGCGCGCTTCGACAATCCACGGGCGGTGCAGATCCGGCTGCCCGGCTTCGATCAGCAGTTATTGGCCGCGGTCGGGAGCAAGGTGCGCGACATCTATGGGTCGGGCTGCCAGGCCCCGGAGCGGGTGTTGCGGCGAGTGAACGATGACTATATCGCCGCACTTGCTCAAGCGGTCACGGGCAATCTGGGTGGCCGGGTGGGGGTGGCACCACGGGTTTTTCTCAAGAAACTGGTCGGCGATGTGCTGGACCGGGTCGATCAATATCCCGACTTCGACCCGCGCGCCCATTACGCGTTGACGATTGCGGACACCGAGCTGTCTGCCCAGGAACGCGCTGGCCGTGGTGCGAGCAGCGTGGACGACATTGAGCTGTGAGCCCAACCGTGGGCATCAACGCATTCGAGCGGCTGCATCCGGCGGTTCAATATCACGTCGTCAACTCACTGGGTTGGCAACAGCTACGCCCCCAGCAGCTGGCGGCGATCGTGCCCGTCCTGGCCGGGCAACATTGCCTGGTGCTGGCGCCCACGGCGGGCGGTAAGACCGAGGCGGCACTCCTGCCGGTGCTCTCGCGCATGCTCACGGAGGATTGGAGGGGGTTAAGCGTCCTCTACATTTGCCCGCTCAAGGCCCTGCTCAACGACCTGGAGCATCGCTTGAGCCGCTATGCCGCCCTGGTTGGCCGGCGCGTACAGGTCTGGCACGGTGATATCAGCCACAGCGCCAAGACCCGGAGCCTGCGCGAGGCACCGGATATCCTGTTGACGACCCCGGAGTCGCTGGAAGGGATGTTGATCTCGCGGCATGTGGATCGAGGGGCCTGGTTCGGTGCGCTGCGCGTGGCGATCATTGATGAGCTGCACGCCTTTGCCGGGGATGACCGGGGCTGGCACCTGCGCTCGCTCTTGGGACGGCTGGGGGCCTTTGCCGCCGGCCCGATTCAACGGATCGGGCTGTCGGCGACCATCGGCAACCCGCAAGAACTACTCGGCTGGCTGACGGCCGGCTGTGTTGGGGAGCCCGCGGGAGTCGTGGTCGGCGAACCCGCGCCCGCGGGGGAGGCGCAGGTCACCATTGACTTCGTCGGGAACGCCGCGAATGCAGCGACCGTGATTGCCCGGTTGCACCACGGCGCCAAGCGCCTGGTGTTCTGTGACAGCCGCGCCCGCGTCGAAGAGCTCAGCCATGCCCTGCGGGACCTGGGGGTGCGGACCTTTGTCTCTCACGCCTCGTTGAGCGCGGCGCAACGCCATCACGCGGAACAGGCCTTCGGCCAAGACAGCGACTGCGTCATCGTGGCGACCAGCACCCTGGAACTCGGCATCGATGTCGGAGATCTGGACCACGTGATCCAGATCGATGCGCCCGCCACGGTGTCGTCCTTCCTGCAGCGGATGGGGCGCACGGGCAGGCGCACCGGCAGCCCGCGCAATTGCCTCTTCCTGACGACCACGGACGAGGCCCTCCTGATCGCCTGCGCCCTGGTGTCCCTGTGGCAAGCCGGCTTCGTGGAGCCGGTCGAGCCGCCGCCCGAACCCTGGCATCTGGTCGCCCAGCAGGCGATGGCCCTGGTGCTGCAAGAAGGGGGCACGCTGGAAACGGCCGCCTGGCTGGCACAGTTGGCAACCCTGTTCCCGGAACTGGCGCCGACCGGCATCGAGTCGGTGACTCGGTTCATGTTGGCCAACGACATACTGGCGGAGCAGGACGGTCTGCTCGGCTTCGGCAGCCGCGGCGAGCGGCTTTACGGCCGCCGGCATTTTCTCGACCTGCTCTCATCATTCGCGACGCCCATTCAGGTCGCCGTGCGACACGGGACCGTCGAGTTGGGCAGTGTCGATCCCCTGTCGCTGCAAAGCGGGGACGGTGCCCCCTGCATCCTGCTGCTTGGCGGGCGCAGTTGGCAGGTGGCGAGCGTGGATTGGCCGCAACGCGTGGCCTGGGTCGAGCCCAGTGGCGAGCCGGGCAAGGCGCGGTGGATGGCCAGTTCCCGCGCGCTTGGCTTCGCGCTCTGTCAGGGCGTACAGCGGATCCTTTGCGTCGGTGGGGCAGGCCTTACCCTGTCGCGGCGGGCCCAGGCCCACCTTCAGGAACTCCTGGCCGAGCTGCCCCAATTGAACCCGGACAGCACCAGCATCCAACACCTGGGTGACGGGGTCTTTCGTTGGTGGACCTTTGCCGGCGGACGGGCCAATGCCACCCTGGCCGCCTTGCTACGCCCTGGCATCCGCGGGCTACGCAGCAACGACTTCTATTTGGAGGGGCGGGGTGCGTTTGACCGGCCGCAGGTGCGCGGCCTGATGTCCGAGGCCGATACGACATCCCTGGCGCGCCAAATGGCGCGGACTATGCCGCTCGCAGTTAAATTCGCCGATGCGTTGCCAGAGTCCGCCCTCCTGGCCATGACGGCAGCCCGGGTGCTGGATGTGTCGACAGCGAGGGCCGTGATCGAACAGGGGGTAGACCCAACGCCTGCGTCGTGAGCCGACAATCAGTCATCGTCGCGGCGCGTCGCCAGGGCGATCAGGTTGCCGTTCCCGTCCACCTCGGCGTGGAACTCGATGGGGCGGCAGCACACGGGGCAGTCTTCAATATAGCGCTGGCTGCCCGCCGAACAGTCCACCGTGGTCTCGAAGTCCTCGCCGCAGTAGGGGCACTCGACTTGCGTGTTTTCCAGCATTCGGCATTTCCTCGCGGCGGAGCGGATCGGGACGAGAAACGGTTCGGGAGCGGCCGGCCGGCGAATCCCGGGGGCCTTGCCGCGGCAGTTCAGGGCCCAGGTCCCCGGGCGGATTCGCGAGGCGCGCGACTCTGCGGTAGGCTAGATCTCGTCAAGCCCAGCGCACGCCGGAGACACCCATGCCCCATGACCCGCATCTGATCGATTGTCGCACGCTCGCCGCAGTCTCCGACATCGTCGTATTCGATTGCCGTTTCAACCTCTCAGACCCCGGCTGGGGCGAGCGCGTCTATCGCGAAGGCCATCTGCCCGGCGCCCGCTTTGCCGATCTGAACCGAGACCTGTCTTCGCCCATCGGACCAACGAGCGGGCGCCACCCATTGCCGGACGCTGAGGGACTTGCATGCAAACTCGGCCTCTGGGGGGTAGACCGGTCGGTGCAGGTCGCGGTCTACGACGATGCCGGCGGCGCCTTTGCCGTGCGCCTGTGGTGGCTGTTGCGCTGGCTCGGACACCCCGCG
Source organism: uncultured Thiodictyon sp. (assembly GCA_903837595.1). GTDB lineage: Bacteria > Pseudomonadota > Gammaproteobacteria > Chromatiales > Chromatiaceae > Thiodictyon. The sequence continues at coordinate 25,516 of CAILVI010000078.1, forward strand.
GTGGCGCTGCTCGACGGCGGCCTCCAGGCGTGGTCGGCCATGGGCGGCGACTTGACCGCCGGCCTGCCGCAACCGCAGCCGAGACGCTTCGAGGCCCATGTGAATGACGCCGCCTGGGTGACCAGCGCCGAGTTGGTGGCCGGTCGTGCCGAGAACCGGTTGCAGGTGATCGATGCCCGCGCCCCGGTCCGGTTCCGCGGCGAATCGGAGCCCATCGATCGGGTGGCCGGACATATCCCCGGCGCCATCAATCTCCCGTTGCAGGGCAACCTGACTGCGGACGGGCGGTTTCTGTCGCCAGGTCAACTGCGCGCGCGCTTTCTCGGCGCACTCGGCGAGCGGCCGCCGCACGCGGCAGTCCATTCCTGCGGTTCGGGCGTCAACGCGTGCCATAATCTGCTAGCGATGGAGGTCGCTGGCCTATCCGGCTCGAAACTTTACGCCGGGTCCTGGAGTGAATGGATTCGCGACCCACAAGGTTCGGTCGCCCGCGGCGACTAGGAGGCCGGCCTTGACCGACAAACAAGCGGAACCAGTGCCGCTGAATGGAGACGAACTCGCAATGATGAGCCGCGCGTCAGCCACTGGGCGAGCGCCCGGTTTCGCCGGCCTGCGACGGGGTCTCCCGAGCCGCTGCGGGCCAGCCCTGCTGGCGCTCGCGCTTGCCGGGGGTACGGCAGGCTGCGCCCTCGGCGCCCGCTCACCGCTGATCGGCCTCGCGGTGAGCGTCACGGCACCCATCGCCATACCGCCCCAACAGGCCCACGCCGTCCTGCAGGACGGCCGGCTTGCCAACGCCAGCAACCGGCTTAATTCCTGGTGCGAGTTGGAGGTCCGGACGCTCTCGGGTGCCGAACCGCAGTCGATCGCGCGCGGGCACTTCCACGTGAGCCGGGTCTCCAGCCGCCTGCTCTTGGACCCGACGACCCGCATCCCGGTCAGCTACGGCGCGAGCAGTTGTTCTGACCCGCTGTTTCAGGAAGAGGTCTGGTGGCTGTCCGCGACCGAGCCGAGTGACGTCATGTACCTTCGCTGCATCGCCCCCTACTACAATTGCGCCTTCGGTCTGCCGCTGTCGCCGGTCCAGGTCCAGCAGCAAGTCGGCCCGTACTTGACCATCCGCCCGAATGGCCTTGATCATAAGGTCGGCCACTGAGGGGCGCGTCGACGGCCATTTGTTCATCTCGGTCCTGGCCTATCCGTTCGTCCAACTGATTCGTCGCCGCCTGCGGGCGCAGGGGATCAGCGACCGCTGGTCGACCCTGCGCGGACACCCTCGCCGGGCAGTGCCGGGTCATCACCACCTTCCTCCGTGCCGACGGACGCAGCTTGCATGTACGCAAGGCGACCCGTGCCGAACCGGCGCAGTTGGCGATCATTCAGGCGCTGGGCAGTGATCCCAGCCCGGGAGGGATACAGAAGATAGCTGTCTAAGCCGCCCGGTTTCGCAAAATTGCACGGTTGTAGTGCCACTAACCGACTTTTCTTGCTATAAGCGGAGGATCTTAAGAGTAAAATAATCTGGGGTGTTAAACTTGGACTAAGACGGTATACCACAGCCTGGGCGAGTACGCCCGTGGTGAGGACGGCGACGGCTTCCACGAGGTCCATGTCAAACCCATGGAGGGCTTCTGGTCACTGTTGCGCTCCTGGCTCCGTCCTCATCGCGGGATCCCCCAGGAGAAATTGCCGCTCTACCTGGGATTCTTTCAGTTCACACACAACGTCCGCGCGTGCGGCCGGGGGGTGCTCCAGCCCATGCTCTCGGCCTTGCTGACCAGCGTCGTCTGAAACGCAGGAGGCGCCTAGGTACTATATTGATGCGATAGCCCTGCGTCGGCCCCGTTTTTCGCCTCAGGTCCTGCAATGATGAATGACCGTGAAACCAATCTCGACATCGGCCAATCTGAGCACTCCCCCGCTGGCAGCCATGGGCCGCTGACCTATGCGGCCACGATCGCCGATGCGCGCGCCACCATCCTGAAAGAACTGGCCCTGAGCAAGACCAACACCTCAGCGGTTACGCTCGCTCTGGTCGATGACCGGCGCCTGCTGTGGGCGGAGGCATTTGGGTCGATCGACCGGACGTCGAGCCAGACGCCAACCACCGAAACGCTCTTTTGCGTCGCCTCATGCAGCAAGGTGATCGCCGCCGTTGCCACGATGATCTTGGTCGATCGCGGGCTGGTCGAACTCGACGCCCCGCTGGTGCGTTATGTACCCGCTTTCCGCCTGGCCGATGGTGAAGCCTACCGCGACATCACGGTACGCATGCTGCTCGACCATTCGTCCGGTTTGCCTGGCACCTTCTTTCCCAACGTCCTCACCATCGTCCCGGTTCATGGCTATTCCGCCCACTTCCTGGATGCCCTGGCCAGCGAACGCCTGAAGCATGCACCGGGCGAGCTGGCCGTCTATTGCAACGACGGCTTCACACTCATCGAATGCCTGATCGCCGCCGTGACGGGTCGGCCCTACACCGCGTTCGTCGAGCAGGAAATCCTGACGCCCGTGGGCATGAATCACAGTCACTTCGGGCTGGAACGCTTCGACACCGGCCGCTTTGCCCCGGCACTGGATGGCGCGGGTCGACCCGAACCCCAGGAATATGTCAACGTCTATGCCAGTGGACTCTTTTCGACACCCAGCGATATGGGACGGTTGGCGATGATGTTGCTCAACCGGGGGCGGGTGGGGGATCAGTCCCTCCTCTCGTCGGACGCCGTCGCCGAGATGGGCCGGGATCAAACCGTCGATCGACCGCTCAACCCGATCACGGACCACTACGCCCATTTCGGTCTGGGCTGGGACGGCGTTCGCCAGGGCGGACTGGCCGCGGTCGGGGTGACGGCCTGGTTTAAGGCAGGGGATGCGGATCATTATCACAGCTATCTGATCGTCGCCCCCGACGAGCGGCTGGCGATCACGGTCAGTTTGACGAACGGCTCGACGATGGCGAGTGTCGCCGGCGTCCTGGCCGAGCGCATCCTACTCAATGCCCTGGCCGAACGCGGGAGTATTGCGACCGTTGCGGCGGCGCCGGCACCCGACCCAGGACCAGCCATTCCGGCCAGCGACGCCGACCTGGCCGCCATCGCCGGCATCTATGCCAGCAGCTATGGGCCACGCCGACTGGAGGTTCAGGCCGATCGCACCGTGACCCTGTCGAATTTCGTTGACGGGCGATGGCTCCCCTCGCTCGCCGGCCTCAGACGGCGCCAGAGCGGTTACTTCGTGGCCGATCACCGTCCGGAAGTGGCGTATCGGCAGGTCGTCGCGGCTGGCCGTCGTTACCTGGCCGTACGCCGGCCTGGCGGGCTCGGGCATTACGCAATGGAACTTCCCGACAGCCATGACCTGCCTCCGGGTGAGCCTCTATCCCCCAGATGGCAGGCGCGTGTCGGTCGACACTGGCTGATCGTCGATGACCCGTTCAGTGCCTTCCTGGCATTGGGTCGCCAGCCACCCCTGTTCGGCTTGGGTCTGATCCCGGGGCTGGAGGGCTATGTCGCCGCTTTGGTGATCACCGCGGGGCTAAGACTGGTGCAGGTCTTGGACCCGCGCGAAGGCCACGCGTGCGCCCGGATGTGCCTCAAGATCCCCGTCGACAATGGTTGGGGCCTCAACGATCTGGTGATCGAGGAGCGGGATGGTGAGGAATGGGTCAATTGGGGTGGCCTCCGGTACCGTCCGTTGGCAACGGTGCCGCCTTTGGAGTGGAGCCAGGGGACAGTGACCATCGGCCATGAGGGCCTGGGGGAGTGGCGCCGGCTGCCGGCGGCCGCGTCCTTGACCCTGACCGGCAGCAGCGCCTGGTATCTGTACGACCCCGAATTCACGCTCCTGGAGCGGGGCCTGAAGGCGGGAGCCGTTGGTGCGGTTCCTGGCGGTTCCTACCTAGTAATGCATGGTCGACCGCGCACAACGCTGACGTTGACGGTGAATCAGCACACGTCGGGCAAACCGTCCTGAACGGAAACGGCACAGGCACCGACTGAATTCCTTCCCTGCCTGTCACCTAAACGTTCGTTGTGTGACACCTCGAAGGAACCGGACTTGGCCACCTGGGGCCACCCGCGTCCCGCCGCCGCCGCCGCCAACTCTACGAACTCTTCGGCGATTTTGCGCCCCCGCGCAGGTCGCTTGACCCAGACGTGCATGAGATCTTCCCTCAGGCTGAAAATGGCCAAAGTCCAGTTGATGTGACGAAATTCGACGCGGCGCACCAGGATCAGGCAATCGAAGAGGGTTGCGTGCGGTTTCAGGCTCGAGGCGGTGGAGCACGCGAGCACGCGCTACTGCTCGCGCCAGCGATGCACCTACAGAAAATGTCAACGCAAGTTTCAGATGTCCGCTTGTGCGCAAGTTAGAAATGTCCGGTATCCGTCCCCTTTGGCGTAAAACATCCGCCGGCGGCCTGAATCCCGGCGGCGGAAATGAACGCAAAACCGGTCGCTCGCGGGCGCCCTGCGCTACGTCTAGACCGTCGCGGGGTCTTCCGTCGCCGGCCCGCGATAGCGCAGCGCGTCGACCAGCAGCGCGAATGCCGCCGACGGGTGGCGGCGGCTCGGGTAGTAGAGGCGGTATCCCGGAAACGGCGGGCACCAGTCATCGGGGTCTGACAATCATTGGAGGCTCTTCCTGCGTTTCAGGCGGCTGCTAAGTTTTTGTAATATCGTGAAAAGAGGCTTATGATTGCCAGCCGCCAGGAAGGTTTGCAGGTCTCGGAGTTAGGCTGATGATCCCCCTCACAACGCTGCTGGACGACGGCAAGTGTTACGAAGTCCTGCGGCGCTTGCACTGGCCCGAAGGCGTG
>CAILVI010000079.1 GCA_903837595.1 uncultured Thiodictyon sp.
ACCTGCGGCGGCGGTTGGCTCAGGACCTCGGCGGCGAGGGTTTCGGTATCGATTGCGCGGATCCCGGCAAACCCCCGCAAAATCCGCTGCTCGCCGCGGTTATGGCGCTCGTGGCGTAACGGAAAGCGGGAAACTTCAGTTAGGCTATTCTGGGGTTTCATAATTGAGCCTGGCCCCTTTGTCTTCCTAATAGCAGGAAATAGATTTACACTGCCGTTCACAGGAGTAGTGATGCTCATTGTACGATGATGTATAGGGTGGGCAGGACGCCAGGCAGGTTGCCCTTTGAACCTCGCAGGATTTACGCATAGCCGCCTGAGCCAGCCTCTCGCGCTGCGCGGCTGGCGATTCGCCCGCTTGTCCCGGTTGGCGTTCGGTGTCTTCTGAGCGGATGTAGTAAATAACGCCGCCCACCTCAATTATCTGTACCCGCAATCCGGACTTGGCTAGGACGATACCCTTATCAAATTGCTTGTTCAGTTGACTTGTCTTCTCGATTTTGTCGCAAGCTCTCGATATCAACATGCAATCGCTGGCGCCATCTGGACAGTAAGGTGTACATGTCTTCGTGCTGTGGCAAAATTGCTTATCCAGATCTTCAATATTCTGACACGCCTGTATGTTCGGCTTGGTCGTCAAACTATACTCTGGATCATCGAGATAGCCAGCACATACGCTTGAGGATACGCAGATGAATGCAATAACCCAGAGATTCCGGAACATTGATTTACTCCAAAGCTAAGTCATGTAGACGGTTGCAACTATAACGCTTAACAAAAAGCGGTACGAGACTTAGGGCTCGCAGTCAAACTCGTCGAACGTAACAGCGCAGCACGTGAAAAGCAGAAGTTCGCGAGCCTTTGCCAATGAGCGATTAGTTCTTTGCCTGCGCCTAACGTTCAGGCCAAGGCGGCGCGCGCCACCGATGAACCTGCAAACCAGCACAACGCCCGTGGCGCGCGCTCGCTCTTTGGCCGAAAGTTAGGCATTCTTTATGCGCTTCTTGGTTCTGGAATTACGTAAAGAATGCATTTAGTAAACTGTCACCGTAATTCCGTGGCGCGCGCTCGCATTTTAACCAAAGGTTAGGCCATTTTCTGGGTTCATAATTGAGCCTGGCTCCTTTTCTTACTCACAGTCGCTTTCCATCAAAAACGTCAGCCGGCTTATTAAGTCTCCCCGTGCTCACACACGAAGAAAAGAAGTCCAACAATCCCTTATGCGTATTAATGCTATCAAAAATATAGCCCCCAGTATTTTCTTGTTTCGCGTTTTTCTCTTCATGAAATGTTAACCCATTTGATTTTGCTAACTCAACATTACTACATTGTCCGGTCAAAAAAAACGACAGTTCATTACCGCTCAGTCTGCCAATGAAAATTTCACCATGCACATCTTTACCCTGAGTTTCATCGCAATTCTTATCGTTATTTTTCTTGCAATATGCTTTTTTCACTTGTAGTAGAAAATAATTTCTATTAGCAAACGCCCCATTGGTAGATAGATCCTCTGCCTCGAACACAATTGAGCCATTAAAAAAATTCAAAACATAGAGATGACTATAGGGCTGCGAAATGATGTATTTTTCACCGGATGCCTCTATGTATTCTCCAGAAATGTCTGGCGAACCCCCATCTTTAGATATGATGTCGAGTGGCGTCTTAAAAACGTCAACACATCCGCTAAGAAGAAAAAAAGATAACGACGCAATCAACCGTGTTTTCATGAGTTTCAGTTTGACAGATCAGGGTTGTTGCATTGGATTCACGTTTATCGATTGTCCATACACAGAGGGCCGATGTCTGGTTTGTAGCCTAACGTGCAGCCTAAAGCGGCGCGCGCCTCTGATGACGCTGAGAATTAGCACGACGCCTGTGGCGCGCGCTCGCTTTTGAGGCGAATGTTAGGCTTCTTGTTACCAGGGCACAAGTCAAGACCTGACCCCATCCTCCTTCTAGGCGGGATTTAGTTAGCCATTAGCTTCTCCGCCGAGCCTCACCGCCCACGCATAAGCACATTCGTGATCGCTAGTTCCAAAGTCATCGCCTGTTGCAGCAGCATTCCTTCAAGATCATTTTTCAGCTTGACGGTCTCGCGCCATGCTAGCACTGGTAAATCCACCGTTTGGGACTCTATAAAGAAAATAGCGGCCATTAACACTGCGTCAATTCGTTGCTGTCCTGTCGACTTTTCGTCTGTGATAACAGCGACAAGATCGTGCGTTAAAACCAAATTGCAGCCTTGTGTGGCGTAGCCATTCTCCTCGTAACAATAGTCATGCAGCTTGCATGCTTCATCAATGGCATCTATTGCTTGGGGAAGTTGACGAATCTTTCCGTCGAGAATGTCCTTGTAGGTAAACCCCCAGCCTGGGCCGCAGTAGTTGCCACCATTATAGGTTGACGTACCTTTTCCCGTCGCCGCCGCCTTCTTTGCCCATTCGAGCTTCGAGTAGTCAGATTTTGTACTGCCAGTGACAATCTTTGCCCCTGGCGCGATCGTTGAAAACCCCATGACTGTGCTCCTTAGGTGAACTGATGGCTAACGTAAGTCTAAACCGGCGCGCGCCCCTGATGAGCTAGCCAATTAGCACGACGCCTGTGGCGCGCGGTCGGTTTTGAGACAAAGGTTAGGCTCTTATTCATCTTCCCGGAAAAGAACTCGAGCCTGGCCCCTTATCCTTGCTCCTTATCCTTGCTTATCCTTGGCCCCTTATCCTCTCGGCCGGTGCCTCGGATGGCCGGAACCATAGCCAATGCCAAAGCACTTTGCCGGGAGATAGCTACTGCTTTACAAACATTACCGCATCTGCAATAACATACTTGCCTTGCGGGTAACTATTCGACTTCAAAATGACCAGTACAGATCCTTTGGCTAATGTGATTCCAGGGGATATTTCGACCCATTTCCCTCTTTTAGAAGAATCAGCTTGATTCAAGGATTTGGTTGCCAAGACTCGTCCGCTCTGAAGCGTCTGATAAGTCACTGACGTATCTCTGTTAGAATTAGAGATAGTTGATTCTTCAACGGTCCATCGCGCAAATATCGAGTACGTGCCAGCTTGTGCAATAGTCGAGCTGAATGTGAAAGACCCTTTCGACGATGATAATTGGACTTTATATCCTGTACCAAAATAAAAGGGATAGGGTAGACCGGTGTTTGAACTGCTGGTGGTCCACGTTCCTAACATTGTATTTATCGCGCCAGTATCATCAGTGGTGATATAAACCGGATTCTTGAGGTATGCGAGTGGATCAACAAACCCCTTCAAAGATGTGCAGTCCATCCCCGATTGAGAGTTTCCATCCGAGAACGCTCCTGGACGTATACCAAAATGCAAATGAGGAACGTCACCTTTGTCATGCATATCGTAAACAGACCCTATCGAACTTCCAGTTTTGACAATCGCTCCATTTATCGGGCGTCCAGCATCGTTTATATGCCCATAGACAGTCGTCCACTTATTTGTCCCGGAGCCAGACTCCACAGCTACGTACCATCCTGAACCTGGCCCATATGAGCCAATTTTCTTGACTACTCCAGCATCAACCGCAACCACGGCCGTGTTAGCGTCTGCAACGATATCAACTCCAAGATGTTTGTAAGGCTTTGTTCCTCCGGCACAATCCTTTTGATTTACACCAGCAGAATCATCATGTGAGAAGAATAGTGAGACGTCGCGCAACGATTTTCCAGATACCGGCCATGTTGCCAGAGAACTAGATGCCACCGGCCAGTCAGCAGAATTTACCGATGCTGAGAAAAGCACTACGACAAAGAGGCTAACGTGTTTCATTAGATAATCTCCGGTACTTGTTGTCTGTGGTTCCTAACGTAAAGCCTAAAGCGGCGCGCGCCGATGATGACCTTGCGAATTAACACGACGCCCGTGGCGCGCGCTCGCTTTTGAGGCGTAGGTTAGGCGATTCTTGCGTTTCATAATTGACTTTCGTCCCTTTTTCCGTTTAATGTTCTCTTGAAATAGATATTTTCCATATATGCCTGCTACACCTTTCCTCGTTTTCGAGAAACCAAGACACATTGATGGAAAGCTTCCCTAAAGGGTAGTCTTCTGCTGTGTACTCTCGCTTCCCGCCAGGAAATATTTTGGAAACTTCTGGAAGTCCAATAACCCCGAGCACCTTGTTTACCGACGCAACATCGCCATCAAACGAAGGTAATTTGTAAGGGCAGTTCTTTACGCATGGACCATGGTCAGGGGAGCTAACAAAGATATATGACGTAAACTCTATTGTTTTAGAGAATATGACATCTGATTTCGGACCAACTTTATAGTTTCGCCAATCCTCAGGTCTTGAACTGACCAGTTCGCATTCTCTCGTTTCGGTGTGGCTGGCTTGTGATACTTCCTTTGCTCTTGAGTTTCCACTTGCATTGTTGTTCTCCGTGCTCTTATTTCTTGCGTTGAACAAATAGAAAACAGACCCAAGAATCAATATTGCAAGAAATCCCGCCGAGATACCTTCTTTCTTGTTGTTCTTCAAAATGCTCGCCTGTTTACGCGCTCAACAAACGCCTAACGTGCAGGCTAAAGCGGCGCGCGCCCGCACGGAGCCTGCAAATTTGCACGACGCCCGTGGCGCGCGCTCGCTTTTGAGCCGAAGGTTAGGCTTTTTGGTTTCATAATTGAGGCTGGTCCTTTTTCCCTATTCTTCCCCTGTAATTTTCGGTTCCTATTAGGGTTCCTTCACTGTTGGCACTTGTGGCTTTCGAGTTCCTGGCAATTTTCCTAAGATCACAAGAACTATCGACAGCCACAATGAAATCATAGTGCTTATCCGAGATATAAAATCTATAGTTGGTTGCGACACAGCCACTTGTAAAATGTTGACGAAAAGACCTGTTACAAAAGTCGAGATAATTGTCGAGAAAACCAACGTCCAAAGTAATCCCCAAGCAATGAGCTTCCCTACGCTGCGCTTTGTTGATGGAATAATCTGCGGCGCACCACAATGCGGACACATGGGTGCCGTTTCGTGAATTTCTTTGCCGCAACCACGACAAAAAACCATGCCCATTTCTTTCTCCTCTTTAGAGCAACAAGGCAAAAGGGGCCAGGCCCGATTCAATTGTGGCCATGCCTCCCCGAAATGTATTCGAGCCTGGACCCTTTTTTCTCTTTTGCCTCGCCTCGCCGACTGCCGAGTCACTGACCGCAACCGATTCACTGCCATGAAAGCGTAAGGCTTAGCGATGAGCCCTATTCTTTCATGGCCGAGAGCCTAACGTGTAGCCTAAAGCGGCGCGCGCCCCTGATGAGCTTGCGAATTAGCACGACGCCCGTGGCGCGCGCTCGCTTTTGAGGCGAAGGTTAGGCTCATTGTCTTTTCAGTAACCGATCATATTCCTCGTGGCTTCCGATCCAAACCCACAAAAAACCTTGCTCGTCATCCATGGCGAGCGCACGAAAATCCTGGCCGACGCGAGCCGACCACAGGCTCCCTACCTTCTTGAATTGCAATGAAGGATGACGGAGGTTCATTTTAAGAAGCTCAAAATTCTTTCGGGCAACCTCTTGAATTTCGCTTGGCAAAGAGTGAAAGCAGGACCAAAAGCGCGACGTTGTTCTGTGCCTCACAATTCTTTGAGCAAGCCCCGTGATTTTTCTTCCAGGGCTTCGGCAATCAGAAAGTCCAACTTTCCGGTGGCCACGTCCTGCTCAATTTCCTCATCCCACGCCTTCCAATCGCGCTCAGATAGCCAGTGCACAAGCTGAACGTAATCGTGGCGGGGAAGCGATTCGATATCTGATTTTAATTCGTTCAAGGTTTTCATGAGTTGCGATGTCTCCACCCGAGAGGCTAACGTAAAGCCTAAAGCGGCGCGCGCCCCTAATGATCTTGCGAGTTAGCACGACGCCTGTGGCGCGCGCTCGCTTTTGAGGCGTAGGTTAGGCTATTCTTGGGTTTCATAATTGAGTTTGGCCCCTTTTTCCTATTCCGTGTTAATAAGGCACAAGTCACGACCTGGCCCCATTCGTTCGTGCTCGGTCAATTAAGGTATTTCACATCGTGCTTCACGCACTATTCTTTCAATGTGAGCAGCAAACTCTTCACGCCAGTTATCATGTGCTAGTTGTCCACGGGCATAAATTATTGAAGCAGATCCTATATGATTGGCGGAATTATCAAATTTGAAAGTAGTTCTATCCTCCTGATCTGGAATCAAAAATGCCTCATTGCTTTTTATGCAATAGCTATACCTTTTGCCATCTGGAGCAAGTGGGAAGTGGCCGTCTATGCTGTACTCTGGCCTGTCTTCACGCTCAGTTTCAAATGTGGCGTTGGAATACCAACCTACTGGTACTAGACCTTGTATAGGTCCTGTAAGTCGTGCAATAAACATAACAAGCCAACCTTCCCTTATAACTGGCCTCGGAGCTACCCCCTCCCCCATATATCGCACATATCCATAGAAGTGCCCGTCAGGGGCGCGCTTGAAATTATACCGTTCATAACCATATCCTTGCATATTTTCACCATCATATTTTTGCGAGTAATCCACATTAGCGATAGCAATTTGGGGATAGGGCATGAGAAATATCCTCAATGAAAGATGACCGGGCTGCCTAACGTTCGGCCCAAGGCGGCGCGCGCCACCCACGGACCCTGCAAACCAGCTCGAACCCTGATGGCGCGCGCTCGCTCTTTGGGCGTTCGTTAGGCGATTTGTCATTCAGCTAGCGGAAAACGTTGTCTGTCCCCGTTTTCCGCAGAATTGAGCCTGACCCGTTTTAGCCATAGGGTTCCGCCCTACGGGTTGTCACCTAACTTCCCACGGGTTGCCTTGCGACCAATAAGCGATAGAACAAAACCGCCTGCCAAAGTGGTATCCCAAAAGGGAATATTTGTGCCGAAGCTGTTCAGAACGAAGATAATAAACCCAATAGGAATCGAAAAAATAACAGCATTCCCAAGGATCTTATTATTTGTGGCAAGAGTAACGAAAAACAAAGCCATCACACCTAAAACGAATCCAATAATATAAGCTACACCAGAGCCTGCGTGATAGAGCTCAAGGTCTTTAATTACAAGCGTGGCTATCCATCTAAAATGGATCGCAAAGCCGTTTCCGAGACCAGAAAAAAACCCGTGATCTTCTTTATTTTGTTTACTATTCGATGTTGTAGATGAATCGAGAGATATTTCCGGCGTTGCCTTTTCCTTTTTAATACTATGTGCAGAAAGCAGATCAAGGATTTCCTGGTTCTTGTGTGATGTCGCTCGTAAGGCCGCTGTCTGGCCAGCGGAATTTACAATCTCAGTATTTGCGCCACTTTTAATGAGAAGCTCTACGCATCTGATGCAATTATTGTCTGCGGCATAAATTAAGGCAGTGCTCCCAGCCGCATCTATCAAATCCGGCTTTGCACCATGCATTAATAGACTCTCGACCATATCGTCGGCGCGATTTCCGCACGCTACCATCAATGGGGTTTGCTTTAATAGCGCGTTCGCGATATTTGGATCAGCACCTTCTTTCAGGATAGCTTTAGCGGCTTCATAGTTGCCAGAAGATACGAATTTCAGCAAATTAGTTTGACCTAGAAAATCTATACTGTTTATTTCCGCCCTAGCAGGAGGAAAAGCCATGAATCCAATAATAAATAGCAGCGTAAATATTCGCGAACTGTTCATTTCTTTCCTCCTGCGAGCGGGCGAGACCGTCCACCTGCGGTTGTTGCCTAACTGTATGCTAGACAGACGTCTGTCTAACCCCGTGAAATCTGTTCTTAGACAGATCTGCCTAGTGCCGGAAATCTGGTGTTAGGCAGAAATTTTGGGTGGTCGTACTAGACAGATTCCGTCTAGTTCCTACACTGTCACCGTCGGCGCGCCCGCTCGCGTCCCGCTTCCCCCTGTCCCTGCGCCTCCCAACCCCACCCCCCCGGCAGTTGCAAATGAGGCTAGACCATGCGTGACAACCTGTCAAGCCACGACGAAAAAATCCGCTCCTTCTGGGACCGCTACGTTAAGAAGCTTAACGAATCAGGCGTTAAGCCCCCGTTCGACCGCTGGATGGTGATCCGTGCCGAGCAGTACATCGCGGCCCATCCCGACCGGCGCCTGGCCGAGCACGGTCCCGCCGTGGTCGACGCCTACCTGGCGGAACTGGGCCGCAAACCGGACCTGAAGCCCTGGCAGTTCCGTCAGGCCGTCGGTGCTATACAGATGCTTTTCGTCATGGCCGGCGTAGACTGGCTGGAGCAGGTGGATTGGGCGCACTGGCTCGATTCGGCACGCGCGCTCGGGTCGGACCATCCGACAGTGGCGCGGGACTATCAGCCGGTACCTGGCTCCCCCCCACCCCCACCCCCATCCTCCCCCGCGAGGGGGGAGGGAGAGGGTGCCGCGTTCGCCGCCATCCGCAAGGCGCATGGCGTCCTGCTGGACCGGGTGGCGACGGCCATACGGGTGCGCGGCCTGGCGATCCGCACCGAGCAGACCTATCTGCATTGGATCATGCGCTACATCGGCTTCCTGGGGAACGCGGACCCCACCGCGAAGGGTGCGGCGGACGCCGCGGCCTTCCTGGAGCACCTGGCCATCGCGCGCAAGGTCTCGGCCAGCACCCAGAACCTGGCACTCAACAGCCTGGTCTTTCTGTATCGGGAGGTCCTCCAGCGCGCGGATCTGGACTTGGGTGACTTCGCGCGCGCCAAGCGCCCGCGGCGGCTGCCGACGGTCCTCACCCATGGCGAGGTGACGGCGCTGCTGGCGCAGCTCACGGGCACCCAGCGGCTGATGGCGTCGTTGATGTACGGCACCGGGATGCGGCTCATGGAATGCGTGCGGCTGCGGGTCCAGGATATCGATTTCGGTTATAGCCAGATCACGGTGCGCCAGGCGAAGGGCGGGAAGGATCGGGTGGTGCCCTTGCCGGCCCGCTTGGTGGATGAGTTGCGGGCGCACCTGGTGCGGGTGCGGGAACTGCATACCGCGGATCTCAAGACGGGGATGGGGGAGGTCTATCTGCCCGAGGCGCTGGCGCGCAAGTTCCCGAATGCGGCGAAGGACTGGCGCTGGCAGTATGTGTTTCCGAGCGGGCGGGTGTCAGCGGACCCGCGCAGCGGTGTACTGCGTCGGCATCATCTGCACGAGACGGCGCTGCAAAAGGCGGTCAATCAGGCGGCGCGCGCGGCGGGTATCACCAAGCGGGTGGGCACCCATACTTTACGGCACAGCTTCGCAACGCATCTGCTCATGGGCGGCTATGATATTCGCACCGTGCAGGAGCTCTTGGGCCATGCGGACGTGTCGACCACTATGATCTATACGCATGTGCTGAACCGTGGGGGCCAGGGGGTGCGCAGTCCGTTGGATGCGCTCAGTTAGGATTGCGCAGCCATGATCGCAATTGCCGCCATCGGCGCACGCAGCCTTGATCATCACTTAGCCATCAGCCCTTGCCGCGACCAAGTGAGCCGTGGGCGGCCGGAAGCCGCAGGCGTGCCAACGCCGCCGCGGTGGCACGCGAGGGTTCACGCTGGGCTATTTGGGATCGGGCAGCCGGGGCAATTCGGCCAAGCCCTTCACCCGAAAGCTCCGGGCCGCCAGGATGCTGCACGGGACAAAGGCTTCATCATGACTCATGGTCGGAAGCGGGGCGCCAGGCAGACCAGGCACAGCACCGTCGAACCCCATCCAGCCGACCCGCGTATGATCGAGCTGTCTGGCACGCAGGTGCCTGATCGCGTTTTCCGTGTTACCCGCACCATAGGGCGCCGGGATGCCGCCATAGGCCGCCGGCAGCGGGTAGTTGCGTCCCGCAAAGGGCACCACGGCATCCTGGATGACCCCCAGCAGATAGACCGGAGCGACTGGCGTCCAGTCGAGATTGTCATTCGCGGCCCACAATTTGACCGTCGGATTAGAGTGATCGCCGGTCTCAATGGCCCTGATCAAATCGGGCTGCATCAGTCGCGTCGGCTCCGGGGTGAAATCGGGTAGTCTCAGATAGGCCATATCCGCCACGGCGGCCCCGAGTAACCGAGCCTCCACCACGTCATCCGCCTGGGTCCCCGGGAGCAGGTCCGCCGTTTCCCGCGCGAACGCCGGCCGCAGCAGTGCGCTCAGCGGCTGGCCGGTAACCTGTGCCGCAGCGACGGCCGAGAAGGCAATAAAAAATGGTTTTTCCGTCAGATTATCGACATAGGCGGGCTGTGCCTGGAGAAAGGAGTGTACCGTGGCCCCGGTGATGTCATAGGGTCCGGACATGGCTGTGATGAACGTGGGTCGCAGTGCCGGGTCCTGGCCCTCGTCGAGCAGTCGGCCCAACCAGAGTGCATTACCGCCGCCCTCGCTGTAGCCGGTCACGTAGAGTGCGGTATCCGCCTGGCGCTTGAGTTGCGACAAGAGTTCACGGGTGGCATGGATCATGTCGCGACCGGCCGGCGCATTCAGTCGGCCCAGGGCAAAGGGGTGGGGATCGTGATTGACACCATAGCCGAGATAATCGGGCAGTGCGACGACCCACTCATTGCCGCTGAAGGCGGTCAGCACCCCCCAGGCCTCCAGTGATCGATCGCTAGGTGCATTGTGGCGCTCGGCCGTGGTCGCGTGCAGATAGACAACCAGCCCCGCGGCACGCCCGGACTCCGGCACCGCGACCAGGCCGCTGACCACGGTGGGCTTGCCTGTTGCGTCGACCGAGTGGTAGGTGATCCGGTAGAGGTCTGCCCCCTGGGTACTCGGCGCAAACCCGGTGAGGCTTGAGCCGTCGGGCAATTTGACCGGATCGACCAGCAAGGCTGCGGCGACCAGGTTGCGCGCCGCCGCCACCGTGTCTTGGGTGAGCCGCTCCAGGAATTCACTGGCGATGAGGTAACGGGCATCTGGATAGGATCGCGGCGGCTGCGGCGCGCTGGTCGAGGTCCTCGCCGCGGCCGTATAAGCCGGTGCCCAGGGGTGGCTCAAACCCTTGGCAGCGGCTAGGCCACCCACGCCGAGGCCGCCGATTAGAAGCAGGGGCAGGCGCAGGCGCAGGCGCAGGGTTCTGGTGGCAGCCATGGTCAGTCTCCTAAACAGAATGGATGTGGGGCCTTGATCGTCACTGCGGCTCAGCGGCGGCCTTGATCAAGGTCATTCTGCGCCATACCGGTTTCCGCTGCACGGATGAAGTCGTGGCGTCAATGAGATATTATGAGAAAACCAAGACCATGACGTTGCGAAGCCGCACGCAGGCCGAGTTTGCCCTGGCTTATGCGCGGCATGAGGAGTATGATGCATTATTCGCGATGGTGATGGACATGTTGCTGGTCAATGGGCGACTCGAAAGGGAACAGGCAATGATTAGAGGAGGCGTTTTCTATCGTATCCTCCTCCGGTGGCTGGGATGGTGGTCTACTCATCTTGATTGAGTCTGTTGCGCAAGCCATCACTATCCATCCAGTGTGGTACTGTTTCGTTCGCCTGGGGAGTCAGTGAGCGAGAGAGCAGTTGGTCTCCCGACATGCTGCTCAATCCGGTGCCGCTCATTGCACTCTACCTGGTGTCATCATCAGTCCCCGCGCAGTTCGATGTGCTCGGCAACGAGCAGGGTCTGGGCGGCGTCGACCACCGCGCCCAGCGCAGCGGTCAGGGTTGGTGCCGCGAGCGCCTGCCGTGTGATTCCCTCCGCCCGCCCGTAGAGGCTCAGGCGCAGGTGCTCGGTAGTGCGCACATGCAGTTGCAGGTCGGTGAGGATGTGTCCGAACTCGCTGCGGGTGGGGACGCTGCCCAGGGTGCGAAAGAGCGCTGCCAGGGCGTCGAACAGTGGCTGGGCCTCGGTGCCGAGCCCGAAGTCGGGGGGCAGAAATTCCACCTGTTGTTCAGAGACGCGCCCGATCCAGACGCGGAAGCTCGCCTTTTGCAGCGCGTGGTAGAGGGGTGACTCGGAGATCAAGAACAGCAGCAGATGGCGCGGGTTGGCGTAATAGCGGCCGCCGCGCACATCCCAGAAACAATCCGCGATCAGACGGTGGATGCGGATGTGCTCGCGGAAGTCGGCCGCCTGCAATTGGTCCAGAATCAGCACCGTCGGCTCGGCCTCGCTCTGGGCACAGGCCTCACTCACCACCTGGTCCAGCGGGTCGATGGGCGGCTCGGTGCGCCCGAGTTCGTCCTCCGCGAGCGGCAGGATCACATCCGGCAGGGCCGGGTGGGTCTCGGTGAAGTCGAGATAGAGGCGATGGGGGAACTCCAGCGCGCGGGCGAGCGCGGTGGCGAAGGCAGTCTTGCGGCGCTCCGAATCACCTTCGATCGCGAGTGTGCGCAGGGTGCGGGTCGGGCCTTCGATCAGGCAACGGACCTGGAATTCGTAGTCGTCGTTCGACTCGAACCCGTGCAGTGCCAGCTTGTCGCGCAGGCCGGGCATGGGCGGCGCCTGCGCTCAGAGCGCCGGCAGGGCGAGCGGGCTGGGCTTCTTGGGGTTCGCCCGGTAGAGGACGGCGATATTGCCGATGCGGTTGACCAGCGTCGCCCCGCTCTGCTCCACCATGGGGGCGATGATCGCGTCGCGTACCTCGCGGTCCCCGGCGGCCACTTTGACCTTGAGGAGTTCGTGGTGGCTCAAGGCCAGGTCCAGTTCGGCCAGCACCCCCGCCGTGAGCCCGGCCTGACCGACCATGACCACCGGTTTGAGCGAATGGGCCTCGCCCTTGAGCCAGCGTCGTTGTTTTTCGGTGATGGTGTGATTGGTCGCCATGGTGAGTGTCATTCCGGAAGTCGTGTCAATTGCATGAGTCAGCCGCGGGCGCGGCGTCCGCCAGCGACGTTGCGTTGTTCTACCGTGGGGACTCGCAGGTTGCGGGGCGCATGGGGCGCTCGATCCGCAATTCTACGGTGCTGTTGGCCGCGCGTCGATAAACCGTTGACTGGGCAAGTCTGGATCGCGGACTTTCGGGTTTACCCGCGCCTGCCAGGGGGCTAGAATGACTGGCTTTTCCACCCCCCTTCCGCGACGGCGGCACCGGAGCCTCTTTGGATTCACCCCCCGACCTTCGATTTCTGGTCCGGCCGCGCGCGGCTGGGGGCGGTCTGCGCGGGCGTTTGCGGGTCCCGGGGGACAAGTCCATCTCCCACCGCGCCATCATGCTGGGGGCCATTGCCGAGGGTGAGACGCGGATCGAGGGCTTCCTGGAGGGGGCCGACGCGCTGGCCACCCTGCGCGCCTTCCGCCGCCTGGGGGTGGTGATCGAGGGTCCGGACGCCGGCCAGGTGCGGGTCCAAGGCGTGGGGCTGCGCGGCCTCCAGGCCCCGGACGGGCCCCTGGACATGGGTAACTCTGGGACGTCCATGCGCCTGCTGACGGGGCTGCTGGCCGGGCAGACCTTTGCCACCACGCTGACCGGCGATGACTCGCTCTCCCGGCGGCCCATGCGGCGGGTCACCGAGCCGCTGGGGCTCATGGGGGCGGACATTGAGAGCAGTGCCACCGGCACCGCGCCGCTGCACATCCACCCGGTGGCGGGGCTCACGGGCATCAATTATCCGCTGCCGGTGGCGAGTGCCCAGGTCAAGTCCAGCCTGCTGTTGGCCGGGCTCTATGCCGCGGGCGAGACCTGTATCACCGAGCCGGCGCCGACCCGCGACCATACCGAGTTGATGCTCGCCGGTTTCGGTTATCCGGTGCGGCGCCAGGGTGCCCGGGTGTGTGTCTGCGGGGGCGGGCGCTTGACCGCCGGCCGGGTCCAGGTCCCGGCGGATATCTCATCCGCCGCCTTTTTCCTGGTGGGGGCGAGCATCGCCCCAGGGTCGGACCTGACGCTCACGGGGGTCGGCATCAACCCGACGCGCCTGGGGGTGATCAACATTCTGCGCGCCATGGGTGCGGATATCGCGATTTCGGGCGAGTGTACCGCCGCCGGCGAGCCGGTAGCCGACCTGCGGGTGCGCGCGGCACCCCTTAAGGGGATCGCGATCCCGGTGGATCAGGTACCGCTCGCCATCGACGAGTTTCCGGCGCTGTTCATCGCCGCCGCCTGCGCCGCCGGCGAGACCGTCCTCACGGGGGCCGAGGAACTGCGGGTCAAGGAGAGTGACCGCATCGCGGTGATGGCCGCGGGTCTCACCGCGCTCGGGATCGAGGCCGAGCCGCGGCCGGACGGCATCCGCATCGTCGGCGGGGCGCTCGGCTCCGGGACCATCGCGGCCCATGGCGATCACCGCATCGCCATGGCCTTTGCCATGGCGGGTCTGCGCGCCGCGGGGCCGATCGAGATCCACGACTGCGCCAATGTGGAGACCTCCTTTCCGGGGTTCGCCCGGCTGGCCGCGCAGGCAGGGCTCGCGATCGAGGAGTCTTGGGTATGACGGGCGTCGGCGACGCGGTCCCGATTGTGACCATCGACGGACCCTCGGGGACCGGCAAGGGGACCCTGGCGGTCCTGTTGGCCGCGCGCCTGGGCTGGCAGTGTCTGGATAGCGGCGCCCTGTATCGGGTGCTGGGCCTGGCCGCCGATCGGGGCGGTATCGACCTGGACGACGGCCCGGCCCTGGCCGCGTTGGCCGGCAATCTGGGGTTGGCCTTCGATGGCGGCCGGGTGCTGCTGGATGGGGTTGACCTAGGCGACGCGATTCGGACTGAGGCGGCCGGCATGGCCGCCTCCCGCGTGGCCGTCCACCCTGGCGTGCGCGCGGCCCTGTTGGCGTGGCAGCGGCGTCAGGCGCGCGCCCCCGGCCTGGTGGCGGACGGCCGCGACATGGGGTCCGGGGTGTTCCCGCAGGCGGGGCTGAAGGTGTTTCTCGACGCCAGTGCGCAGGTGCGCGCCGAGCGTCGATATAAACAGTTGAGAGAAAAGGGCCTGGATGCTAACCTTTCCACCCTTGTGGAGGACATCCGGGAGCGGGACGCGCGTGATCGCGACCGTCCGGTGGCGCCGCTGCGGCCGGCGGCCGATGCGGTGATGATCGACTCCACCGCGCTTTCTATTGATGAAGTATTCGACCGGGTCTTGGAAGAGGTGAGGCGCGTCTTCCCTGATCAGGTCCATGAGGTGGCTGCCGAGTAATTCGGCGGCGGCCTCACGGGTGTGCCCGGGTCAACCCGGGCCACCGGCGAGCGGGCCGGCGCGGTGCGCGTCGGTCTGATGTTTAACACACTTCCCCCCCGCCCCGGAAGGGACGGGACAGCGTGCCTCTCCCAGGTAAACAGTTCCCATGACCGAAAGCTTTGCTGATTTATTCGAACAGAGTCTGAGTGCTACCCAACTCCAGCCCGGTACCATCGTCATCGGTACGGTGGTGGAGATCACCAACGACAGCGTGGTGGTCAATGCCGGACTGAAGTCCGAGGGCGTGATCCCCAAGAGCCAGTTCATCGGGCCTGATGGCCAGCTGGAAGTGGCCGTCGGTGACGAGGTGCAGGTTGCGCTCGATGCCGTCGAAGACGGTTTCGGTGTCACCCGGTTGTCGCGCGAAAAGGCCAAGCGCTTTGCGGCCTGGGACTACCTGGAGAAGGCGTTCGCTGCCGGCGATACGGTCAAGGGTCTGATCAACGGCAAGGTCAAGGGCGGCTTTACGGTCGAATTGGACACCGTACGGGCCTTCCTTCCCGGCTCCCTGGTGGACGTGCGCCCGGTGCGCGACACCACCTACCTGGAAGGCAAGGAGCAGGAATTCAA
>CAILVI010000080.1 GCA_903837595.1 uncultured Thiodictyon sp.
ATAGCAGAGGAAAAACGCCCATGACACAGTTCAAGCCCGGAGCCAGCGGCAACCCACGGGGGAGGAAGCCGGGGACACTGACCAAGGCAGGAAAGTTGCGCGACGCCATCGCAAAAGACCTGCCCGAGATCGTTGCCGCGCTGGTAGAACAGGCCAAGGCTGGCGATGTTCAGGCCGCGCGGCTGCTGATGGACCGCGCCTTGCCCGCCCTGCGGCCCACTGCGGCCCCCGTGGCAGTGCCCCTTGGCGATGACCTTAGCCAAGCGTCCGGCGCCGTGCTGGCGGCCCTGACAGACGGGAGCATCGGCACCGACCAAGCCAGCGATTTAGCCGGGGTCTTGTCGGCACTGGCCCGAGTGAAAGAGATCACCGAACTGGAAAGCCGCGTCGCGGCGCTGGAGCAGAAGAAATGAAACCGATCAGAACCAGAGTGGAAATCCTCGAGGCTGGCGACGCCGCCCATAAGGACGTGCGCAAGATGAGCGACGCAGAGCTTGAGGCGGAGTTCGCGCGCCTTCGCCCGATATGTGCCGCGCTGCCTCCCGACCCGGAGATAGACGCCGAGATTGAGCGTCTAACCAGGAAACTCTACCCCACGACCGACCACCAAGACACGAGAGGAACCACCAATGCCCAAGCCAATTGAGCGACGCATCGAGGCCCTGGAGGCGACCAGCACGATGGACCCCATCTTAATGGTTCTTCGGTTTATCGCCCCCGGCGCACCCACCCGCGAGACCACACAAGCCGAATTTGACGGGATCACCCTGCACCGAGAGCCGAGCGAGACGGCCGACGAGTTCGAGGGACGCGCCAAAGCCGCAGCGATGGACGCGGCAAAGCTTAAGCCCGGCGCAGTCACGCTGCTGTCGCTCGCTGACTCGATCCTGGCCGCTCGCAAGCGCGTACTCGCGAGGCACCATGAGCAAACCCATTGAACGACGGATTGAGGCACTGGAGCAGTCCACCCCCATTCAGTACAAGCCCGATTTCAGCGGTTTGACCCGGGAGGAACGGGCAGAGTGTCGGATAATCCTTGAGTCGATAGGCGACGGACGGATGACGCCCGAGGAAGCCCGCGCTCGGGTCGCGCAACTCGGGAGCGGCCCGCGGCGGCTATGCGCGGAAGATCAGGCGACGGCTTGACGACGTGGGTCTTGCAGGGACGGCGGGACTTGGCGCAAGATTGGCGCCGTCCCCGGAGGTTTACGAGACCACCCGGGGCAAAGCCCGACCGCGAACACGGTTGAGCACCGGCACTACAGATTGTACAGCACCCCGGCCCGCTATCTGGCGTCCGTCGTGGTGACTGCCAGGACCCCGCCCGGAGTCCGTCTGTCGTGCCTATGCCCGCCCTTCCGCGGTCAATCGCCAGCAACCGGAGATTGACCCCATGACGACCACGAACACCTCCCCCTTGACCACCGACGCCAGCGACGCCGAACACGACGCCGGACTTGCTGCCTTGGCGGGGCTCTTAGCCGACAAGCCAATCGAGCTGCGCATTGCAGTGCGTGACTACCTGGCCGCTGCATTTCTTAGCGGTGTCTTGAGCCGGACGCCCCGCGCCGAACAGTGCGATGACGAGTGCATCCCGGCGATGGTGGAGTTCGGCCTTGTCGAGATCGCGCGACCGACCCGCGGCCGGACTGGCGCCCCCTATGGTGGCCGACGGCTGCGGCGGGTGCGCGTCACGCTCAAGGGGTGGCGCGCCATGGATGCTGTGGATCGCATGTTGCAGGAGCGGGACGCGATAGCCGCCTGACCACTGACCGCTCCCGTCCACCGAGCCCGCCGTGTGCGGGCTTTTCTTTGCCCTACGCATGGAGCGCGACGAGAACACTTGCCGGGAGCCGTTCACGCACCTGGAAGCGCGGGCGATGATGGCGATGATCAGCGGGTTCGAGAAGGAGGCGGCGAAGGAGAGGAGGAAGGCGGGGATCGCAAACTTGAAGCAAAACAAGGTGCTCGCCGGTGGTGTTAAATTAACACCACCGGGAGAAGCCGGAAAAACCCGCGACAAGGTAGCCGCCCAAGTCGGCTACTCCTTCGGGACCATGGAGCGCGTCAACCGGGTCTGCCGTGACGGGGTGCCAGAACTGATCGAGGCCATGGACGCCGAAGAAATCCCGACTGCGGGGTGATAGGGCCTAATCCTGATGCGCGGTTTGGAAGGTGGGTGTCCACAAATTTTGCTGACACCTCGCAGCGCAGTGTTTACAACGCCCGCCGGCTGTTCGAGGTCTTTGGTGCCCTCCCCAAATCTGGGGACTGTCAAATCATCGGCTTGCGGCCCTGCAAGTCACTGAGCCTGCTACCCTAAGCTCAACTGAGGGTAGCGGGATCAGCGCCCTTGGTTTCAAGGGCGGCCCCACCATGGCGCACACGCGCGGTACATCCTCAGATTGAGGGACTACCGGCGATCCAACTTCCACCAATGGTGGGAATTGAGCGGTACACACGCGGTACATCCACCAATGGTGGCGCTACCGTCACGGCTGATTATCGTTTCAGCAACGGGAATACCCGGCTGACTTCACCACAAGCGCAAGGGTCGCTGTTCAGAATCGACCTACAGAAAATGAGTTCCGCATATGCGGAAACCATTTCGCCACAAGCGCAAGGGTCGCACGTTCAAAATCACCCTTCACGGAAGTCGGCTTTCAAATCCGGCTTGTCGAGGTCCGCACGATCCTGCCGGCTGGCTTCCACCGGGTGACGAGCGGCAACGTCGGCGATGGTTCCCAGGGGACGGCGGCACCCTGCCGGGAGCGGTGCATCTGGCAGCCCCCCAGGGTGCGGAAAGCCCCAAGCGACGACAAAAGCGGGTACAAAAGCGGGTACAAAATGGCGGACACGAAACGAGAATCAAGCAACGGCAAGGCTTGCAGGCAAGACTACCCGTTTAACGTTTAGCGGCGCGGCGGCGTTGGCAGCAGCGCGTGTGGGTTGACTCCCGGTGCCCGTGTCACTAAACTACCGGGCTCTTGGCTACATAGCTCAGCTGGTTAGAGCACCGCACTCATAATGCGGGGGTCCCCGGTTCAAATCCTGGTGTAGCCACCAAAAACGATAAGAAGAACAGCCGCCTGGAGCGGCTTTTCTTTTGCCTGAAGATTGTATCCGCGCCGTCACGCGCCCTGACCAAGCCGCTCAGCAGGCCGCCACCACGTCCCCCACCCGGATCAGCCCGCCACTCAAGACGCGGGCATTGAGCCCGCCGTGACCACGCATGGCGTTGTAGCCCCCCGGACCCAATATGGCCTCCATGCGGGCGCAGGGGTGACAGAGTCCGGTACCCTGGAGCAGGGCCTCGCCGACCTTGAACTGACGGCCCTGCAATGCCGCCAGGTTGAGGCCGGAGACGACCAAGTTGCGCCGCAATCGGGCCGGGTCCAATGGCGGTTCACCCAAGAGCGCGCCCATCACGGCCAAGTGCTCGGATTGCATCAGGGTAATGCCTCGGGCGCCGCTGGCCCCGCCATAATGGTCGCCAGCCAGTCCGGCACCGACCTGAGCGCAGACCTCCAGGCGGGCGATGACCGCGGCGTGTTTGCGTGGACGCACCCCGATCCATTCGATGCGTCCGTGTCGGGGAAAGTTCCCCTTGAGCGATTCCAGAACGACCACGCTTATTCCCCCATAACCCAGGTATCAGCCACCATGAACAGGCCTCGCGCTTTCACCCGCACGCTGCTCCTGACACTGCTCGCGACCCTGGTGATTCTGCCCGGATGCAGCGCCATCCAGCTCGCCTACGGGACGGCGCCCTTCTTGATCAAACGCTACGTCGACAGCTATCTGGCCCTGGACAGCGACCAGTTGACTCAGTGGGAGCCGCGCCTCACCGCCATGCTCGACACCCATCGCGTCACGGAGTTGCCCCAACTTGCGGGCTTCTTCGAGGCCTTCTACAAGGCCAGTAGCGAAGGCTTCAACGCCAACAATGCACGCTGCCTCACCAGCGCCTTTGTCGACCTCTACCGGCGCCATGCCAGGCTCGCCGTGGGGGCCGCCGCACCCCTGCTCGCCCAGTTGACTCCGGCGCAGGTGCGCGGGCTCGATGCGAACTTCGCGGCACAGTATGCGAAGGCTCGCAACCGCCCCGAGTTGCGCGACAGCGCCCGGCAGGTGCGCAAGCGCACCGGGCGTTACATCGAGCGGATCGAGGAATGGACGGGGCCCCTGCGGGCCTCGCAACGCGCGTTGGTGGAGGAGGTGAGCGCCCCGATGCCGGACACCACGGTGGCGGTCCTTGAGTACCGCACGCAGAAGCGCAACGAGCTGATCAGGCTGTTGCGCGCGCGGGCGGACGAGGCCGCGCTCCGGGATTTCCTGACGGCCTGGTTGGTCGATTATCGGGACCTGACGCCTGCGCTCGTGAGCGCTGAGGAGCAATTGGGCAAGACCGTGGAGACACTCCTGATCCGTCTCGGTGCCAGTCTCGATTCGGCTCAGCGCAAGTACCTGAATAACCGACTCATATCCCTGCGGGACGCCTTCATGCATCTCCAGAATGCCCCCCGCCTGGTGCCGGTGAGTTGTCGCGCCTGATCAGAACAGGTCATCCACCGACCTGGGCGCGCCGCCGCCCTTTTTCGCGGCGGGCTTGGCCACCGCCTTTTTCTTCGGCGCGGTCGCCGGACCCGTGTCGGCCCCCGGCTCCGGGCCCATCAGCATCAGCCGGTATTCCTCCATCACCTCCTCGGTCGAGCCGGTGCTGGACTTGGTCTCGACCCCATGGCGGCCGTCGACTTTCACCTTGACCATTCCCGGGGGCGCCTCGAGCGTCGCCACCGGCTTGTCCTTCAGTGCCGTCTCCATGTAATCGGTCCACATGCTCAAGGCCGCCCGACCACCCTCCTCACCGCGGCCGAGTTTTTCATTGTCGTCGAAGCCCATCCAGGCCACGGTGACAAAGTCGGCCTGGAAGCCGCAGAACCAGGAGTCGCGGATGTCGTTGGTGGTGCCGGTCTTGCCGACGATGTCGGAGCGACCCAGGCGCAGCGCCCGGGTAGCGGTCCCATGTTCGACGACACCCCGCAGCATGGAGGTCATCTGGTAGGCGATGCGTGGGTCTATGACCTGCTCGGCCAGGTTAGCCGCGGCGGTGCCGGTGGTCCGGGCCGGTTTGTCGGGGCCGGTGCGATACCAGCAGTCCGCGCAGGCGTGCGGCGGTTCCGCCTGGTAGATCACGTCCCCGTTGGCGTTTTCGATGCGCGAGATATAGTAGGGCAGGACATGATAACCGCCGTTGGCGAAGACCGCATAGGCCTCCGCCATCTTCATCGGCGAGGTCTCGGCGGTCCCCAGTGCCATGGAGGGTCCGAGCACCTTGGGATCGAGTTCGAAACCGAAGCGGCGGGCAAAACGGGCGGCATAGTCGACGCCGACACTTTGCAAGAGGTTGATGGCGGCCAGGTTACGTGACAGGGCCAGGGCCTTACGCATGGGGATCGCCCCAAGCTCCCGACGGTCGGAGTCCTGCGGTGTCCAGTCCCCGATCCTGATCGCCGTATCTTTGACGATGCTGACCGGCGTCCAGCCCTTGTTCAGGGCCGAGGCATAGATGAACGGCTTGAAGCTGGAGCC
>CAILVI010000081.1 GCA_903837595.1 uncultured Thiodictyon sp.
CTCCAGTACGGCATCCTTGGTGGCCTCGAGCACCGCGTCGAGCCGGCACAGGACGGTGAATGGCAGGATGACGTCGCGGTATTTGCCGCGGACATAGACATCGCGCAGACGGTCACCGGCGATGTTCCAAATGAAATCAGCGATCCACTTGAGTTGGCTTTGGTCCACGGGGTTCCTTTCTTGGTATTCAATAAAGCGCGGGGTTCATCCCGATTGACCGCTGGGCCGGCGGCGGGCGCCGATGTGCCAATAAATTCGCACCTACCACGGCCTGAACTGCGCGCAGCAGCGCGGCGCGGTGTCGTGACGCTCGCGGCAGGCGTTGCGTGCGAGTGGACCGCAGTCGACGGTAGCGATTCGGGGGCGGGGTGTCCAGATGCTCCGGCGCGTCCTGGCTCACGGGGTATGCGATGGGTTGGATCTGGATACGCAGGGGCGTGCATCGGGCCGGCACTGCTCGACAGAGGCTGGCCGGGCGCACCTTTGATGGTTTGTCAGGCCGTCGCAGGCCGCCGGGTCGCCGCCGGGGGTAGCCGCAGGTTGACCGCCAGTCCGCCCAAGGCGGCGCGGCTGAAGGTGAGGTCGCTGCCGTAGGCGTCGCAGATGTCCTGGACGATGGCGAGCCCTAGGCCGTAGCCCTGTTTGCGCTCGTCCAGGCGCAGGCCCCGCTGCCCCAGGTCCTTGAGATCGTCTTCGGGTACCCCGGGGCCGTCGTCTTCGATCTGCACCAACACCCGCTCCCCGACCGTGACGCGGACGCTGACCCGTTCGGCCGCCCAGTTGGAGGCGTTTTCCAGGCAGTTGCCCAAGAGCTCGGTCAGGTCCTCCGGGAGGATGGGCACCGGCAGCGGGGAGGGGCAGTCCAGGTCCCAGTCAAGCCGGGCACCGTTGGGCGTGCGGTCCAGGGCGTGGACCACTCGGTTCAGGGTCACCGCGAGGTCCGCGCGCGCCTGCGCCGGTCCCCAGCTCGTACCGGAGGAGCGATCGGCCGCGTCCCCGAGTGAGCGCACCCGCGCCCGGATCAACTCACGGTCGACCCGGCGGCGCATGGTCTGCGCCAGGGAGTCGATGTCATCGGCCAGTTCGCGCTGCCCCAGACCGCGCAGGCGCTCGGCGTCCGCGGCCAGGACCACCAGTGGGGTCTTCAGTCCGTGGGCCAGATCGGCGGTCCAGGCGCGCGCCCGTTCGATGGCCCGCTCTTGGGCGTCGAGCAGGATGTTGACCTCCTCGGTCAGGGGTAACACCTCGTCCGGGTAAGTGCTCGGCAGACGTCGGGTGTCCCCGTCGCGGATCGCCCGCACCCCCAGACGCACCGCATCCAGGGGGGCCAGCCCGATGCGCACCTGGACCCAGGCGGCGAGCACCAGGAAGGCACCCAGCAAGGCCAGATAGGGGAGCATGTCGGCGGCGAAGCGGCGGCCGGCGTGAACGATCTCCTGTCGATCCAGGCCCACCGAGACCCGCAGCCGACGGTCCTCGGCGCCGACCCGATAGACGACCCGGCGCTCCAGGACCATGAGCGACTGCCCCGCGGGCCCCGCCAGCACCAGCTTGCGCAAGACACCATCCGGGAAGTCGTCTGCGGGCAGCTCCAGCACCGCGTCCCAGAGTGAACGGGAGCGCAGCAAGGTGGGCCGCACCTTGTCCTCGATCTGCCAATAGAAGCCGCTCAAGGGGGTCCGGAAGCGCGGATCGGCCAGCGGCAGATCGAAGCGGATGCGCCCCTCGGGGGCCGCGTCGAGGTGGCCCAGGATCTGGCCCAGGGTCTCGTCGAGTTCGGCCTCGACCCGGCGCTCTACATGGTGCTCGAAGAGTGCCGTGAGCCCGACCCAGGCCGCCAGCAGGGCCAGGCCGATCGACAATGCCGCGGCCAGGAGCAATCGGAAGCGCAGCGACCGACGGGTCATGCCGGGTCGTCGATCAAATACCCGAAGCCGCGGCGGGTCTCGATCAGGTCGGAGCCTAGCTTGCGGCGCAGCCGCCCGATCAGAACCTCCACGCCGTTGGTGTCCCGCTCAATCCCGTCAGCGTACAGCTGATCGGCCAAATCGCCCTGGGAGACCACGGTCCCCTTATGATGCAGCAGTACGCTCAGCAGCCGGTATTCCTGGGGCGAGAGGTGGATCTGGACCCCGTCCAGGGTGACCCGCACCTGGCGGGTGTCCAGGGCCAGCGCACCGGCGCGCAGCACCGGTGAGGCCTGGCCTCCGGCGCGCCGCAGGAGCGCGCGCAAACGGGCCAGCACCTCTTCCACCCGGAAGGGTTTGGGCAGATAGTCATCGGCGCCGGCGTCGATTCCCTCCACCCGCTCGCTCCACTCACCGCGGGCGGTGAGGATCAGCACCGGCAGGTCGCGCCCGGCCGCGCGCCAACGCTTGAGTACCGCCAGCCCGTCCATGCCCTTGAGCCCCAGGTCCAGGATCACCGCCGCGTAAGACTCCGTGTCGCCGCGAAACCAGGCGTCCTTACCGTCGCCCGTGTGGTCCACCAGATAGCCCGCACCCTCCAGTGCGCGCACCAGGGTGTCCAGGGTACGGGGGTCGTCTTCCACCACCAGGATACGCATCAGTCGTCGTCCTCCGCCTTGTCCAGGATTGCACCGTGGCGGGCATCCAGATGCACCTTGATGAGCCGGCCCTTGGCGTTCAGGATCTTCAATTCGTAGACGAAGACCCCGTCTTTCGATTCCAGCTCAGCGTCGACGACCCGGCCGGGAAACCGCGTGGTGGCGAGCTTGAATATCTCTTCCAGGGTCAGCGCCTGGCCGCTCGCCCGCGCGCGCCGGGCGCGGTCGTAGCTTTGGTCGCCATCCTCCCAACCGAAGTCCCCAGGGCTATGATCACCACGGGCAAGGCCAGGCACAACCCCCAAGGCGAGCGTCAGCGCCAAGAGCGGCAGCGCTGGGACCGCGAAAATGGTTGGCGTCTGCATGACCGGACATTCTAAGCTAATGTATCCTGACAATCTGCTGACAATACCGGTCAGGTGCAGTTCATGGGGGGCTGTCTAGCCTATGTGGGCCAACCCTCCGGCCGCCCCGTGGTCCCGTCCCACCGGGAGGCGACGGCACGACTGGCCAGGCAGCGACATTCACCGCCATACGAGATCCACCCAAGCCATGAGCAACCCCAATGCCAGCACCACGGCCCCTGGGTCGAATCCGCCCGCCGAGCGGGTCCGTGTCTGGGACCCCTTCGTGCGTCTGTTCCACTGGGGGCTCGCCGGCGCCGTGCTGATCGCCTTTCTGACTGAGGATGAGCTGCTCGAACTGCATACCTGGGCCGGCTATACCGCGCTTGCACTCATCGGCGTACGGTTGGTCTGGGGACTGATCGGCCCCCGCCACGCCCGGTGGGCGGAGTTCGTCCGCGGCCCTCGCGCCACGCTGGCCTATATGGGTGAGATCGTTCGCGGCCACCCGGCCCGCTACCTGGGCCACAATCCGGCCGGCGCGGCCATGGCCGTGGCCCTGATTGCCGGCTTTGCACTCACCGCCATCACCGGCGTGATGGTGTTGGGCGCCAGCGAGTTCGCCGGACCCTTCGCGTCCGCGCTGGCGGGGATATCCGCCGCGACGGCCCATGACCTCAAAGAGGCCCACGAATTCATCGCGTGGGCGACCCTGGCCCTAGTTCCATTGCACCTGCTGGGGGTGGCGCTCGCCAGCCGGCAACACCACGAGAATCTGGTGCGTGGCATGATCGATGGTTATAAAATCAAAGAGGTATGAATAGCACTATGAACCACAATAGCACCAAGACCCGGATGATGGCGGCTGCGCTGTCCATCGGTATCGCCAGCCTCGCGGGCGCCGCTGTGGCCGCCACGGGCGATGACCTGCTCGCCACCTACAAGGGGCAGGGCGGCGGGACCTTCACCGCGGCCGCCGGGCAGAGTTTCTGGACCGCCAAGCACCAGACCGAGGGTGAGTCGCGCAGCTGTACCACTTGCCACGGCACGGACCTGAAGCAATCCGGCAAGCACGCCAAGACCGGCAAGGTCATCGACCCCATGGCGGTCTCGGCCAATTCCAAGGTGCTTACGGACCCGGCCAAGGTCGAGAAATGGTTCGGCCGCAACTGCAAGTGGACCCTGGGACGTGAATGCACGGCCCAGGAGAAGGGCGACGTCGTCAAGTACCTGCAGTCGCTCTGATCACATACCGAGTATCCCGATGAAAAAATTACACATCGCTGCCCTGAGCGTGGCCCTGATCGCCTTCGGGTCGAGCACAGTGGCCTGGAGCGAAGACGATGACGACGATGAGCGCGGGCGCAAAGGCAAGACCGAACATTCCGAGCGTGGGGGCCGCGGTGGCCTGGGCGCGGTAACCAACGAGCGCTACCGCACCGAGTGCGGCGGTTGTCATTTCGCCTATCTGCCCGGGCTCTTGCCGGCCGCCTCCTGGGGTCAGGTCATGGACACCCTGGACAAGCACTTCGGCGACGACGCCACCCTGGAGCCGGCAGTCAAAGACGAGTTGCTGGCCTACCTCCAGACCAACGCGGCCGATCGTGGTGCCAAGGGCAAGACCCGCTTCACGGCCCCGCCCGCGGGTAAGGAGCCGCCGCGCATCACCCAGACCGCCTATTTCACGCGCAAGCACGACGAGGTTCCGGCGCGCCAGGTCAAGGACAACCCCAAGGTGGGCAGCTTCAGCAACTGCCAGGCCTGCCACCCAAAGGCGGATAAGGGTAGCTTTGAAGAGGACGACGTGGTCATTCCCGGGTTCGGGGCCTTCAAGGACTGAAGGAGTCTGACGCGGGGGGGGAGACCTGGGGGGGCGCCGGACCGGGACAGGTCCGGGGTGAAACGGCTACCATGCCGCCCAGTCTCTCCCTCCCATCCAAGTAGTCAGGCACCAGCATGAGTAAGATCCATTTTGTCGGCGGCGAGAAGGGCGGGGTCGGCAAGTCCGTCCTGGCCCGCCTGCTGGCCCAGTACCACATCGACCACCAACTGCCTTTTGCCGCCTTCGACACCGACCGTTCCCACGGCGCGCTGTTGCGCTTCTACGCCGACTACAGCCGGCTCATCGTGCTCGATGAATTCGAGAGCGCCGACCAGCTGATGGAGGCTGCGCTGGAGGCAGACCAGGACATCCTGGTGGACCTGGCCGCCCAGACCTCGCTCCCGCTGCACCGGTGGATCGAACAGAACGATCTGCTGCAGCTGGCTACCGAAGAGTCCATTCCAGTCGTTTTCTGGCATGTGATGGACGACGGCGCCGACGGGATCGCTCTGCTGGCCGCCCTGTGCGACCGTTACGAGGGCAACGCCGCCTATGTCGCGGTCAAGAATTATGGCCGCGGTAGGGATTTTTCCGCCTTCGACTCATCCCCGATCAGCGCCCGCGCCCAAGGACTCGGGGCCAGGACATTGGACCTGCCTGAACTGCATGCCGCCACTATGCGCAAGATCGACCACCAGGGTGCCAGCCTGTGGGCCGGTGCCAACAACAAGGATTCCGGCCTGGGCCTCATGGACCGCCAGCGGGTCAAGGTGTGGCTGCGCCGGGTCTACCAGCAATTCGCCGCCCTCGGCCCGGATCTCTTCACCCGCCACCCGCGCGCCGATCGCTGAGGCGGCAGGCGCGCTCAGTCGGGCGCGAGCAGCTGTGCCTGGTAGCCGGCCTCACCGACCGCGGCAATCAGGTCGGCCGGCGCGGCCGCGCCCTCGATCCGCGCCGTCCCCGTATCCAGGTCTACCACGGCGGCGGTGACACCAGGGAGCGCCTCCAGGGCCTGTTTGACCGCCCGGACGCAATGTTGGCAATTCATTCCGGTGACTTTGAGTTCGATCGTCATTGCTCTTTTTTCGCGGTGGGGTGGGCCGCCGCCGGATGCGCCGGGGCGGGATGTGCTGATGCAGAATGCGGCGCGGCAGGACGTGCCGGCGCCGGATTGACCGGGACCGGGATGGCCTCGGTGCCGTTTTTCTTGAGGGTGGCGCGGGTCGCCTCCATCGCCTTCTTGCCGTTCAAATGCCCGGTGATGACCCGGTGCCAGACCTGGCCGTCCTTGCGGGTGATCGTCTGCACCCGGGTGGTGACGCCGAGCATGGCGAGCTTGGCCTTGATGGAGTCGGCCTGCGCGGCGGTCGTGAAGGAGCCCACCTGGAGGATATAGGTGCCCCCGTCCGCCTTCGCCTTGGCGTCCGCCTTGGCCTTGGCCGCCGCCTCGGCGGTGCCCGGTTTGGGCGGCTCAGCAGCCGCGGGCCCCGGGGTCGGTGGCTCAGGCGCGACCGGGGTCGGCGGGGGCGGTTCGGGCCGGGGCGCCGGGGGCGGCGGCGGCTTGCCGTTGTCCTTGCTGTCCACCACGGTCTCGCGCAGGATCTTCTCGAACTGGAAGCTCGGCTGCTGGGGCGCGGGCCGCTCGGTTTTGGGCAGCGGGGCCGCCGTGGTCGGTACGGCTCCGGGATGGGTCATCCAATAGAGTGCGACACCGAAGCTGCCAAGAATGACCCCGAACAGGAACCACCAGACACAGGAGCGCGGTCGACCCCGCCGGGGGGCGGGCTTTGGGGGGGGGCTGCGCCGCGGACCCAGGGCCATCTACATCGCCTCCGGGGCACTGACGCCCAGTAGCGCGAGCGCGTTGCGCAAGACCTGCCGCACGGCCAGGATCAGTTTCATGCGGGCGTCGCGCAGGGCCGCATCGTCCACCAGGAACTGGTGGGCGTTGTAATAGGTGTGCAACTCGTTGGCCAGTTCACGCAGGTAAGTGGCGAGTTGGTGCGGCTCGTGGTTGCCGGCCGCCACCGCGATCACCTCCGGATAGCGGGCCAGGGTGCGCAGCAGCGCCTGCTCATGGGGTTCCGTCAGCCGCTCCAGGTTGTTGGTGCCGGGGCTCGGCTCGACCACCAGCCCCTTCTCTGCCGCCTGGCGCAGCACACTGCACACCCGCGCATGGGCGTATTGGCAGTAATAGACCGGGTTGTCCGCGGACTGGCTCTTGGCGAGATCCAGGTCGAAGTCCATGTGCTGCTCACAGCGGCGCATGACATAGAAGAAGCGGGCGGCATCGCGACCCACCTCCCGGCGCAGTTCACGCAACGTCACAAACTCACCCGAGCGGGTGGACATCTGGGCGCGCTCTCCGCCTCGATAGAGGATGGCGAACTGCACCAGCAGGACATCCAGGCGGTCGGTGTCGTCACCCAGGGCCTTGAGCGCTGCCTTGACCCGCGGGACATAGCCGTGATGGTCCGCGCCCCAGATATCGATGACCCGCTCGAAGCCGCGCTCCAGTTTGTCCATGTGGTAGGCGATGTCGGAGGCGAAGTATGTACACTGGCCGTTCTCGCGTATCAGCACCCGATCCTTCTCGTCGCCGAAGGTCGTCGCCCGGAACCACTGGGCCCCGCCCTGCTCGAAGACGTGGCCGGCCTCACGCAGCCGCTCGATCGCCCGATTGACTGCACCACGTTCCGCGAGCGAGCGCTCCGAGAACCACTCCTGATACTCGACCCCGAATTCGGCCAGATCCGCCCGGATGTCGTCCAGGATGGTGTTGAGCGCGAGCTCAAAGCAGTAGCGGTAGCGGTTGTCCCCCAGCAGGCGCTTGGCGGCACTGATGACCGCGTCGATATGGGCCTCCTTGTCGCCACCTTCGAGCCCCTCGACCTCATCCGGCGGGGCCCCGGCAAAGACCACGGTCCCCTCCACCCGATAGGCGTCCGCGTGCTCCCGGTGCAGGGTGGCGGCGATGTCCCAGACATAGTCGCCCTTGTAGCCGTTGCTCGGGAAGTCGATCGCCTCGCCGCACAGCTCCAGATAGCGCAGCCACACCGAAGCGGCCAGGATGTCCATCTGCCGGCCGGCGTCGTTGACGTAATACTCGCGGTGGACCTCGTAGCCGATCGCGGTGAGCAGGTCCGCCACCGCCGCCCCATAGGCCGCACCACGCCCGTGGCCTACATGCAGTGGGCCGGTGGGGTTGGCGGAGACGAATTCCACCTGGATGCGCTGACCTGCCCCCTGCCGGGAGCGGCCGTAGTCGTGTCCGGTGGTGAGGATGTCCGGTACCACGGCACGGTAGGCATCCGCGGCGAGGAAGAAATTGATGAAACCGGGGCCGGCGATCTCCACCCGGGCGATCAGCGGCGAGGCCGGCAGGGCGGCCACGAGCCGCTCGGCCAGGTCCCGCGGGCGGGCGCGGGCCGGCTTGGCCAGCAACAGGGCCAGGTTGGTGGCGAAGTCACCGTGGGTCTGATCCTTGGTCCGCTCGACCTGGGGTTCCGGGAGCGTGATCGCGTCCCAGGTGCCGTCGGCGGTAAGGTGCGCCAAGCCGGCGCGCAGGAGTTCCGTAATCTGTTGCTTCATGAGTCTTTCGGGTGAACGCAGGCAGGGGCCGCGGCGGGTCGAAGGCCGCCGCACGGCAAGCACAAAGGATACCCGAATCCGGCCCCCGGATCATGCTCCGGGGGTGGGCTTCGGTCGGGTGCGCTCAACACTTCAGCCGAAGCGCATCTTGGCAACGCCTGGTCGCTCGGCGTCGCCCAGCCGAAACCGGCCCCGGCCTGCGATGGGCGGTCTGCCTATGGCTGCAAGAGGTTCTTCGCCACCTTGGCCGCGACGCGCAACGGTGCGAACCGCGTCGAGAACGCCATCCACCGGTTGAGCCTGCCCGTGACGCGACAGGTCGCTCCCCGTTGGAGAGCCTGATAACCTTCTTCAGCGACTATCAGCGACTTCATTGGCTTGCGCCACCGGGTCAGCTTGGCGTCCGCCGCCCGCGCCGTCGCGAGGAACGGGGTGTCAACAGGTCCGGGGCACAGGCAGGTCACGGTGACACCGGTCGCGGAAAGCTCCTCCTGAAGGGCCGCGGAAAAGGACAGGACGTATGCCTTAGTCGCGAAGTAGACGGCCATCAGCGGCCCTGGTTGAAAGGCGGCGGTCGAGCCGATGTTGAGGATACCCCCGCTTCCCCGCCGCACCATCGCGGGGGCCAGGAGCCGCGTGAGTTCCGTGAGGGCCAACACGTTGAGATGGATCATCTCGCTCTGCTTCTCGGCGTCGAGCTCGACGAAGGGTCCGAGGAGCCCAACCCCCGCATTGTTGACCAGCACCTCCACCTCGATCTGTTCCTCCTCGAGTGCCCGGACCAGCGCTTTTGCGGCACCGCTCAGGGACAGGTCGCAAGGAAACACGCGCACCAGCGCCGAGTGCTCGCGCCGCAACTCCTGCGCCAAGGCGTCCAGGCGATCCCGTGACCGCGCGGTGATGAGCAGTGAATAGCCTTCCCGCGCGAACACCCGGGCAAAATCGCTCCCGATGCCGCTAGAGGCCCCCGTCACCAGCACCCATCGGTTTGTCGACATCGTCGTTTCCATCCTATGCTCTCGATCAACAAAACAACCCTGGGCGAACTCAGTAGCGGAAGAACATGATGCCAGCCTGCACGCCGGCGGCAGGACAATAGAAGGCGACGCGATTACCGCGCCTCAGCCGGCCCTCCTGCTTGGCATACCACATACCGAGCGGCAGACTGGCAGTGGCGACGTTGCCATGCTCAGGCCAAACCGAGCGGTAGGTATCCAGCGGGATGTGCGCACCGATTCGGCGCAAGATGGCAAACGCGGTGTTGCATACGACATTTCCCACCTCATGGAGGAAGATGTTCTCGTACTGGTGCTCCCGCCATGTCGGGTCCGCAAAGAGGCGTGCGCACAGCGCCTCGCCCGCGGCGCGGCCCTGCCGGAACAGGCGCGTCGAGTGGGAATACAATCGATAATGCTCACCCACGCGATGGCTCAAACCCATGTTGCAGGTCGAATAGGAGTCATCCACGAAGGAATAGAAGAATTGCCAGTGCCGGGGATCATCGACGAAATCCGGTGCGTCCGTGGCCTGCACGATCAGGGCGCCGCCGGCATCCCCAATGGTCAGTGAGCCGAACTTCCATGTGAGTTCGTCCAGTGATTTGCAGCGATAGTCCGCCCACTCGAAGATGCGCTCGCCGGCCGTGACGAGAATCGTTCGATACTTTCCAGTACTAATGAGCGCCCCAGCCACCTCGAGGCCCTTCATGATGCCGGTGCACGCGTCCCCCAGGTCGAACAGACTGGCATTGGTCGCCGCGAGTTCGTGTCGCAGCACATGGGCGGTTGCCGGCTCGACGAACGCCTTCGCCATGCCGGCAAAGATGATGAGGTCCAATTCTTCGGGATGAATGGCGGCGTCTTCCAATGCCCGTGCCGCGGCCATCCGCGCCAGATCGGTGCACCACTCATCGGGCGCGGACCAATGCCGTTCGCGACAGCCCGAGTTCAAGAGCTTGCGCCGGGCGGTATTGACGAGCGCTTCGCAATCCTCGGGTGACAGATACGGCGCACTCTGGTCACGGAGATAACCGAGTACTTCGTCATTGGTGGCCACACGACTTGGGACATAGGCCCCGATGCCCGCTATTCTCGGGACGACGCGTTTTGCTTCGGGCCTCATGTTGCTCCCCCCGATAGTCCATTGCTCTTTACCGCGTGGGCAACGCATAGGCCGTGCCACCACGAAACCGTCACGGACCCGATGCGCATCAGGTGCGCAACGATTCGCTACCGACTGACTAGTCGCCATGCCGGTCAAGCATTCTACAGAAACTCTATCAGGCTGACCACAGGTTGAATGGGCATCCAAGCGCCCTGCCGGGGTGGTTCTCGCGAACGGCGAAATACAAGCCGCCCGGCGGCTCCCGTGCGGGACCGCTGCCGGACCGCTGGCACGCTATTCGAGCGCAGCGGGCTTGGCGGCTAGCAGGAAAGCGCGGATGGCGGCGGTCACCCCGGCTCCGGTCTTGCGGCTCCAGATGGCAACCGGGTGCGACACGGTCACGGCGAGCCTGCCGTTGATGGTGCTGGAGAGGATGGTGAACGACTGCTCGAACCCCGCCACGAAGAGGTGCCGCGCCTGCCACGTGTTCGCCGGATCGTTGATCGCGAAGTCGACCACGCCCACGTTCGACACGAACACCGAGCACTCCAGCGGGTATGGCCAGCGGAGCACATCGTTGCGTTCGATCCACTGTCGGGCCCAGGTCCAGTTCGCCATGTGCGCCTCGAGCCAGAGGTCCTCCCTGAACCTGGCTTGCCAGGTGGTTGCGATCTCCCATGCCGTGGCCCTGAGGGACACGTCGAGTTCGGTGAAGAACCCGATGATGCCGTTTGCCATGGACAAGCGCATGTCTTCATTCTCCGCACCCAGGCGACTGCGGAGGTTGATCGGGATGACCGGAACATAAGGGATGGTCTCAGAACTCCCGGCGTCGCGGATGGCTCGCCCGAAGGCACCGACCAGGGCCGCGGTGGGGCCGACCGCGTGAGCCTTGCAGGCCGCGAGGAATGCCAGTGTTTGGGATGAGTCGAGCGTGATCGTGTGGATGCCCCGGCCGACCAACCATGCGATGAACGGTGCTGGCAGGAAGCGCGCGACGACCGCGAGCGGGGGTAGGAGGCGAGACAGCCGCGAGGCGGGCGGCGCCAGCACCGGCGTCGAAGATGCGCAGGAGGTGAACCGAGGGGGAGGCAACGGCGTGTCACCCATGCGCTGGGCCCAAAGCGTGAAAGACATTTCATAGTCCGACGGCGGAACCATGAGTGGCGTCGCCACGGTGCCAGGCACCGCGGGGGCATCTGTCGAGAGGGTCGACAGGAGGCGTTTCAGCCACATATGGAAGCCATCGCCATCGAAAAACAGGTGGTGGGTCCCGAATAGCAGGCAGTCGTG
This sequence comes from uncultured Thiodictyon sp., assembly GCA_903837595.1. Classification (GTDB taxonomy): domain Bacteria; phylum Pseudomonadota; class Gammaproteobacteria; order Chromatiales; family Chromatiaceae; genus Thiodictyon. Next base: position 11,720 of record CAILVI010000081.1, read on the forward strand.
GCCCTCAGCCCCTGCCGGACACCGCAGTAAGGTGCAATGGATTCTCACGCAGTTGTCCGCCACGGTGTAGCGAATGCCAAGGCACTGCTCCATGGCTGCAATGAACGGCTTGCCACTGGTGTCCTCGCGACAGGTGAACAACGCACGCGTCGGCGGCATTTCGGCACCCGGACACCATCGGGCAAGGGTCGGGTGCTCGGGACAGGGCCGAATGGCGGCGTATAGCAGTGGGTGAGTCGGAGCCACGCAAGCGAGCGTGCGCCGCAGGCGATCGAGCCCAAGGCGCGGACCGTCGAGTGGTATGACCACGGCGAGCGCACCACCACCCAGCCGCATCGCCAGGTGATAAAACATCTCGAGTGGTGAAAATTCGCGTGTATTCATCCCCATCCTGACAGCCCCCTCGCGGCCCGTGGCGCAAGTCGCGGTGGTCGGACTAAAGCATTTCCTGGGGGTCCACGTCCAGCGACCAGCGCAGCCCCCGGTTGCGCGGGATCGTCCACAGCTTGCTAGCCCAAGAGGCAAGAAAGCGCTGCAGCCCGAGGCGCTCCGGTCCCTCCACCAGGAGTTGGGCGCGGTAGCGCCCGGCGCGTCGCTCCATCGTTGCTGGGACCGGGCTCGACACCGCGACCCCGGTCTCACCCAGGTCACCCAGGAGGCGCAGGGCCAGGGTGCGCCCCTGCCGCAGAAAGTCCATGGGCACCTCGACGTCCGGGGCGTCGGCGCGCAGCAGGACGAGGTGGCCGAAGGGCGGCAACTGTGCGGACTCCCGCTCCGTCAGGGCCACTTCGGCAAAGCCCGGATAGCCGCCCAGGATCAGCGATTTGAGTAGCGGGTGCTCGGGATGGCGGGTCTGCAACACCACGCGCCCGGGGCGATCCGCCCGCCCGGCGCGGCCGGCGACCTGGACGATGAGCTGCGCCGTGCGCTCCGGGGCGCGGAAGTCCGAGGCATAGAGTGTATGGTCAAGATCAAGGATGCCGACCAGGGTCACCCCGGGGAAGTCGTGCCCCTTGGCGAGCATCTGGGTGCCGAGCAGGATCTGGATCTCGCCGCTGCGACTGGCCGCGAGCAGGCGATCCAGTTCGCCCTTGCGCCGCGTACTGTCGCGATCGACCCGCGCCAGGCGCACGCCCGGGAAGACCGCCTGCAGTTCCTCCTCCAGCCGCTCGGTCCCCAGGCCCAGGCCGCGCAGGTCGAGCCCCTGGCAGTCCGGGCATTTGGACGGGGTGGTCAGGAACCAGCCGCAGTGGTGGCACCAGAGTCGGCGCAGCTTCAGATGCAGGGTCAGGCGCGCATCGCAATGGGGGCAGGCACCGACCCAACCGCAGTCGTGACAGGTCAGGACCGGGGCATAGCCACGGCGGTTGAGGAACAGCAGCACCTGATTGCCGGCACCGGTCTGGGCCTCGACTTGCGCCCGCAACAGGGGGGACAGGCCGGCGCTCAGCGTCTGGCCGCGGATGTCCAGGAGCGCGATGGCCGGCGCCTGGGCACCGCCGGCGCGTTGGCTCAGGTGCAGGCGGCGGTAGCGCCCCAGCCGCGCGTTATACAGGGTCTCCAGCGACGGGGTGGCGGAGCCCAGGACCACCGGGCAGCCGGCCTGTTGGGCGCGGCGCACCGCCAGATCGCGGGCCGAATAGCGGAAGCCCTCCTGCTGCTTGAGCGAGGCGTCATGCTCCTCGTCCACCACGATCAGCCCCAGGCGCGGCAGCGGCACGAAGCAGGCCGAGCGGGTGCCGAGCACCAGGGTCGCGCACCCGGCGGCGGCACTGTGCCAGGCACGCTCCCGCTCGGCCTCGGGCAGGGCCGAGTGCAGTACCGCGTGGGGTCCGGGCAGTCGGTGCGCCAGGCGGTCGCGCAATTGGGGGGTGAGGCCGATCTCCGGCACCAGGACCAGGGCCTGCCGGCCGGCGGCGATCACTTCGGCGATCAGGCGGATATAGACCTCGGTCTTGCCGCTGCCGGTGACCCCGTCCAGTACGAAGGGGGCGAAACCGCCCAGGGCCGCGCTGACCGCGGCCACGGCCCGGGTCTGCTCCGGGTTGAGCACCGGCCCTGCCGGGTCGGCGACGGGCGCGTCTGGGATCGCGGCTGGCGGCGCGGGCCCGGCCGCCACCCGGCAGGGCTCGATCAGGCCCAGGTCGCGCAGGGCCTTGAGCGGCCCGACGCAGGACCCGAGCCGGGCCTTCAGCGTCGGCATCGCCAGCCCCTGCGGCGCCGCGCGCAGGCACTCCATGACACGGCGCTGCGCCGGGGCGCGGCCCAGTGCAGCCACATCCAAGTTCAGTCCGGCGGCGGTCGGACGCAAGCCTGGGGAACCCGGGTCCAGCCGGGCATCCGCCCGGCGCAGGCGCACCGGCAGGGCGCCGAACAGTGCCTCACCCAGCGGTGAGCGGTAATAGTCCGCCGCCCAACGGATCAGGGCCAGGTCCACGGGGCCGAGTAGCGCCGTCGCGTCGAGTACCGCGGTGACTGATTTCAGGCGGTCCCCGTTCTGCTCGGAATGTCCGGCGGTCTCGACCAGCATGCCGACCCGCTGCCCGCGCCCGAAGGGCACCAACAGACGCATCCCGGGGACTAGGGACGTGGGGGCGGACTCGGCCGGCGGCAGATAGTCGAAGAGCCCGGGCAGGGGCCCGGCCACCGCGACACGCAGGATCAAGGGGCTCACCGGCAGCAAGGTGGCTCCCACGGCGGCGTCGCCCCCGCGCCGATTGCTGGCCGGATATGCAACCGACTGTCGGCCATGGCGAAACGGATCCTGTTCACAGTTGCTGTGGATAACTCTGTGGGTAAAGCTTGGGACCTGGTCGCCAGGTAGCGCCGTTGTTACGGTCGTGTTTCATCGGCTACGAAATAACCAGCTCTGCAAGTTGCTGTTTTTCAGCTACTTGGATTTTAGACCAACCGCGGTGCGCGGATTTAGACGAGGCGCCTGCCCGCCCGACTCGCCGCCACCAGACTGTGCACAGGTTGGCGCCGACGCCGCCTTGGGTGACGGCCGCAGCCGGTCAGAGCCAGCCAATCAGGCGCGCCGCCAGTGCGCGACGGGCGTTGCGGTGCCCTTGCATCGCCGCACTCGATGTGTATCATGACTGGAAATTGCGAGCCTGATCCCGCTATGTTGCCACTGAACCAACAGGTGCTGCGAACGGATTTGGCGGGTATGCCGCTCGAGTGGGTGGACTACCGCACCGCCGCCCGCCTCTACTTCCTTGATCAGGTCGCCTACGCCTGTGGCGATGACCTGTTTTGTCTGCGCGGCGGCATCAATGCCTCGACCCGGCGCCGCAGCCAACTGCGCATCCAGTCCATCATCGCCACCGTCGGTCTGCACCAGGCCCAGAACCAGCTTCAGGACAACTATGCGCCGCCGCTGTCCAACCAGGCGCTGTTCCAGCGCGACGGCCACCTCTGTCTGTATTGCGGCAGCCGTTTCGCGAGTCGCCAACTCTCCCGCGACCATGTGCGACCCTCCAGCCAGGGCGGGCGTGACCACTGGAACAACGTGGTCACCGCCTGCGTGCGCTGCAACAACTTCAAGGCTGGCCGCACCCCGGAGGCCGCCGGGATGGAGCTGCTGGCGGTGCCCTTCACCCCGACCCATGCCGAGTATGTCTATCTGATGGGTCGCGGCGTACTGGCCGACCAGATGAAATTTCTGCGTGCACACTTTCCGCGCAGCAGCCCGCTGCGCGGACGCACCGGCAGCTGAACCACGACCTCTTTCTCGTGACACCGCTGCGGAGATTTTGAAAGTATTCGCCGTGTGTCCGCATGAGGCGCGCCACCGCGCCCCTGGAGACGAATACAGGGTGCCGGTGCCGGCTCGCCGTGGCGGTGCAGCTCTTGATCGCCGGGGCAGCGATAGACATCGCGCTCCGGCAAGTACGCGAAATGCGCTCCGCTCAAGCGCCCTTTCGCGGTCAACCGCCGCTCGTCGTCGGGGACCGGAAGGCAGACGGTGATACCGGCCTGCGCACACTCGGCCAGCAGCCCCTCGCTGAAGTAGCCGGCATCGGCCATGGCGAGCAGTTCGCCGGCCGCCAAGACCGCTTGCGCGGCGATGGCTTGGGCGGCCAACTGTTCGGTGTCGTTGCCTGCATTGGTGACCTTATGGTGGGGGATAAGCCGGTGCTTGCCATTCACCATTGCTGGACGTTGTAGCCGATCAGCCGCTGACCGGCCTTGGTCAAGGCGCGGGCATCGCCATCGGTGCGCGAAAGCTGGGTCTCGCCGCGCTCCTCCAACTGCTGGAGCTGGGCACGCTTGCGCTCGTGGCGCGCCTGCAGCCGCGCGATTTTGGCGGCCATGTCCGGGGTGTTACTCAGATCGTCGCCGAGTCCCTGCTCCGCCGCATCCTGGGCATCCAGTCCTTGTTTGAGTAGGTCCGCCGGGGCGAACGCCGGCTGGCCGCAGCGCAGCGCCCCGCCCGCGTTGCTGAGCCCAAGCAGTGCCAGGTCCAAGGTGTCAACAGAGGCGTAACCAATTAGATCGCGGCCCCACTCCAAGCTGGGCCGCGCAGGTTTTGACGTTTCGTTGGCATCGGATCAGCGGTCAGCCGCCAGTGCCGCTCAGGGCGTAGGGCACCAAGGGGGCCAACATGATGCCAATCGCGAGCCACATGGCATGGTTGCTCCGGGTACTGAGCTCTTTGTCACTCATGATGTTCACCTTGCTTTAGATGGGTCGTTTACCGTTACCGTTTAGCACCGTTGAAAGTCTGTTGTACCGGGGGGCGATCCAACGAGGCCTTCTCTGTGCCGACGGTTGCGAAGATACAGAGCAGGCCGTCGAACCTCCAATGGGTATGTCCGACTACTGCGATAGGTTTTTGCCTACCATCGGCGTCTGCGGGAAAAACGAGGCTCCGAGGTCGGAGCTACCCTTTCCAGAATCAAGGCTGGCGCGGCGCGCCGGATGGCCAGTCAGTCGCGGACTGGTATGGTCGGCACGCGAGCGCGTTCGCTCAACCCAGCGCGGCGGCCATGGCGCGCCGCCAGGCGGCGAGCAGGCGCTCGATGGTCGCATCCACCCCGGCATTGATCGTCTGGCGGGTGGGGTCGGCCAGCAGCCAGTCCACGGATTCGCGCACCCCGACGTGCAGCGGGGTCGTGGTGCGGAAACCGGGGACGAGTCGCTTGAGTTTGGAGCAGTCGAACAGGGCGCTGTAGGTCTTGTCGCCCAGCAGTCGTTCGCCCATCCCGGGGTCGACCGCGGCGATGAAGTCCGACGGGATGTGCACGATGCGCGGCTCGACCCCGAGTGCGGCGGCGACGGTGCGGTGGATGGCGTCCCAGGTCAGCGCCTCCTCGCCCATGATCTGGACAGCCTCGCCGAGCGCACCGGGATGGCCAAGCAGCCCGACCAGTCCGGCGGCGAAGTCGCGGGCGTGGGTCAGCGTCCAGAGCGCCTGCCCGTCGCCGTGCACGATGAGCTCTTGGCCGGCCAGCATCCGTGCAGCGATGGTGAAGTCCGATGAGCCGAAGGCCAGCGGCAGCCAGCCCCGCCCGTAGGTGTGGGAGGGCCGCACGATGGTGTAAGGCAGGGAGCGTTCGCGCCCAACCGCCACGAGCAAACGTTCGCAGGCGATCTTGTCCCGGGAATAGGCCCAGAACGGATTGGCCAGCGGCGTCCCCTCGGTGACGACCTGATGGACCGGCGGCTTGCGATAGGCCGAGGCGGTGCTGACGAAGACATACTGGTCGGTGCGCCCGCCCAGCAGATCCAGGCTTCCGGCCAACTGTTCGGGGTTGTAGGAGATGAAGTCCACCACCGCGCCGAAGCGGCGATCGCCCACGGCGGCGCGCACCGAGGCGCCGTCGCGGATGTCGGCCTTGAGCGTTACCGCACCGGGGGCGGACTCGGCGGGCTTGAGCCCGCGATTGAGCGTGAAGACCGTTAGCCCCGCCGCGAGTGCTGCCTGTGCGCAGGCGTAAGAGAGGTTGCCGGTACCGCCGATGATCAGACATTGCATGACAAGCTCCCGTGAGTCTCCAAAGGTAGCGCAGTCGCCTCGTCTCGTTGCGCGCTCAGGTCTCGGCCGCCGTGGTCAGGCCCCGGGTGGCACGCCGCGCCAGCCGATCGAACGCAAGATAGATGACCGGGGTGGTGAAGAGCGTCAGCACCTGGCTCAGCAGCAGGCCGCCGACCATGGCGATGCCCAAGGGCCGGCGCAACTCGGCCCCCATCCCGGTGGCAAACATCAGCGGCAGGGCGCTTAGCAGTGCGGCAAAGGTGGTCATCAGGATCGGGCGCAGGCGCAGCAGGCAGGCCTGGTAGATCGCCTCGCGCGCCGTCTTGCCCTCGCGCCGTTCGGCGTCCAGCGCGAAGTCGATCATCATGATCGCATTCTTCTTGACGATGCCGATCAGCAGCACGATGCCGATGATGGCCACCACGCCCAGGTCCTGGCCCGCGAGCATCAGCGCCAGCAAGGCCCCGACGCCCGCCGAGGGCAGGGTGGAGAGGATGGTGATCGGGTGGATGTAGCTCTCATAGAGCACGCCCAGCACGATATACATGGTCGCGACCGCCGCCAGCAGTAGGAACACCTGGTTGCCCAGCGAGGCGCGAAACGCCAGCGCCGCGCCCTGAAAGCTGGTCTGCACGGCTACCGGCATCCCGAGTTCGTCGCGCGCCGCCTCGATGGCCGCCACCGCGTTGCCGAGTGAGGCACCGGGCGCCAGGTTGAATGAGATGGTGGCCGCGGGGAACTGGCTCAGGTGATTGATCACCAAGGGCCCGGGCCGCTCGCTGAAACGGGCGACGACCGCCAGTGGTATCTGGCCGCCAGTGCTCGATGACGCGTAGATCTGCTTGAGCGCCTCCGGCCCACTCTGGAACCGCGGCTCCACCCCCAGGACCACCCGGTACTGGTTGGACTGGGTAAAGATGGTGGACACCAGCCGCTGGCCGAAGGCGTCGTAGAGCGCGTTGTCGATGGCCGCCACCGTCACGCCCAGCCGCCCCGCCGCCTCGCGGTCGATGTCGATAGTGGCGCGCAGGCCCTCACTTTGCAGGTCGCTCGTCACATCGGTGAGATCCGGCAGCCGACTCAGCCGCTCCACCAGCCGACCAACCCACAGCCCCAGTTCGGCCGCATCCGCGTCCTGGACCGAGAGTTGATACTGGGTGCGGCTCACCCGGCTCTCGATCGTGAGATCCTGCACCGGCTGCATATAGAGCGTCATGCCGGTGACCTCGGCCAGCCGCGGCTGGAGCCGGCGGATGACCTCGGATGCGCTGGGGCGCTGCTCGCGCGGCTTCAGATCGATGAGCAGCCGGCCGCTGTTGAGCGTCGTATTGGTGCCGTCGACACCGATGAAGGAGGACACGCTCGCGACCGCCGGGTCCTGGAGCACCACCCGGGCCAGTGCCTGCTGGCGCTCCGCCATCGCCGGGAATGAGATCGACTGCGACGCCTCCGAGATGCCCTGGATCAGACCGGTGTCCTGGACCGGGAAGAACCCCTTCGGAATGACGATATAGAGCACCACCGTCAGTACCAGGGTCGCGACCGCCACCACCAGGGTGGCTCCCTGGTGCTCCAGCACCCAACCGAGCATCCGGGCATAGCCGCGGAGCACGGCAGCGAAGAACCGGCCGCTGGCGTGCTCGACGGCGGCCTGATCGGCATCAGGGTCGGGAGCGGCCGCCGGCCGCTGCCGCAGCCACTTGGCGCAGAGCATCGGGGTCAGCGTCAGCGAGACGACGGCCGAGATCAGGATCGCGACCGCCAGCGTAATCGCAAACTCCCGGAACAGCCGGCCCACCACCTCGCTCATGAAGAGCAGCGGGATCAGTACCGCGATCAGCGACAGGGTCAGCGAGATGATGGTAAAGCCTATCTGCGCGGCGCCCTTGAGCGCGGCGGTGAGCGGCGGCTCGCCCCGCTCGATATAGCGAGAGATGTTCTCGATCATCACGATGGCGTCGTCCACCACAAAGCCGGTGGCGATGGTCAGCGCCATCAGGGTCAGATTGTTGATGCTGAAGCCCGTGAGATACATGACGCCGAAGGTGCCGACCAGCGATAGCGGCACGGCCACGCTGGGGATGAGGGTCGCGGCGACGCTGCGCAGGAAGAGGAAAATCACCATCACCACCAGGGCCACCGCGAGCAGCAGCTCGAACTGCACGTCCCGCACCGAGGCGCGGATGGTCAGGGTCCGGTCGGTCAGCGCCCGCACCGCCACCGTCGCCGGCAGGGTCGAGCGCAGGTCGGGGAGCAGGGCCTTGATGCGGTCGACCACCTCGATCACGTTGGCGCCGGGCTGGCGGCGGATGTTGACGATCACCGCGGAGGCCTCATCCGCCCAGGCCGCCAGACGCTGGTTCTCCGCGGCCTCCTCCACCGTGGCCAGGGTGGAGAGGCGCACCGGCGCCCCGTTCTTGTAGGCGACGATCAGCCCCCGATACTCGGCGGCCGAGCCGATCTGGTCATTGGCGTCGATGGTGGAGGCGCGGGTGGGTCCGTCGAAACCGCCCTTGGGCTGGTTCACGTTGGCATTGGCCAGTGCCGTGCGCAGGTCCTCCAGCCCGAGCCCGTAGGACGCGAGCACACCGGGGTTCACCCGCACCCGCACCGCCGGGCGCTGGCCGCCGCTCAGGCTGACCTGGCCGACTCCGGGGAGTTGGGAGATCTTCTGCGCCAGCCGGGTCTCGGCCAGGTCCTCGACCTGGTACAGGGGCATCGTGTCCGAGGTCAGGGCCAGGGTCAGGATCGGCGTATCCGCCGGATTGACCTTGCTGTAGATCGGCGGGCTTGGCAGGTCGGTGGGTAGCAGGGTGCCGGCGGCGTTGATCCCCGCCTGCACCTCCTGCTCGGCCACGTCCAGGCTCAAGTCCAGGACGAACTGGAGGGTGATGACCGAGGCCCCGCCGGAACTGGTGGACGACATCTGGTTCAGGCCCGGCATCTGCCCGAACTGCCGCTCCAGGGGGGCGGTGACGGACGAGGTCATCACGTCGGGGCTGGCGCCGGGGTAGAGCGTGACCACCTGGATGGTCGGATAATCGACCTCGGGCAGGGCGGAGAGCGGCAGCAGGTGATAGGCCAAGAGCCCAGTGAGAAAGATGGCGACCATCAGCAGCGAGGTCGCGACCGGCCGCAGGATAAAGGGGCGGGAGGGGTTCATCGGTCGAGTTCGCGCGCCTGACTCAAGGTGGGGATCGGCGGTGGCGGCGCTCCGGGGCGGTGCCCTGTCCGGGGGGCGCGTCGGCCGCCTGGCCGGAGGCGGGACCCTTGGCCTGGCCCGCGGTGGCGCCGCCGCGGCTGCCCAGGTCCACCTTGGCGCCGTCGCGCAGCTTGTCCGTGCCGTCCACCACCACCAGCTCGCCGGGCTTGAGCCCGTCCGTCACCGCGGCGACCTCACCCTCGGTGGGGCCGAGCTTCACGGGTCGGACACTGACCGTTTGGTCCGCCCCGACCACATAGGCATAGGTCCCCTGCACGCCGCGCTGGATCGCCGCGGTCGGGACCAGGGTCGCGTCATGCAGTGAATCGATCAGCAGCCGGACGTTGACGAACTGGTTGGGGAACAGCGCCCCGTCCTCGTTGGCAAACTCCGCCTTGAGCCGGATGGTGCCGGTGGTGGGGTCGATCTGGTTGTCCAGGGTCACCAAGGCACCGGAGGCGAGCTTGGTCGTCTGGTTGCGGTCATAGACGTCCACCGGTATCCGCTCACCGGAGCGGACCTGCCGCAGGATGGCGGTCAGGTTGTCCTCGGGCAGGGTGAAGACCACCAGGATGGGCTGCATCTGGTTGATGACCACCAGCCCGGCCACGTCGGTGGCATGTATGACGTTGCCCGGGTCGACCTGACGCAGGCCCAGCCGGCCGCTGAAGGGTGCGGTAATCCGGGAATAGGTGAGCTGAAGTTTGGCCACTTCGATCTGGGCCTGGTCGGACTTCACGGCCCCCTCGTACTGCCCGACCAGCGATTTCTGGGTGTCCCATTGCTGCTTGGAGCCGGAGTCCTGCTGGTACAGGGTGCGGTAGCGCTCCAGGTCCACCCGCGCATTCTCCAGCAGCGCCTGGTCACGGGCCAGCGCGCCCTGTGCCTGGAGCAGTTGTACCTGCGAGGGGCGTGGATCGATCTCGGCCAGCAGGTCGCCCTCCTTGACCATTTGCCCCTCCTGGAAGGTAACCCGCATCAGCTGGCCGTCGACCCGGGTGCGGATCGTCACCGTATTGCGCGGCGTGACCGTGCCGGTGCCGCTCAAATGGACCTGCAGGTCGCCGGTACTTACCGGCTGCGCGACCACCGGCACCGGCCGGCCCTTGCCGCCACCCGGCCCGCCCTGGCTGTTCGTCACCTCGGCGCTGCGGGGCCAATACAGCCAAGCACCCACCGCCGCTGCGCCAGCCAGGCTCAGCGCCAACAGTGGCAGGTAGCGGCGCCGCGGGGCGGCCTTAGGGTCCGAACTCATGGATTATTAATGCCTGCTGCTGGATGCCTCTGTCCATCCATGCCGCGCGCGCGACTGGATGGGCAAGGCTGAGCGGATATTATGCGGCGGCGGGTCCGGGGAAATGTGGAAACATGACGGCAATCGCCGCGCGCCGGTGCTTGGTGGCACCGGCGCGCGGCGATCAGTCAACGGCCTTGGCCGTTCCCCACCCCGCCCTCCCCCAATAGGGGAGGGAGAATTGGAGCGCGCTCCCGGCGCGACTTTCACGGTAAGC
>CAILVI010000082.1 GCA_903837595.1 uncultured Thiodictyon sp.
CGAGGGTTTCGGTATCGATTGCGCGGATCCCGGCAAACCCCCGCAAAATCCGCTGCTCGCCGCGGTTATGGCGCTCGTGGCGTAACGGAAAGCGGGAAACTTCAGATGATAGGGTACCCCCGTCGATAAAGGTTTCGCAGCGACGGGCAATATCGGTCATCAGCTGCGGGACAGCTTCCAGGTACCAATAGGTGCTGTCGACCTTCGCGTGTCCCAGATAGGTGGTGAGCGCCAGCGTCTGTCGGCCGACCTGGTCCCGCTCCTCGGGGCATGCCAGCAGCACTTTCACAGCGAAGCTGTGGCGCAAATCCATGAGCCGAGGCGCGGGAACCCGTTGGTCGGCCGGGATACCTGCGGCGTGCAGCAGTTCATGAAAGGTCTCGGCCACGACGGTGTGCGAAAGGCCGCCGCCACGCCGCGAGACGAAGAGATGCGGATCATAGCCGGCGATGCGGCAGCGCTGGTCAAGGTACTGCTCCAATGCCCGCTCGGTCGTCTCATGCAGGGGTATCAACCGACTCTTGTGAAACTTCCCCGCACGCACCACCAATCCGTCCGGAGTGATATCGTCCAGCCGCAGCGCACGGACTTCGGCAACGCGCATACCCGTGACCGCCAGCAGTCCGAACAGGGTGCTGTAGGTCTGGGGTCGTAATGTCCCGACGGGACCAAGCCGCCGTGCCTGAATGATAAGTCGCTGAATTTCTTCATCGCTGAAAATGTAGGGGCGTGGTCGCTGTCGGCGGCCACAGAATATTCCCGCGGCTGGAATCTCATGACGCGCGTCCTCGACATGCATGAACTGAGCAAAGCGTGTCACGATTCCCAAGCGATACTGCCGCTGGGCTTCGCAGATGTCTGCAGCAGCCCAGTCGATTGCCGTTGCCGCCGTGATAAACTGCTCGCTGCGTGCCGTCGCAAAGACGGCGAAACTGCGCAGGTAAGGTTCGGCCGCTTTGAGTTGAAAGCCGGTGCTGCGCCGCATGGCCAGATAGGAGTCGACCGCTACCATTAACATGATGCCACCTCCGGCCAGGGTCCGGCGATGTCACGCAGTAGCTGCACGTCGACCTTGGCATAAATCGCCTTGGTTTCGACTGAGGCATGGCGTAGCACCACGCCAATGGCCGACAGGCTCATACCCTCACGCAGCATCGTGGTCGCGGCGGAGTGGCGTAACAGATGGGCGCCATACCTCGGCGCATCGATGCCGACGCGATGCATCGCGCGGGTCACGATCTGACCGACCGTTTGGTACGACAAGCCCTTGATGGGGGCAAACGCCGTGACAAAGACACGCACATCGTTGATCACCTGCCGCTTTTGCAGATAGGCCAAGGTGGCATCGCCAGCGTCTTGCGGCAGTGGTAATCGGCATTCGCGTCGATTCTTTCCAGCGACGAGTAGCGTCCCTGTTTCCCAGTCGATCGCGGTGAGCTTCAATCCGGCGACATCCCCGGCACGCAGTCCCAGGCGAGCCAACAACAACAGCACCGCACGATCACGTACGCCGATAGAAGTCGTCAGATCGCAACTGGCGATAAGGCGTTCCACTACCTCGTCCGACAGGTACGTTGGCAAACGCGCCAAGCGCCAGTGGGCGATGGTGGGAATCGCCTGATCCAACCCTGCTGCGCACTGGCCCATGGCGACCAGAAACCGCAGGAACATGCGAACGGCGGTCACCACTTGTTTGGCGTGGCCGGGACCATGGCGACTAGCTTGATTGAGAACAAAGGCGCGCAGGGCTGTGGCATCATAGCGCTCTGGGCAATCACCCAACGTCTGGAGCAGATTGAGTAGCGGCAGCCGATAGTTGTCCAGGGTGATATCGCGCGTTCCCCGCTGGGCATGCATCCAACGGCGAAAGGCGATCATCAGCCCCGGCTCCGGCGCTGTTGACGGGGGCGGCTCCGGGTTCGCCAGGCGACCCATGGCCGTGAGGAAGTCGAGGAAGTGGCGAGCGCCGTCAAGAACGTACTCAAAGCCCCCGCTGGTGTGCCGTTGCGGGAGCTGTTTGCCGAAGGCCTTCAATGCCTCCCGATCGAGCTGTGGCAAGGCCAGCCCGATGTTGTTGGCCCACAGGATGAAACGATGAGCGGCGCGAACGCGCCGGCGTATGCATGAACGCTGGTATCCATGCTGTGTAAGCCAGGCGGCGAACTCCTCCAGTTCCGGGCCGGCGGGGCCTTCCTGATACCTAGACAGCGTCTGTGGATTCTTGAAGTAGGCCGTAAGCATGCTGCTCTCCTTCAGTTGGTGCCCTGAAGGACGGCAGCATTATGGAAAGCAATTTCAGAGCTGAAAGCTGAAAAATCCTCGAAATATCCGAGGACTGCTATCGCCCTGAGACAGTATAGTTCTCATAATCTGGGGCTTTCCATAAGCGCGATTATGGAAAGCTTTCTATAATCGTTCCGAAGATCGTCAGATCCCTAACAACGACGGTGACAAGTCACAAGTAACATGGACAAGAGAATCATTGCCGCAGCAGTCATTTCCATCATATCCACCAGAGCTGAGAGCGCTGGCCCACCCGAGCGAATTCGCGAGCCGATTCCATACAGCAGGACACAGTGTGAGGAGATAGTGGAGAGGTACACTGACATCTTGGACCTGCAATATTCCTACGCTATCGCATGCGAGGCAGGAAACAAGAGCAAGTGCAGCGATGTTGAACGTGTTGGCGCATATGAGGCCGAAATGGCGAACAGGGCTAATGTGTGTGCAGGCGAGTACGGCATCTATGGATGGTACAGCGAGAGATTTAGGGCACACATAATGATCCAACTGAAGATGGGTGACTTCTCTTCCTTCATGCCTACCAACTTCTACGCAGCACACTACGAGCCTCGCCTGGAAAAGTGTTACGGCAACATTGAATATGTAAAGGGCACATATTCGGCACAATACAAGGCGGGAATCTAGTGCTTGGGCTCGAAGCTGAACAGTGGTGCTTGCGAGGCTTACAAGGAGGCAGTCAAAGAGTACAGTGCGGACCGGGCTTTGTATGCCAAAGGCTGTGATCCTCTTGGCAAGGAAGATATGGCCGTCTTGTCCGCGCAAAGCGAAACGTTAGCCACTATTCGCAAGGTTGACGGTGACGTTAAGGAGTATCAGAAGAGCGAGGACTGCCAGGCAGACAGCGAGTGCAAAAAGGGAATGTCCGCCAAGGAGTGGGGCAACGCAGGATCTAACTGCACGAATGAGATGCCATATTTCAACCTCATACTAAAGACGCAGTATAAGGCGGGAGAGTGGTGCCTGAAGGAAGGGCCGGGCAGTGATGCCTGCAAGGCATACGTCCGTGCTAAGGAACTCAACGACAAGTGGACCAAGCAGTTCGACACCGGGTGTATCTCCGGCAAGAGTGCGAAGGATGATCAAGAGCGGAAGTTTAGCGCTGACTTCAGGGCGGAGCAGCCCAAGATGGTGGTGTCAAGCGACACCAGGAACTGACCCCCAAGGAATCCAGCCGCGCCGGGCGACTGGACCTGGCACTGCGCTTCAACGGCCAGGTCTATCTATTCGAGTTCAAGGTGGTGGAACTGGAGCCCGAGGGTCGAGCGCTACAGCAAATCAAGGATAAGGGCTACGCCGACCCCTACCGCGCAGCCGGTCAGCCCATCCATCTGATCGGCGTAGAATTCAGCCGGGAAAAACGGTGCGTAGTTGGATTCGAGGTCGAGACCTTGGGCTGCCATTGAAGTCACTGCCGAAAGAACCCCAGCCGCCGCAGAAAGGGCAGCAGGTGCTCGCGCTTCTTGCCCTGCATGGCGCGCGCGGTGGTGGAGGTCCAATCACCGGCGCGGGCGTTACGGTCGCGGGCGGCATAATAGTCGGCGATGACTCGGTCATAGTCGGCCATGGCCGCGGGGGCCGGGTCGCGGTAGCGGTCCTCATGCAGGATGAGCGCGAGCGGCAACCGAGGTTTGACCTGCGGGTCCTCCGCTGGCCAGCCGAGACAGAGCCCGAAGAGTGGGGCCACCAGTTCGGGCAGGGCGAGTTGCTCGACAACCGTCTCTGGGTCATTGCGCAACCCGCCGATAAAGACCCCACCGAGCCCCAGTGACTCGGCGGCCACCAGACAGCCCTGGGCCATGAGCGCGGTATCCACCACCGCGGCCAAACTGTGCTCGGTCCAGCCCTCCAGCGTGCCCGCGTCGGACCGCCGGCAGGCCGCGTCGACCCGCCGGAGATCCGCGCAGAAGACCAGGAACTCCGCCGCCTGTTCGATCCAGGGTTGGTTGCCCGCGGCCCGCGCGATGGCCGAGCGCGCCGCCGCCCGCGTGACCCGCACCACCGAATACGCCTGGATGAAGCTCGAACTGGCGGCCCCCTGGCCGGCGCGAATCACGGCTTCCAGCATCGCCGCGGGGATCGGCTCACCGGTGTAGCGCCGCACCGAGCGGTGGCGACGCAGGAGTTGGATGACCGGATTGTCGGCGATGGGGTCCATAGGGGGAGTACTCAGGGGCGAGGTTTACCAAAGCATAAGGAAAAAAACGCGTGGGCTCGAACAGGCGTGCCGGGGCTAAAAGGTCTGGGCGGCGAGCCAGGTGCGGCCGTCTTCCACCCGGTGGGTACGGCGCATCCGCAGCAGACCGGTCGGGAGCGACGGGGCGCGCCTAAGCCCGCCAGTGAGTTTCTTGGGGCGCACAGCGCCCAGCACATGCGTGACACCGCTGGAGCGGTGTCACAAGAAGCTGGGTGGGTGGCCGCAGTCATGAGCAACGCCCTAGCGTAAGATGATACCACATGGGTTTAAGCTTTTGCCGCACCGACGGTTTTGCCCTATCATTGCGATCAGGGGGCGCGTCAGACAGGGGAGCTGGCGCCATTTCACAGCAAGGTCATTGCGCGTCATGGCACATATTCTCATCATTGAAGACGACCGTACCCAGGCCAAGGTCTTGGACCAGCGCTTGGTCAAAGCGGGTTACCAGGTGAGCATTGGGAGTGATGGGGCCGAGGGTTGGAGGTTGGCGCAAACGCTCCACCCTGATCTCATCATCAGCGATATCGCCATGCCGGTGATGGACGGCCTCCAGTTGTGCCGGCGCATTCGTGATGACGAGCACCTGCGCACCATTCCGATCATTCTGTTGACCGTGATGAGTGATGTGCAGGACCTGGCAAATGGACTGAATGTCGGCGCGGACAATTACCTGATCAAACCCTACGATACGGCATTGTTACTGGAACGCGTGCGCGCCACTTTAGGCCGACCCAGTCGGGTGACGGAGGAAACCAAGATTGCGCTCCAAGCGACGATCGGCGGCACGGCATTTGAGGTGTGCACTGGCCCGCAGCAGATGCTGAACCTGTTGCTTTCCACGTATTCTCACGCCATTTTCAGAAATCAGCTGCTGCACGATGCGCAAGACCAGCTCGCGCTGCGCAACAATCAACTGCAAGATGATGTGGAGAAGAAGTCCACCGCCTTGATCGAACACCAACGTCGATTGAATGCCGAGCAGGAGCTGGTGCTCAACATGGAAACGGCTCAGTTGCGTGAAATACACGCCACACTGATCGCGTCGGTCACCGCGATTGCCGCCACGGTGGAGACGCGCGACCCCTTCACCGCCGGCCACCAGCGGCGGGTGACCAATCTGGCGGTGATGATTGGCAGGCAATTGGCGCTGACGGCTGACGAACTGGAGGGTTTGCAGATTGCCGGCGTGGTACATGACGTCGGCAATATCCGCATCCCGATCGAAATTCTGACCAAACCGGGCCGACTTGACACGGAGGAGTTCGCCTTCATCAAGACCCACCCCCAAACCGGTTACGACATCCTCAAGCACATCCGCTTCCCCTGGCCGATTAGCGAGCTCGTGGTGCAACACCACGAGCGCCTGGACGGCTCCGGCTACCCCCATGGCCTGACGGGCGACCGGATCCTGCTGGGGGCCAAGATTCTCGCGCTGGCCGATGTGGTGAACGCCATGACCAGCAGGCGGCCGTATCGCGAACCCTTAGGGCTGGATGCCGCGATTGAGGAAATACAGACAGGCCGCGCGAAGAAATATGAACCGGCCGTGGTGGATACCTTCATGTCCATTCACCGGCAAGGTTTATGGGCACCCGAAACGGCCTGAGGATCGGCCATGCACGCGCCGCCCATCGCGCTTATGCTTGCGGTTCATGCCGTTCCCCGCGCCCAGCCACGATGCCCCCACGCCAATGACCCCACGCCACGCCCGCGGCAGCGCCGCCTCGCTCCCCACCCCGGACCAGGTGGCGGCCTCGCCGCTGCGGCGCTACCGGGAGATCATCGACGACTGGGACGCCTTCGCCACGGCCCTATGCCGCCCACTCGCCCCCGTGGTCTGGGCCAATCCGACCCGCATCACGGTGGCGGACCTGCGGGAACTGCTGGCGGAGGAAGGAATCGCGGCGCAAACCATCCCCTGGCTGCCGGGGGCACTGCAACTGCCCATTGAGACCCGCGCCGGCCAGCACTGGTGGTATTGCGCCGGGCTGGCCCATGCCCAAGAGGAGGTTTCCCAACTCCCGGCCCATCTGCTTGACCTGGTACCGGGACAACGGGTGCTTGATCTGTGCGCCGCCCCCGGCGGCAAGACCGCCCAGATCGCGCTCGGCCTGGACAACCGCGGGACCCTGATCGCCAATGACATCGCCTCGGCCCGCATCAAGGCGCTGCAAGGGAACCTGGACCGGCTCGGCATCCTGAACTGCTCGACCACCTGTTCCGACGGTGCCAACTGGCCGACCGCCGGGGGTCAGTTCGACCGCATCCTGGTCGACGCGCCCTGCTCCAGTGAGGGCACGCTGCGGCGCACCCCGTCGCTGGTCGAACGCCTGGACCCAGGCAGCCAGACACGGCTGCCTCCCCGCCAGCGTGCCCTGCTGCGCAAGGCGGTGCAGCGTCTCAAACCCGGCGGACGCCTGGTCTATTCGACCTGCACCTTCGCCCCGGAGGAGAACGAGTGTACGGTGGCCGATATCCTGGCGGAGTACCCGGAACAGTTGCGCCTGGTGCCGATCGCGGTGCCGGGACTCGTCGGCTCACCCGGTCTCACCCACTGGGACGGGCGTGACCTGCCGACGGAACTGGCTGGGTGCCTGCGCATCTGGCCGCACCACAACGACAGCGGCGGATTCTTCATCGCCGTGCTGGACAAGGATGGGGCGGCGCAGGCGGAGCCGGACCCGACCACGGCGACCTTGGACCCGTCAGACGGCGCCGACTGGCTGCCCGACCTCGCCGACCACTACGGCCTGCCGACGGACTGGTTCAAACACCTGCGCGCCCATCGCCAGTCCCGCCGCGGGCTGCACCTGATGGCTGCGGACCACTGTCCGCCAGCCGTGCCGCGAGCGGAGGGCAGCGGGCTCTTTTTCCAACGCACCAATGTCCGCCCGCCCAAGCCGACCACCAGCGCGGCCCTGCTCTTCGGACCCGCAGCGACCCGCTTCAGCCTCGCCCTGACCCAGGAGCAGCGCGACCGCTATCTGCGCCGGGAGCAGTTCGAGCCCACGGTGCAGCAGGCCGCCGCCAACCCGCCGGGGCAGGTCGTGGTGAGCTATCGCGGCCAGGTCTTGGGGGTCGCGGTGCTGCACCGCTCCGGCATCCTCGAGAGCCTGTTCCCGAGCCGCTGGAGCGGCTGTACCGGGGGAATCTGAAGCGGGAACGGACAGTTGTCACGCCAAGGCGTCGAACCCACGCTTGGCAACCCGAAAAAACGTGAGGGGCCGGCTAAATGGCGATGACCATCCAGCCGACCCCCACCCCGTTACCCTACTGCCGGCTTACGCCTACAACTTGGACACCGTGCCGTCGAGCATACTGGTTACCCAAGTATTGGCGCCATCAAATGCGATACCGTAGGGATAATTGCCCACCGGGTAAGTCCCGAGCAACGCGCCAGAGGCCAGATCAAGCTTGACAACCGAGCCTTCCATTGCACCGGTCACCCAGATATAGGAACCGTCGAAGACGATACCGTATGGGGTCGCACCCGTGGGATAACTCCCCAGCAATGTGCCCGCGGCGTCAAGCTTGGAAACCGTGCCGTCGCCGTAATTGGCCACCCACATATTGGCACCATCGAAGGCAATCGAGGATGGCATTGAGCCAACTGCGTAGGTCCCCAGCAGATCTCCCGTGCCGGCATCAAGCTTGGTCACGCTTCCGCTGTTTTGATTAGTCACCCAAATATTGGCGCCATCGAAGGCAATCCCGTTGGGCGCATTGCCCACCGGGTAATTGCCTATCAAGTCGCCCGACTCGGCATTGAGCTTGGCCACCGTGCTGCCCGCACCATCGGCCACCCACACATTGGCGCCATCAAAGGCAATGCCGGTCGGGTAAACGCCCGCCGAGTAAGACCCCAGCAGGGCACCGTTGGCCGCACTGAGCTTGGTAACAAAGCCGATCTCTGCATTGGTCACCCAGACATTAGCGCCATCACAGGCGATGCCGCTTGGGGTGCTGCCCCCCGGGTAAGCCCCCATCAGCGCCCCGGTGGCGGCATCAAGTTTGGCAACCGTATTGTCACCGTAGTTGGCCACCCACATATTGGCGCCGTCAAAGGCAACGCCGATAGGATTTGCACCCACGGCAAACCGAACTGTGGTGGTCACACCCCAATTGAGCGTGGCAATGCGCCGCGGGCTATAAGCCGGGCCGGTACCGCTAGTAGCAGGCCCGGCGGGACCGACGGGGCCGGCGACACCGCGTGGGCCTGCATCGCCTTTGGGGCCTTGCGGGCCAGCGGCACCGGTATCGCCCTTCGTACCTTGCGGCCCGGCGAGCCCTTGCGGTCCCTGCGCCCCGGCGACGCCTGCCGGACCTTGCGGGCCCATCGCGCCGATATCGCCAGTCGCGCCGGTATCGCCGGTATCGCCCTTCAGACCTTGCGGTCCGGCGAGT
This sequence comes from uncultured Thiodictyon sp., assembly GCA_903837595.1. Classification (GTDB taxonomy): domain Bacteria; phylum Pseudomonadota; class Gammaproteobacteria; order Chromatiales; family Chromatiaceae; genus Thiodictyon. The sequence continues at coordinate 8,903 of CAILVI010000082.1, forward strand.
CCTTGCGGACCCTGCGGTCCGGCGACGCCTTCCGGACCTTGCGGGCCAGTCGCGCCCGTATCACCTTTCGCACCCGGCACACCGGTTGCGCCGGTATTGCCCTTCAGACCCTGCGGTCCGGCGAGTCCTTGCGGACCCTGCGCTCCGGCGACGCCTTCCGGGCCGGCCGCGCCGGTATCGCCTTTCGCACCCGGCAAACCGGTTGCGCCGGTATCGCCCTTCA
>CAILVI010000083.1 GCA_903837595.1 uncultured Thiodictyon sp.
GAAAGGCACCCCGGAACTCTTGGCACGGGTCCTGGAGCGGGCGCGTGGACTGACCGCCGCACCGCTGTTGGTGCGTCTGGACAGCGGCAACGACGCCATCGAGAACATCGCGACCCTCATGGCGCATGAGGAGCAACACCCGCAGGCCGCCCCCGTGCATTACATCATCAAGTGGAATCCGCGCCGGGAAAGCCGCGAAGGATGGTTGGCCTACGCCACGGAGCACGGCGACTGGAGCACGCCGCGTCCGGGCAAGCGGGTGGCCCTGTTCGAGGTCCGCGAAACCCGCACGTACAACGGCTTCGACTATCACCTGCGCCGGGCCATGCGGCTGATCGAGCGGACCATCGACAAGCACGGCCAACACTTGCTGTTCCCCGACATCGCCATCGAAGGCTGGTGGACCAGCCTGGAGTTGGATGAGGAAACCATCATTGCGCTTTACGCCGATCATGCCACCTCGGAACAGTTTCATAGTGAATTCAAGACCGACTTGGACGTCGAGCGTCTGCCCTCGGGAAAATTCGCCACCAATGCCCTAGTCCTGGCCTGCGCCATGCTGGCCTACAACATCCTGCGTTGGATCGGGCAGACCGGACTGCTCGGTCCCGATGCCCCGCCGCGGGCGCCGGCCAAACGCCGGCGGCTGCGCACCGTGATGCAGGAACTGATGTACGTCGCCGCACGGCTAATTGCCACCGGCCGGCGCCTGAAGCTCGCCTTCGGCTACGGTTGCCGGATTGCCCCGGTGTTTTGCCGCCTCTACGACCAACTGGCCACCACCTGACCGCCACGGCATCCTGCCCCTGAGTTCACCGCTGCGACGCGCTCGCGGCCGCAGCAGCCCATTGCCTCGAATGCATACCGTATCGCCGATTGCGTCTGCTCTCTTTGAAAAGATGGCAGCGGCCGTGCCGGCATGGCTCAACTCGGGCCTTATTGCGCGGCGAGTGATCTCCGCCCTCTTCGGTCGCCGCATCGTGGATTACGGCACAGTATTAGTTCACGGATTCAGGGTAGAGAAAAAATGCATCAGGCGAATACGAGAGATGCGGTAAGCTGGCGGCGCTTACCCCCGGCCCAGTAATCTGCAGCATCGTACCGAATAACGCCTCCCCTTCGATCCTACTGCCTGCCCTTCTTCCGCGCAAAAGTCGGAGCTAATGTGGTTTTAATCTTACCTCTACGGCAGTCAGTTTACAAACATTGCCAACGGAAAGGGGGCTGCGTTGTAGCGCTCTTGCTCGTGCATTTCACTCCGCAAAGCGTCAACGGGCGGGGATAATGCGGGGAGCTTTCCGATGTTGACATGAGTTGCCCGGAGTGCGCGCGACAAACCATTGAAAAAAACAATATCTTATCGGAGCCGAAACGACTATTGGTCGCCTTCACGCATTAGGGAACCGCCTCACCGACCAGACCGCTTTCGCCGAACTGCTCGCGCCCTTAGAGCACGCACTCACGCGGGTGCGCGAAGCGCAGGACGTGGGTCGCGTGGTAATCGACCTACGAATCACGCTCGCCAGCTCCCGACAGCCGTGGCGGCTGGTCGCGTTCAATAGCCGCCGCGAGCACGTGGTCGAATTCCTCACCAACGACTCGACACTGGAGCCTGGCGTCGTCGCCTTCCTCTACTCCCGGCGCTGGGAGGAAGAGAAGTGCTTCGGCACCTGGAAAAACGACTTCACCCAAGCCAAAGCCTGGGGCAAGAGCTGCGTCGCGATCGAAAGCCAAGTGCGCCTCGCCATCATCATCCCCGGTATGCTGATCGCCATCATGCTGCACACCACCATGGGACAACATGGCATCGCCGACGAAAAAACGCCGAAGAAACAAGACAAGCGTCAGACCGTCCCGGCCGACGCCCCCGACGACACTGACCGGCCCGGCTGGACCGTCCCGCTGTTTCGCTATACCTCCATATAGTTGCTCCGACTGGACTGCAGTATTCATAATGTGTTGTTGCGGATCGGCGCCTGTCGTTGGCGTCGGTCGTTATTGACCTACCTCTAATGGGAAGCGGACACCGTTGCGCCGGCAGAATGCCACACGTGATCCACCGGTAGCGACTGGTCGCCAAACAGTCCTTGCAGATCAGCGACGCACGCCAAAGCGCGGTGCCCGCCCACCTGGCACAACCGGCCGCGGGACTAGCGCCGCGGCCGGCCGTCAGAGCGCAGGCGGCCACCAACCGGTTGGTTCTCGCACAGATCGCCACCGTCTCCAAGCCCAACGAGGTCACGGCGATCCCGCGGTTAGTGGAATTGCTGATGTTGCAACGCTGTCTCGTCACCATTCGATGCTAATGGTTCGCGATGAAGTCCCGATAGGCCAAGGCCAACCCCTCTTTCAAGGAAACTCGCGGTCGCCAGCCCAGAGAGCGCAAACGCTCGCTGCTCATGAGTTTGCGCGGGGTGCCGTCGGGTTTGCTGGTGTCATAGACGATGCGCCCCGTATAGCCGACGGTCTCACAGACCAAGGTCGCCAGCTCACCGATGCTGAGATCCTCGCCGCAGCCGACGTTGATGTGCGACGACATGGGGCTGGTGTGGGCGGCATAGGTGGCGTGATCCAGTTCCATCACATGCACGCAAGCGGCGGCCATGTCATCGACATAGAGGAACTCGCGCCGCGGCGTGCCCGTGCCCCAAATCATCAGCTCCGGGCTGGCGTTGAGCTTGGCCTCATGGGCACGCCGTAGCAGCGCAGGCAGCACGTGGCTGTTCTCCGGGTGATAATTGTCCCCGGGACCGTAGAGATTGGTCGGCATGACGCTGCGATAATCGGTGCCGTACTGCCGGTTATAGGACTCGCACAGCTTGATCCCGGCAATCTTGGCGATGGCATAGGGTTCATTGGTCGACTCCAAGACCCCGGTCAACAGCGCCTCTTCCGACATGGGCTGCAGGGCGAGCCGCGGGTAGATGCAGCTAGAGCCAAGAAACAGCAGACGCCGCACACCGGCAGCCCAGGCCTGGTGAATGACGTTGGCCTCGATCAGCAGATTGTCATAGATGAATTCCGCCGGATAGGTGTTATTGGCATGGATGCCGCCCACCTTGGCGGCCGCCAAATAGACCTGATCCGGACGCTCGGCCTGAAAGAACGCCCGCACCTGCGCCTGATCGGTCAGGTCGAGTTCGGCATGGCTCCTGGTCATCACCTGGTGGTGGCCGTGCCGGCCCAGCGCCCGGCAGATGGCTGCACCGACCATGCCGCGGTGCCCGGCCACATAAATCTTCTGCTGCATATCCATCGGCCGGCTCACTCGTGGTGGTCGAAGGCACTGTAGCCGTGCCGCTTGACCAATTCATCACGCTCCGCCTGCCGCAGATCCGCCTGCACCATCTCGGCCACGAGGGTGTCAAAACTGGTCTCCGGCACCCAGCCGAGCTTCTCCCGCGCCTTGGTCGCATCACCGAGCAGCGTTTCCACCTCGGTGGGACGAAAATAGCGGGGATCAATGGCGATGATGCAGCGCCCGCCGGAGTCATAGCCTTTCTCATCCACTCCAGCGCCCTCCCAGCGCACGGTGATGCCGAGCTCCTTGGCGGCGGCCGCCACAAATTCACGCACGCTGTATTGCACGCCAGTGGCAATGACATAGTCCTCGGGTTGCTCCTGCTGGAGCATCAGCCACTGCATCTGGACATAGTCTCGGGCATGCCCCCAATCGCGCTTCGCACTGAGATTTCCGAGGTAGACACAGTCCTGCAGGCCGAGCTTGATACGTGCCAGGGCGCGGGTGATCTTGCGCGTGACGAAGGTCTCGCCGCGCAGCGGGCTCTCGTGATTGAAGAGGATACCGTTGCAGGCGTAGATGCCATAGGCCTCACGATAATTCACGGTGATCCAATAGGCATAGAGCTTGGCCACGGCATACGGACTGCGCGGATAGAAGGGCGTGGTCTCCCGCTGTGGGGTCTCTTGTACCAGGCCATACAATTCCGAAGTACTGGCCTGATAAAATCGGGTCTTCTTCTCCAGCCCGAGGATACGGATCGCCTCCAGGATACGCAGGGCACCGAGTGCATCGGAATTCGCCGTATACTCCGGCTCCTCGAACGACACCGCGACGTGGCTTTGCGCGGCGAGGTTGTAGACCTCGTCGGGCTGCACCTGCTGAATGATCCGGATCAGGCTCGTGGAGTCCGTCAGGTCGCCGTGGTGGAGGATGAAGCGACGATCGCTGACGTGCGGGTCCTGATAGAGATGATCGATGCGGTCGGTATTAAACAGCGAGGCGCGCCGCTTGATGCCATGCACGCAGTAACCCTTAGCGAGTAGGAACTCCGCCAAATAGGCCCCGTCCTGTCCCGTAACGCCTGTGATCAGAGCCCTTTTCATACACATACCTCAAATCTTGACGGAGAATGAATTCGACCGGAACCGCGCGGTCAGCCGCCAGCACTCCGGGATGGGGGTCACGGCGGCGGCAGTGCCGAGGAGTTGCTTGCTCGAGCCGCGCCCACGACCAACCGCGAGGACCCGGGGCCATTTTCCGCGAGACACCGCGTGATTGGAAGCGCCACGAACGGTCCGGCGGGTGCGGACCAAGCCGGTCACGCGGGCCCGGTCCGGCGCACCGCAGGCGCAAGCCCGCCGAGATTCTCCCGGCGCTGGGCCGTGACCAGGCTCAACCGTCTGGCCGGGGCGAGCGCGCGGGCGCGCCGCCCCGGGTGGGTGCCGACGCAGACAGAACGCACAGCACGGTGGGGTCGATCATGGTGGGCCGAGGCCCGGGGGACGTTGTACCGACAGTGTAACCCCCGGGGAGCGGCGAACGGGGGGCAGGTGCGGGAGCGCGCAACGGGCCGCTCTCGCCCCGCAGTGTTGCAGGGCGTGGCGGCGGGCGAGACGCCGACGAGCGGTATCAATTGATCAAGGTTGAGACCGGAGCCGAAACAGGGGCCACGCCGCGCAACAGGTGGGCAACCGCGCGCTCGGTCAAGGGCGCCCGACTCAGCACCCGGGCAGTACCCTTGCGCAGGTGCTCCGCAAGGCTCTCGGGAGCCAGTGTCAGGGCGCTCTCCCCCTGGCGATTGGTGAACAGATAGACCGAGCGCAACTGGCTGGTCCAGTTCATGCGCAGGGTCTTGCGCGTACCCCGGAAGCTCTCGAACTCCACCCAGGTGCCGACGCCTAATGATTGGGCGAGCCGCAGGTGCCGATCCGCCTGACGGTTCGGCCGGTCGGGTTGGTCCGCTGCGCTGTGCGGATTCGGCACATGATATTCGATGGAATTAGGGATATCGAGCAGTTCGCTGGCGTTGAGTCCCTGGGCTTGCGCGACGGCGGGCGCCGGGGGACGCACCGGGGCGGCGGCCACGGGCGACGCAGGCTCCCAGGTGTCCGCCGTCCGCTGCTTGTGCAAGGCGGCCATGTGCAGCTTGATCAGTTCACTGAAGAAGGTGTCCCAGGTGTCCTGCTGACCGACGGACTCAAGCGGGACCCGCAACCGTCTGAGCAGGTCTGGCAGCGAGGTCAGCAGGCGATTGCGCTCGCCCCCCCCCCGCTTCGGCGCAACGCTCCACAGCAGGTCATCCATGGTCGCCAAGGCCTCGGTCCAGGGCGTTCCCTCGTCACCGTGGCTCACGTAGGTCTTCACCAGCACCAGCCGCCAGCGGTGGTCAAGGAACTCCGCGACCAGGGTCGGCACCGGGCCAGTGAGCCGCGTATCGACCTCCTTTGCCACCCGGGTCATCGCCAGGTCCTGACGCTCCCGTTGGGCCAGTTCGCCCACCACCGGCGTGGTGCGGGCCTGGGCGCGCGCATCCTCGTTCGCCAGGAAGCCCTCCAGCCGGCGGACCTGGGCGGAGAAGATCTCGATATCGGTCTCGAAGCCCGCCACCACCGCGGTGACGATGTCCTCGATCCGCGTCATCAGGTGGGGCGCATCGACCTCGTTGCGGCCGACCCCGGCACTGGCAATCAGATCAAGCAAACGCCGCGCCGGGTGTTTCCTGTCGGAGAAAAATGCCTTGTCCATCAAGGCGACTTTGAGAATCGGGAGCTGGAGCCTGGCGACCTCGGCCCGCAGCGTCGCCGACAGGTCCGGGTCGTCAAAGATCGCCTCGAAGAGCATCGCCACGATATCAATGGTCAGGGCATCGACCGGATGCGAGCAACCCGCCATTGCCGTGAGGCGCAGTTGCTGCAACGCGCTGCTCTGCGTCGGATCGATTTCCACCATCCCCAACCCCGACAGGTAGCGCGGATCGGCGCGGCCCCGTTGCAGGCTGGTCAGGACGGCGATCAGTTGGGCCAACCCGAGCGACGTGGCGGGGTTCGGCACGGCCCGGTGCCTTGCCGGAGTGTTCGCCGCCGCGGTGGCGTGGGCGAGTAGCCCGAAGACCGCATCCTCGCCGCCGCCGCCCGCGGGCAACCCGCCAAACTGGGCATCTACCGTGGCGGCCAGCAGGTCACTCGCGGGAAGGCCCGCGACTTGCGTTGTCGTCGGCAGCCCCGACGGGCCAGCCACGGCGCCTCCAGGCTCGCTCAGCGGGGCCGTTCGGGGCATCTCCACGGGGCTGGCGCAGTCAACCAAGTACCGGTTGATATCGTCATAGATGGCCGGGAGTGCGGCCGCGCTCTGGCGCGCAAACGCCTGGAGAATCGTCACGGCCAAAGGCTCACCGACCGCCAACGCGGTGCAGGCCCGGAACATGGCCGTGAACAAGGCACGGGGGTAGAACGGATGGTCGCCCTGGTTGACGGCCGCCAACCGCTGCCGGGCGGCAAGGTGCCGATCGAGCGTGATCAGTTGTTCGGCGCACTGGCGCTGCACACCGGCCGCCAGCGTGCCGATCGCCGGATCGGACTCGCCGCCGTCAGCAGCACCCAGGCTCAAACCCGCGGGGTCGCCCGCAGCGTCGTCACGAGCGCCCACCAACCACACGGCCGCGCCGCCGTCGAACTGCTCAACGTAACAGCTACGGAACTGGGCGAGCAGGGACCGGCCGCGGTTGGTCAGCAAATCCATCGCCGCAAAATAGCGCTGCTGCTGCTCCACGCTGGTGGCACTGTCGGCCATCCCGAGTAGGTCGTCGTTGGCGCTGCCAAGGTGCTCGGCGAAGGCCGCCGCCACCCCATGGACAAGCCGGTCCCGGCACGCCACGAGTAACCGGGCCACGTCCGCAGGGACGGTCCCGGCGGGGTTTGGTTCGCGGGCCGCGAAGGGCAGCACGCTGCTAAAATGTTGATCAGTCATGGACTGGGTCTCGATAGACAGAAGCACTCTGCGCGCGGGGGCACAGAGACAACCCAGCTTTGCGACCAACAGTCAGCGGCGGACCGAGGCCCAATGTCGCCGACACGCTCAATCTTCTTCGTTATTCGAGACGTCAGGAGACGTCCTCAGGCTCATAGTATAGGGCAATCACCGGCGCCAAATGCCAACCGGTTCGCGATTCTGAAGATCTCCTAAAATTGCGACGGTGCGCCGCTCGCCGCGCCGACCGCCTCGGCGGCCTGGGCCGTGCGCCGCAGGCCCTCTGCGGGCAGCACCGGGGGCTCCCAGTCGAGCAGGGCCCGCGCCTTCTCGGCACTCACCTGGAGCGAGCCACACAGGCGCTCGACCGCGGCTCGGTTACCCGCGGCGACACCAAGCCACCCCAAGAGGCGCGGCGGGACCGGCCAGAGCCGCGCCGGCTTGCCGAGTCCAGCGGCGAGCAGCCGCAACAACTGCGGGGTGGACAGGTCGGACTCGTCCGCCGCGAGGAAGGTCTCCCCCGCCGCCGCCGGGTGCTCGGCACACAGCGCCAACAGGTCGGCCAAGTTCCACACGCCCACTAAGCTGCGACGGTTGCGGATCGCCCCCAGGGGCAGCGGCAACCCCAGACGGATGGCACGCAGTAGACGCCCCAGGTTACCGCCGACGCCGGGGCCATAGACTAGTGGCGGGCGGACGATGACGTGTTCCAGGGCCGCGCCCCGAGCAACCCGGGCGAGGACCTGCTCCGCGGCCGCCTTCGACCGGGCGTAGGGGTCGCGCGGGTCCGGGGGGTCCAACTCGGTGAAGGGCCGCCCCGTGGTCGCCTCACCGTTGACCTTGATGCTGCTGACATAGACGAACCGCTGCACCCCCGCCCACGCCGCCGCTCGCGCCAGGCACTCGGTCCCTTTGACGTTGACCAGCGCAAATGCTGCGTCGGGGTCGGCGGCGACCTCGCGCATCACATGGACCCGGGCGGCCAGATGGACCACGGCGGTCACACCCGCCAGGGCCCGGGTCCAGTCGGTCTGCGGGCCAATCTCGCCCACCAGCACCCGCTCATGGTCGGGGAGCCCCGGGCGCGGCGTCCGCAAGGCCATACGGACCTGCCAACCACGCTCACTCAGGGCACGGCAGACCTCACCGCCAATGAAACCGGAGGCGCCGGTAACCAGGACCCGCTTCATCTTGGCAGCCCTGCACTCACTCGACCGTCACCGACTTGGCCAGATTGCGTGGCTGGTCCACATCCGTGCCCTTGAGCACCGCCACATGATAGGCCAGCAGCTGCATGGGGATGCTGAAGATCAACGCGTCGATCAGGTCGTCCGTCTCCGGCAGGCGGATGACCGTGATCCCGGCCGCCTCCTGCAAGGGAACCTGGAAGTCGGCGAAAACATACAGCTGGCCGCCCCGGGCGCGGACCTCCTCCAGGTTGGATTTCAACTTTTCCAACAAGGCGTTGTTAGCCGCCAGCGCCACCACCGGCATGTCCTCGTCGATCAGGGCGAGCGGACCGTGCTTGAGTTCGCCCGCCGGGTAAGCCTCGGCGTGGATATAGGAGATCTCCTTGAGCTTGAGCGCCCCCTCCATGGCGATGGGATACAACTCCCCGCGGCCGAGAAACAGGGTGTGCTGCTTGTCGACAAACTGTTCGGCCAGCCGCGCGATCGGCCCGTCCAGGGCCAGGACTTCCTCCATCTTGGCCGGGACCGAGCGCATCAGGGCGACCAGGCGCTCCTCCTGCACCTCATCCAGACACCGGTAGCGGCCCAGAGTGACGGTTAGTAACAGCAGTGCCACGAGCTGGGTGGTAAAGGCCTTGGTCGAGGCCACGCCGATCTCGCGGCCGGCGCGGGTCAGCAGGACCAGGTCGGATTCACGCACCAACGAACTCTCGGGCACATTGCAGATGGCCAGCGTCGTGGCGTAACCGGACTCTTTGGCGATGCGCAGCGCCGCCAGGGTGTCCGCGGTCTCACCGGACTGGGAGATGGTGACGAACAGCGCCGACTCCGGCACCACGTGGCGGCGGTAGCGGTACTCGCTCGCCACCTCCACGTTGCAGGGCAGCCCGGCCAGTGACTCCAGCCAATAGCGGGCGACGAGCCCCGCGTGGTAACTGGTCCCACAGGCGACGATCGTGACCGCCTTGAGGTTCGCAAAGAGGTCGGGCGCGGCATTGCCGAAGGCCTCCGGCACGACCCGATTGCCCACCAACCGACCCTCCAGGGTGTCGGCAATGGCACGGGGCTGCTCAAAGATCTCCTTCAGCATGAAGTGCCGGTACTCACCGCGCTCGGTGGACTCGGCAGCCACCGTGGACTCCTTGACCGGGCGCGTCACCAGCTCACCCGTGCGATCCCAGATACGGACCGCCTCACGGGTGATTTCCGCGATGTCACCCTCCTCCAGAAACATGAACCGGTGGGTCACCGGCAGCAGGGCGAAGACGTCGGAGGCGACGAAGTGCTCACCGAAGCCCACGCCGATCACGAGCGGGCTGCCCTGGCGGGCGACCACCAGGTGGTCCGGGTCCTGGACGTCGATCACGGCCAAGGCGTAGGCGCCCGCCAGACGGGCGGTGGCGCGGCGCACCGACTCGATCAGTGGGTGCCCGTTGATGAGTTCGTCGTAAACGGCGTGAACGACCACCTCGGTATCGGTCTCGGAGGTGAAACGATGGCCAGCGGCGCGCTGCTCCCGGCGCAGTTCCTCGTGGTTCTCGATGATGCCGTTGTGGACCAGGGTGCAGCGGTCGCGGCACACCTGGGGATGGGCGTTGCGCACCGCGGGCTCGCCGTGGGTGGCCCAGCGCGTATGGGCGATACCCAGCCCCCCGGGGAGCGGATGCGCGGCGATCTCCGCGGCCAGGCGCGCGACCTTGCCCAGAGTGCGCGCGCGATTGAGTTTACCCGTCGACTCCAGGACGGCGATCCCGGCGGAGTCGTAACCGCGGTATTCGAGTCGCCGCAGACCCTCCAGCAGAATGGCCGCGACCGGACGTTGGGCGATGGCGCCGACAATACCGCACATGGTGTTTACTCCGCCGCTCCCGGCTTGGGTGATTTCTGGGGCCGCTGCCAGCCCGGGATGGTGGTCTGACGGGCGCGGGTGAGTGTCAGTTCGCCGGCCGGAGCCTCAGCGCTGATCACCGACCCGGCGCCAATGGTGGCCCCGGCGCCGATGGTCACGGGGGCGACCAGAGAGGCGTTGGAACCGATAAAGGCCCCGTCACCGATCGTGGTCCGGAATTTGTTGGCGCCATCATAATTGCAGGTAATGGTCCCGGCGCCGACGTTGACCCCGGCGCCGATGTCGGCGTCCCCGATATAGGTCAGGTGATTGACCTTGCTGCCCTCGCCCACGGTGGCCTTCTTGATCTCCACGAAGTTGCCGATGTGGGTGTCGGGGGCGAGCCGCGCCTCCGGGCGCAGGCGCGCGAAGGGGCCGATGCGTGCCCCGGCACCGATCTGCGCCCCCTCGATCACGCAGTTGGCGAAGACCTGCACCCCGTCGCCGAGGATGCTGTCGCGGATCAGGCAATTGGGGCCGATGCACACGCCGTCGCCGAAGGTCACATCGCCCTCGCAGATCAGGTTGATATCGATCGCGACATCCCGCCCCGTGGTCAGGCGCCCGCGGATATCGATACGGGCCGGGTCGGCCAGGGTGGCGCCGTTGCGCATCAGGTCCTCGGCCAACCGCCGCTGGTGGAAGCGCTCCAGTACCGCGAGCTGGACCCGGTCATTGACACCGGAGACCTCCTCCAACGTCAGCGGATGGACGCTCGCCACTCGCTCACCCGCGGCCACCGCCATGCCGATCACGTCGGTCAAATAATACTCGCCTTGGGCGTTGGCGTTGGTGAGGCCTTTGAGCCAGCCGTCCAGCCGGACGCGCTCCGCCACCAGGAAGCCGGTGTTGACCTCCTGCACCGCCAGTTCCTCCGCCGTCCCGTCTTTCTGCTCGACGCTACGCAGGATGCGGCCGGTGGCGTCGCGGATGATGCGTCCGTAGCCGGTGGGGTCGTCCATCAGCGCGGTCAGGACGCCGAGCTCACAGTCCGCACTCGCCGCGATCAGGCGGCCCAGGGTGTCCGGGTCCACCAGCGGAACGTCGCCATACAGCACCAGGACCCGGTCCATGTCCTGGACCTGCGGCAGCGCCTGCAACACCGCGTGCCCGGTGCCGAGTTGCTGCGCCTGCTCCACCCAAACACAGGCCGAGTCGGCCAGGGCAGCGCGGACCTGTTCGCCCCCGTGGCCATAGACCACCACGGTGCGCGCGGCACCCAGGCGCGTGGCCGCGGCGACCACATGGGCCAGCATGGGCCGACCCGCCAGTGGGTGCAGCACCTTGGGCAGGTCCGAACGCATCCGCTTACCCGTGCCAGCGGCCAGGATTACGACGCCGAGCTTCATCTGGGGTATTTGCTCCGATAGAGGGGGTTAAGCGAGAGTCGGCCACTGGCCCCCGACCGGGGACCTGGTCGCCTGGGGCATGGCTCACGGGCGGGGCTACCCGCTCCAGATTGTCGCCAGGGCACAGGTAGGCGCCAGGAGCGACAATCCGCCCTGAGGTTGGTGCGGCCCGGGGCTGACCGGACGGACGCAGTGCCCAGGGAGACGCTAGATTAGCGCAAGATCGCGGGTTAAATCCAAAATCCGGTCGGCAACGCCGTCGTGGCACGCCAAGCAACAACTACTATACAATAAGTGTTCAAAAATGCAGCCGCTTGCAGCGCCCCTGCGACAGGCGTCGGGGCCTCGTCACCCGACCCGGGGGATGACGGCGCGCCACCATGCCTACCCGAATCAAGCGCAAGCGCGTGTAGACAGATCAAAATGTGACGCGCACGCTCCGTGACGTGTGCGACTTAGACCAAACCTTACGAGCGGATCGGCGATGACATCTTGGTTGAGGCTCTTGACGACGCGTGCCGGCCACTGGATGTCGTCCCTGCCTGCAAGGCAGGAGCCGCGGGGCCGCGCCACCGTCCTGTGGTCCGCGTTGGCCCTGGTCCTCGCCCTGCTGATCGCCGTACTCACGCTCTTGGCCCCGCGCGTCGATCAACGACTCGATCCCGGCCGGTTGGCCGTGCGGACCGGCCAGGCCTTCGAGGTTGCGCTGGGCCGGCTGATTGCGTTCCCATTTGCCGTCACCGGCGACGCCCTTTACTCGCAACACATATCGCGCCTGGAGGTGCTGGAGGATGGTCACCCCTTGGGTCCGGCGCACAGTCTGCACCAGACCATTGCGACCGCCGGCGGCGGCGCTTATTCTCATTGGGGCAAGGCGCTGATTCTGTCCACCTCAGATGGCAGCGATCCGCGTACGAATGGCCGTGATTACCGGGTTAGGGCACAAGCCGGGGCCCACCCGGCACTCTGGTGGCTGTTGCTGACGGCCACCACGGTGGCCGTTTATCTATTCGTGTACCACAGCGAACCGCGGCGATTTCGACGGGCCTTCCTCCGACTCGATGATGACTCGGGGTTGGGCTGCACCGCCGCCTTTGCGATCACCGGCAGCGCCGCCGCGGTGTTCCTGCTGCTGCGTGATTGGGAGGCAGCACGTACCATCTCGGTCTCAGCCGCCGGGTTTCTGCCATTGAGCGATGCCATCGGCTATTGGAACTGCGCCTCCGAAATCGCTGCCAGGGGCGAACTAACCCAAAACATCGAATGGTGCGGGAAGCGATTAACGTACACCACTTTTCTGGCCGCCGTGTTGGGTTTGACCAACTGGCATCCGCACCTGATGTACTTGGCCCAGGCACTGGTGGTGGGCCTGGCGGTAGCCGGGCTGGCCCTGCAAGTGGCCCGGCTGACCGGTCTCGCGGGCGGCACACTGGTCGCTGCGACACTCCTGGCCTATGCCAATGAGCAGGCGCTGGGAGTCACCATGACCGAGGTGGCTGGACTCACCGCCGGCGCGACGGGCCTGGCGCTGCTGCTCCATGGTGCCGAGCGCGCCAGGCCGCTCGCGCTGGCGGCTGGTCTCGCCTTGTTGAGCGTGGCCCAGGTCAGCCGCTCCGGGGCCATGCTGATCCTACCCGCCGTCGTGCTGTGGGTCGTCCTGATGGCCCCGCGGCTGGGGCTGCGGCGCTGGACCGCCGTGGGCGTGGCCATCCTCGCACTGTCATCGGGATTCGTCCTGCAGCACGCTCTGGCACAGTCACTACACGTGAAGGCTGGCGCGTCCTTCGGCAATTTTTCGCTGACCCTTTATGGTTTGTCGGTTGGCGGCGAGGGCTGGCAGCAGGCCTACAAAGACTATCCCGAGTTATTCCGGCAGGCCGACCCATCAGCCGGGGCCGCCGCGGCGGCAAGGGCAGAACCCGGTGCGCCGCAGCGCGTGCCGCCGGGGTATGACCTGTCCGGCGCCTACCGACAGGTCTATACCCTGGCATTCGCCAATATACTGAGAGCCCCAGACGTGTTTTTTGGCGCGTGTCTGCGCGCGGCAGGACAATACCCGCACTCCATGTTCGAATTCGTTCCCGGGTCGCCCCAGTCTGTGTGGTATCTAAATTTATTATTGATAATGGGGATTGCTTGGTGTCTCTACCATTGGCGTTCGCCCGTCAACCTGTTGCTGCTCGCTGCGATTGCCGGTGAGGCGACCTCCGCACCGCTGATCATCGAGGACGGCGGCATCCGCCTTTTTGCGGGCTCGATCGGGCTGCGGGTGGTGCTGGCGGCGCTCGGCCTGCGCGCTGCATCGACCCTGCTGTGGCCACGCCAAATGGCATTAGCGCAGCGGCTCGTGGCGCGCTCAGGATGGGCGCGGGGGACGCCCGTATTGGCCGTGGCTACCGCGACAGCGCTGATTGGCCTCTCTATACTCCCGGCCACTGGACTGCTGGCCTTTGCCCGACTCCCGGTGGTCGCGGCCCCAGCCTGTCCCGCCGGCGAGGAGCAGATCGTCACCCGCTTCGACCGCGAATCGGCGACCCTGACCCTCGCGCTGGACGAACAGGCCAGCGGCGTTTTCCCGCTACTCGTGGTGCGTCCCGGTGCGCTGCTGGCGAACATGGACGGGACCTGGTTCGCGCCGGATTTTGCCGCGCTGAAGCCAGGCGTGACCATCGTGAACGCGTTGCGTCGCGAACCGCACGACTTCGGCCATGCGCGCGGGCTACTGCTGGAACCGCGCCCCGCCTGGCTGACCCCCGGAACCTTGGTGCGCGCCTGCGCTGCGCCCGACGACTTCGTGAGTATCGCCAGTCGGAACTACCTGCGGGCACGCTCCTTGGAGCCGGTGCAGACGCAAGGCCACGGCGAGTAACCCTAAGAAACCGGGTCAGGAACACCGCCGTGCACCGCACTGTCAGTTGCCGCGCGCAGCCCAAATGACAGGAAAAAGCTTACTGATCGTGTATTTTCAAGAACCGCCCCACCCCCGGTGCAATAGCCCGAGTAAGTATTCGCCATAACCGCTCTTACGCAACGACTGCGCCATCGCGCGGAACTGATCTTCATCGATCCAACGGTTATAGAAGGCGATCTCCTCGGGGCAGCAGACCTTGAGACCCTGGCGCTTCTCAATGGTCTCGATGAAGGCACCAGCCTCCATCAGTGACTCGTGGGTACCGGTATCCAGCCAGGCGGTCCCGCGGCCCATGCGCTGGACTGAGAGTTCGCCCCGTTCCAGATACAGCCGATTGAGGTCGGTGATTTCCAACTCACCACGGGGCGAGGGTGACAGGTGCGCGGCCAAGTCACACACCTTGGTGTCGTAGAAATACAGTCCGGTGACCGCCCAGTTGGACTTGGGTTCCTCGGGCTTTTCCACCAGGCCGACCACATTGCCCGCCGCGTCGAACTCCGCCACCCCGTAACGCTGCGGGTCCGCCACCCAATAGCCGAAAACAGTGGCGCCCTGCTCCCGGGCACTGACCGCCCGCAACTGCTCCCCCAGCCCCTGGCCGTAAAAGATGTTGTCTCCTAGGATCAGACAGCTGGGGTCCGTACCGACAAATGCCTTGCCGATCAGGAAAGCCTGGGCCAACCCACCGGGTTCTGGCTGCTCGGCATAGGCGAGCCGTATACCCCACTGGGACCCATCCCCCAAGAGCAACTCGAAGAACGGCAGGTCCCGCGGGGTAGAGATGACCAGGATGTCCCTGATCCCCGCCAGCATCAGCGTGGACAGGGGGTAATAGATCATCGGCTTGTCATAGATCGGCAGCAGTTGTTTGCTGACCGCCCGCGTGATCGGATAGAGCCGGGTGCCGGAGCCCCCGGCGAGGATAATACCTTTGCGGTTCATTCAGGTTACTCCTGTTCAGCTGGCCGTGCCCAGACGCTCGCCGCGGTAGCTCTCGTCCAGCACCCGGCCGCACCAGTCGTCGTGGTCCAGATACCATTGGACGGTGCGGCGCAGTCCCGTCTCGAAGGTCTCCTGCGGTGCCCAGTCCAACTCACGCTGGAGCTTGCTGGCGTCGATCGCATAGCGCCGATCATGACCGGGACGATCCGTGACGAATGACTTGAGCCCCGCGTGCGGGCAGTGGGGGGAGGCGGGCAACAGCTCGTCCAGCAGGGCACACAGGGTGTCAACCACCTGGAGGTTGCTGCGCTCACTGTCACCGCCGACGTTGTAGACCTCGCCCGGGGTGCCCGCCTGGAGCACCCGCAGGATGGCGCGGCAGTGGTCGGTGACATAGAGCCAGTCGCGGACGTTAGCACCATCCCCGTAGATGGGCAGCGGCTCGCCCGCCCGGGCCTTCTGGATCATCAGCGGGATCAGCTTCTCGGGAAACTGGTAGGGGCCGTAGTTGTTGGAGCAGTTGGTGGTCAATACCGGGAGCCCGTAGGTGTGGAACCAGGCCCGTACCAGGTGATCGGAGGCCGCCTTGGAGGCCGCGTAGGGCGAGTTGGGGGCGTAGGGCGTGGCCTCGGTGAAGCGCCCGGTGTCACCCAAGGACCCGTAGACCTCGTCGGTGGAGACATGCAGGAAACGAAACGCGCGACGCGCCGCCTCATCGCGCCTGGCCCAGCAGGCGCGCGCCTGCTCCAGCAGGTTGAAGGTCCCCACCACATTGGTGGCGATAAACTCCGCCGGGCCGTCGATCGAGCGGTCCACATGGCTCTCGGCGGCAAAGTTTACCACCGCATTGATTTCATAGTCGGTGAACAATTGCCCGACCAGGGCGCAGTCGCCGATGTCGCCCTGGACGAAGACCTGGCGCGGATGATCGAGCACGGCGGCCAGGGTCTCCAGGTTACCGGCATAGGTCAGCTTGTCCAGCGTAACGACCCGCCAAGGCGTTTGCGCCAGCAGCAGATGGACAAAATTGCCGCCGATGAAACCGGCACCCCCGGTGACCAACACGGTGTACATGGCAAGACCCTCCTGGTGGAGTGGGACGCGCACCGCACGGGTGCCGCGCCCGGTTGAACGGATGGGAGCGGTGCCCCGCTCTCCCCCAAAGGACGCAATGATACCGCGTCAGGCGCCTCGACGCAGGGACAGCGAGGCGCGCCGCCGGGGAGTGTCGCGGCGGCCTTGATCATGGCTCTGACCGCCTGCGCTCCCAGGTGCGGCGAGGTTTGGTGTCTGCAATACTTGCCCAGTCTCTGGAGCGGTGTCACGAGAGGCCGGGTGGCCGGAGTTATGATCGACGCCGCCGCGGCTACGATTTACTTCGATCTGACCCCAGCGTATCATCCGTCGTTGCCATGGACGCTGGCTCGCAGGCGGTGCGGCTGCCGAACTGATGGCGCATGTCGAGGTTCGTCGCTTATTTCATACCGCGCGCACGGGTTGGTGGAGGGGAGCAACTAGGGTGATTTCCGGAAAACATCATCCCAGCAGTGTGGATAAGCGAAGCGCATCCACCACCCCGCCGGCTCCGCGGATTGGTGGATGCGGCGCGCCCCGGCCGCGTGCACAGACCGCGACTCTGCGCGGCGCGCCTTATCCATCCTACGACGGCGCTCGACCGATCCTGCCGTGAGCACCTCTTTTCCGGTATGAGATTATCTGGAAATCGCCTAGAACGATCCCTTCAGTCGCGTTGCCTGGTTCTCTGGCGTTTTTTCGGTTATGCCATCCCTCTGAACATCCCGGGGCATGCTGCCCAGCGGGAACCGCTGACTGGTTCAGTCGCTCCCCAAGCGATCTATCACATCGAGTAGCCCGTGCCGGAACCCTTAGACGCACCGATCCAGCGCCGCGTTATTCGCGGTAGTGCCTATTTCCGGGAGTTAGCAGCAACTATTTTAGGATGGTCGCTACGTCGGGGGTGGCGCGTCCTGCGCGCCCTGGGGCGCCAAGTACTTCCTCCGGCCTGGCGCGCACGGCTGTGGGGGCGGCTCGAACGCGAACGGCGGCGGCCATGGTATCAGGCGATGCGCGGGCACCTGGCCAAACGCCGGTTTGATGCGAACGCCGCCAAGGCGCCGCCCCTGGGTGCAGCGCCCCCCCTGTTGCCGCCCACCGCGTTCGTCGGGGGTCCCATAGTATTGGTCAACAATGCCCTGGCCTGGGGCGGAGTGGAACGCCAAGTCGTCTATGTCCTCAAAGGCTTGACCCGCGCCGTCCGGCAACCGATTGCCTTGCTCTGTCTGCGGCTGCAGGACGGCGACGACTCTCGGTTTTTTTTGCCGGCGCTCGCGGGTGAAGCCGCGGAAGTCCGCGACATCCGCGCCGCTGGGTGGGCCGAAGAGCGGCTCGCGCAACGACTCTCCGAGCAACAGCGCGACAGCGTGGCAGCCACCATCGCGGCGTTTCCCGACGACATGCAAGCCGAGGTACGCCGCTTCCTGGCCGAGTTCCTGGACGCTCGCCCGGCGGTCGTGCATGCCTGGCAAGATTCGGCGAGCCTCTCGGCCGGGTATGCGGCGGTACTCGCGGGCGTACCGCGGGTCATCTTGTCGAGCCGCAACATGAGACCAAGCAACTTCGCCTACTACCAGCTGCACATGGCCCATGCCTACCGTTGCCTGGCCAACGTGCCCGGGGTGACGCTGGTCAACAACAGTGAGGCCGGAGCGGCGGACTATGCGCACTGGCTTGGAGTGGCGCCGGACCGGTTCGTGATCAAACGCAACGGCATCGATCCGGCACTGTTTCGGCGGGCACTGGAACCGCAGATTCGCGCCTTGCGCACCAGCCTGGGG
Source organism: uncultured Thiodictyon sp. (assembly GCA_903837595.1). Taxonomy (GTDB): domain Bacteria; phylum Pseudomonadota; class Gammaproteobacteria; order Chromatiales; family Chromatiaceae; genus Thiodictyon. The sequence continues at coordinate 18,346 of CAILVI010000083.1, forward strand.
GTGCCGGAAGGCGCACCCCTGGTCGGCTCGGTCTTTCGCCTGTATGACGAGAAGCGCCCGCTGCTGTGGGTCGAAATGGCCGCGCTGGTGAGCCGCCAACTCCCCAACACCCACTTCGTTGTGTTCGGGACGGGCCCCCTTCAGGGCCAGGCCCGGTCCTTGGGGGATCGCCTCGGCCTGGCCGAGCGCCTGCATCTGCCTGGTACGACCCAGGACCCCAAGACCGCCATCAGCGCCATGGAGGTGTTTGTGCTTACCTCCGCCTTTGAAGGTACACCCAACGTCGTACTGGAGGCGCAACTCCTGGGTGTACCGGTGGTCGCGACCGAGGCCGGCGGGACCCGCGAGGCACTCGACCAAGGCCGTACCGGCTGGTTGGTGCAAGAGCCGACCCCCGCGGCATTAGCCGAATGCGTGCTGGCGGTACTCGCGGACCCGACCTGGCGGGAACGCGCACGGGAAGAGGCCCCGCGCTTCGTCGCCTCACGCTTCGGCCTCCAACGCATGATCGATGAAACACTTGGCCTCTACGAACTGAACCAGGACGCGTCGGATCAGGCGGGATCAGCCCCCTCCCACGCCCGCCACTGACACGGAGACAGCAGCCAGGTATGTTTTCCATTGAGCACCTACATACCCTTCGCGCCCAAGAGCTCGAGCAGATCGTCGCCCAACTGCCCCCGGGAGCGACCGTCCTGGAGATCGGTGCCGGGACTGGCGTCCAGGCGAAGGAACTGTCCAGGCGTGGTTTCCAGGTCACGGCAATCGACCTGCCGCAGTCCAGGTACAGTGAGCATCGGGTCTACCCCGTGATCGACTACGACGGGCGATCACTGCCGTGCCCAGATGCCACGCTCGACGTGGTGTTCTCCTCCAATGTGCTGGAGCACGTACCCGACCTGGCACCGCTCCAACAGGAGATAAAAAGGGTGCTCAAGCCCTCCGGCTATTGCATCCACGTCCTGCCCACCGGGGCCTGGCGCGTCTGGACCTCGCTGGCCGCCTTCGGCGATTCCTGGGCGAAGATCAGGCCCCGGCTGGGGGAACTGCTGCCACAGCGGCTGCGTCGCGGGGAGTTGAGCCGGCTGCTACTCGCGTGGACCGAGGTCCGTCGCGAGGCAGAGCGACCCTTCACGCCAACCCCCCATGGCGAGACCGGCAACGCCTTCACTGAACTCTGGACCTTCAGTCGCACCCGTTGGATGCGCGAGTTCCGCCGACAGGGTTTCGCGGTCGAGTCGGCGCAACCCATGGGACTCTTCTATACGGGTTATATGGTTTTCGGGGCACGTTGGGACCTGCCACTGCGCCAGCGCCTGGCGCCCTGGCTGGGGAGCGCCTGCTGCATCTATCGTCTGCGACCGGCGACGCGGTAATGCTCCGCGCCCACCGTCGCGCCACGACTTAAGGAGTATTTTTAATATCATGTGTGGTATCGCTGGCCTGATCGATCTTGGCGGCGGGTTTGGACCCGATGGCTTGGCACGCATCGCCACCGCGATGCGCGACACCATGGTCCACCGCGGACCTGACGCCGCCGGGGTCTGGGTCGATCCGGACGGCCGCTGCGCCCTGGCCCATCGCCGGCTGTCGATCATTGACCTCTCCGCGGACGGTCGTCAGCCGATGGGCAACGCCGACGACTCGGTGCAGGTCACCTTCAATGGCGAAATCTACAACTTCCAGGGACTGCGCGACGACCTGATCGCCCGCGGCCATCAGTTCCACTCGCACACCGATACCGAGGTCATCCCGCACCTCTTCGAGTCGTTCGATCCCGACCAGGTCAAGCAGTTGGACGGCATGTTTGCCTTCGGTGTCTGGCACCGCGCGACCCGGCGCCTGCTCCTGGCCCGGGACCCCTTCGGCAAAAAGCCCCTGTACTACGCGCAGGGGCCGGGATGGTTCGCCTTCGCCTCGGAGTTACAGGCGCTGACGCGGGTACCCGGATTTGACGCGACCATCGACGCGGATGCGCTGGCCTATTATCTGCTGCTCCAGTACGTGCCCGCCCCCTTCAGCATCTACCGCTCGGTACGCAAGCTGCTGCCCGGCTCAACCCTGGTGGTGACGACCGACGCCGACGCGCTGCGCGTCCAGGAGCCGCAACGCTACTTCCGTTTCGCACCCACCGAGCCGAAGGACCGCGGCGGCCCCTCCTTCGCCGAGCGCGAGGAGGAGTTGCGTCTGCGCGTGCGCGAGGCGGTGCGTAAACGCCTGATGAGCGACGTGCCGCTCGGCGCCTTTCTCTCCGGCGGGGTGGACTCGGCCTTGGTCGCCGCCATGGTGACACAAGAACTGGGGCGCCCCTTGAGCACCTTCTCCATCGGCTTTGGCGGGACCAAGGAGACCGAGCACGAGTACGCCAGGGAGGTCGCGCACCACCTCGGAACCGATCACCACGAGGAGATCCTTGCGCCCGATGCACTGCAACTCGTCCATGAGATCGCCGACCGGCTGGACGAGCCCAACGGGGACTCCTCCTGCCTGCCCACTTACCTGCTCTCGCGCTATACCCGCCAACACGTCACCGTGGCCCTCTCCGGGGACGGCGGTGACGAACTCTTCGGCGGCTACGGACGCTATCGCGACACCATCATGGAGCAGGGCAACCACCTCCAGCGCCTGGTGCGCGCCCTGCGCAATCGGCGCGGGTACACCCCGGCGGACGGTTATCTGTCACCGCGCTGGCTGACCTTTCAGCCGGAACAGGTCAACTTACTCACCGGTGGGCTGCCCGCCGCCGTCGCCCAGTCACTGGCGCACTGGCGGGCCGCGCTCAACGACCCCGCACAGCCCCTGATGCACCGGATGCGCCGCCTGGACGCCGAGACCTACCTACCGGGGGCGGTCCTGCCCAAAGTCGACCGGATGAGCATGCAGGTCTCGCTGGAGGTCCGTTGCCCCCTGCTAGACCGTGACCTTGCCGAACTGGCGCAGGGGATGCCCCTGTCAGCCTGCTGGCAGCCGCCGGCCGAAACCAAGCGCATCCTCAAACAGCTTGCCATCCGCTATCTGCCGGCGGACTGGATGAATCGGCGCAAGATGGGGTTCGGGCTGCCGTCGAATGCCTGGTCCAAGGAGGCCGCACTGGCACTCGCCCGCGACCTGCTCCTGGCGCCGTCCAGCCAGCTCGGCGGGCTACTCAATGCCGCGGCCATCAAGGGATTGGTGGAGCATCAGGCCCGCCCCGGCTGCTTCTCCGTCTACCAGATCTGGCCCTTGCTGATCCTCGAATTGTGGTTGCGCCGGGCCGCCGAAGGGCCCGCGCATGGCCAGCGGGCCATCCCCACGCCACTGTGATGACACCTGTTTCCGAGAAGACTTCCTCACATGACCATTTCCGCTGACAGATTGCCCCAAGAAACACAGAACACATCTGGATATCCGTCAATTCTCATCATCACCGCATTGGTCGCGATCACGCCAAGCCTATGGTGGATTTTACTCGATCAGACCGCCTGGCCTTGGGACCAGGCATGGTACGGGGAAGTGTCGGCGGACCTCTGGTCCACCCTAACTTGGCGAACCGCCGACTGGCCATCGGAGATGTTGAGTGCGCAAAGCCCGAAGGCCCCAGGCTTAGCCTGGCTGGGCCAATTCTTCGTGCCACTGGGAGAACTGTTGGGTTCAGTCGAGCTGGGGCTGATGCTGCTGATCCTGCTGTTGCAGTGCGGATCACTGCTGCTGATGGGATCGTTAGGACGAGCCCTGGCGCCCCGCAGCGTGTGGGTGCCGCTGGCAGGCGTGCTCGCTATGGCCTCGGCACCGCTGTTTATAGCCATGTCGCAGCAATTTCTGACCGAGGCATTTCAATGCTTCGCGATAACGTATTTTTATTGGATTGGCGCTCGCTCCCAGCAACGACATCCCTTTGAAACACTCACGCACCTGGTACTCGCAACCGGATTAGCCGTTGCCGCCAAGACCACCTCACCGCTTTATTTTTTCCTACCTGCGTGCCTGGCGCTCGGCAATGCGATTGTTGCGCTATACGGCCCTCCGTCTCCCGCCAGCAAACCACGACCATCGCGAACGGTACTCATTGTCGGCGCAGCAGGAACCGCCTTCCTCTTAGCGATCGCCGCCTGGTACTTGGTCAATTTCACCGCAGTATGGGATTTTGTAAAATTGGCCTCGACCGGGGATGCAGCACTCGATTACGGCCACCGCAGTGCCTTCATCCCAAAGTTGGAATTCTGGACCAGACAGACGACGATAAGCCTCGCGACCCAATGGACGTCATGGATAATTATCGCGATTATCCTCGCCGGCGCGATCGCCCGCTTCGACAGAAGCCACGCAACCCCAAATGAATCGCGGAATCGAGATTTGCTGGCCTTGGCAGCGCTCGCCCATATTATGCTGGTCCTCTTCCTGTTCTCCTTTCAGATCAATGAAGAAACGCGTTACCTGCTGCCGTTGCTGCCGGCGGTCGCCGTGCTCCTGATGTGGTCGCTCACACAACCGCCGCTATCCAAACCCGGCGCCGCACCGGTGGCGTTCTTCGTACTAGCGGCGCAATGGGGTCTCGTACACGCCAGAGCACACGACCTGATCGCGCCCACACCAACGATCAATGCCTGGGTGAAGCCCTATGATAGCGATTCCGAAAATAGAATAGAAATTGAAAATCTAGTCAACCTGACCAGCACCAAACAGACCCATCGCCGCTACAATATCTGTGGAGTTGAGCTACCTTGGCTAAATGCCAATACGTTGGCCTTCTTCGCCGCGAAACAAGAAGCGAGACTTGGTTTTAGAGCCATGTATACCTCGCTAGGTTACGCTACAAAAGACATCACAATGGCATGGAGCCGCCTTAACTCCCTCAATATCAATTACTATATCAGTATCACGGCAGATAAACAGCCGACCGCCAACTTCATAAACGAAGCGTCGCTTCCCGTGTTGATGAGAATCACTGAAGACCCGAGATTCAGCCAGGTCCTTTTCCCATCACGACGCCACATTATCGTCTATCAAAAACAATAGCGCTATCAATCGGGGACCGGAAGATTGCACCCACTGGCTCAAATGACAGGCGCGGCTGTTGATCTGCGGCGGCTTGGCACCCGCTAGCAACGTTGCCGCGAAACCAGCACCTGGAACAGACCAGTATAGATCTTAGCTTCTATTTGAATGCATTGAATATGACCCCAAGACACTATCATTTCATCGACGCCTTGCGTGGATATGCCATATTGGCCGTCATGGCAGTTCACTCATCGCAGGCGGCCACCGCCTGGGATGGCGTAGGGCGGCAGATTGTGAATCAGGGCGCACGCGGCGTACAACTTTTTTTTGTCGCCAGCGCCCTCACGCTGATTCTTTCATGGCACTCAAGAAATGACGGAGCTATTCCGTTTTATTTTCGCAGGCTATTTCGAATTGCTCCGATGTTTTGGCTTGGGATGATATTTTTTCTCTGCTTGGACGGTTTTGGCCCAAGGTATTTCGCACCCAATGGCGTGACATGGGGGGAGGTCGTGCTGACGGGTATATTTCTCAACGGTTGGCACCCCGAGTCAATCACCAGCATCGTCCCTGGCGGTTGGTCCATTGCGGTGGAAATGACATTCTATCTCGTCTTTCCGGCATTGTTTTTCCTTATCCGCGGACTGACATCATCCATCATTGCATTAGCACTGGCGATCGCCTTCGCCGACAAGGCACTACAATTCACTTGGGCATATCGATCGGCCCTGTGGCCCGGCATCTCCGATGATCTGGTGTCGACATTCCTGAACCTCTGGTTTCCAAGCCAAATACCGGTATTCGCCATAGGCTTCTTGGCGTTTTTCGTCATTCGCGCGTACCGCGGCATGCTGCCGCGTTGGGGAGTGAACACACTGCTAACCGGCTCGCTCCTATTGATGATAGGACTTGCATTTCACCAAAGCCCACTGAGCATAATTGGACAAACAATAAGCATCCATACCGCCTACGGATTGTGCTTTGGAATTTTTGCCTTCTGCCTTGCAGACAGCCCGGCGAGTTGGCTCGTCAATGCTCCCATTCGCTATCTCGGCAAGATCAGCTTTAGCGCCTATCTGTGGCATTTTGCGCTACTCGGCATCGTTGCTATTTTTGACAAGTCTGGCGCCTTTCCACCGAGCGCCATGGGACCAGGCCGCGGCTTTCCATTGTTCCTGGCATTATTTCTCGTGGTCGTAATCGTCACCGTGACATTATCGTCGGCCAGCTATTATCTGATCGAGCGGCCGATGATACGTTTGGGCAACCGCTGGCTTGATGGCCGATGGCCCAAGAGCGATATGGGCAAAGCGCACTTGCCTGCCGCCGCACCGCTGGGGCGCGCCTTACGCTAGGCTGCGGCGAAGACCACCGCGACTGCCTGCTGATGCCCCCCCTCCGGCCCAACGCTCGCAGCGAAACGGCCGCGCCGGAACGCTTACCCATTGATTTTCGATGTTTTCGTGGCAACGCTGATCGCGGCCCACCGTGCTCAGCTCAACCACCCGGCGCTGGCGCGAGGTCTTGCTAAGCAAGCCCGTTGTCATTAGCATGAGCGGCTGAAACGGAAAATGCGACCCACGCCAACGGTCGCTGCCCTAACCACATGGCGACAGCGCCTTTGACCCACGCCCCCCGGCTCACCACACATGTCACCAGTTGCTGAAACGGACACCCGAATTCACCCCAAGCCGACCTGAACCGCGCAGTATCGGTTGGTGCAGGGTCTTCGAAGCAATTGGATTGCCGAACCAACGCTTGCCGTTGGTCGAATACGCGCGAGGGGCTTGACAGCTTTGCGTCCGGGCCACATATGGCGGCCGGGTACTTTTTTCCCGGTGCTCAAAGCGGGCGCAAACGCCCCCTTGGCGAGCGCGCCCTCAGCAGTGAGGGAACTCGGAATTCCAGCAATTTGAGTCTTGATAGGCCGTACTGAATATCGCAACCGCGTCGCTCCTAAGTTGGCGATCGCCTTTATTTTCAGGCTATTTTCGATTGCCCGCAGGGACTTAACCCCATTGTTAAATCGGAATACGCTTCAGCCCATATGCAGGTGAATCTGTGACAACCTTAGCGAATAGCAAACTGGGTCAGCTGGTACTGCGAATGGCTGAACAAGACGCGGCCATCACTGCCTTCGTCGAAACCGGGACCTACCTCGGTGAAACGACGCGCTGGGCGTCCGCTCATTTCCGCCAGGTATTCAGCATCGAGTTGTCGGAAGCGCTTTATCGACAGGCCGCGATCAATTTATCTGATTTGCAAAACGTCACCCTCATGCAAGGCAACTCCGGCACTCGCTTAGCGGATGCCCTCAGGCTGATTCAGACGCCGGCGCTATTCTGGCTCGACGGTCATTACAGCTTCGGTGTAACCGCCGGTGAGCAGCACGAATGCCCGGTACTAAGCGAATTGAGGGCACTCGCGGGGCGCGGTGAGGACATCGTATTGATCGATGACGCCCATATGTTCATGAGCCCCCCCAAACCGCCCCACCGAGCGGCGGATTGGCCGCTCTTGCCGCAGATCTTCGATGCCTTGCGCGCGATCAACCCGAACTATTTCATGGTCGTTCATGAAAACGTGGTGGTGGCGGTTCCAGAAAGCCTACGTCAGACGCTCGAAACCGACCTTCGCAGTGAGACGCAGAGCGCTCCACGGGCCGTGGCGGAGACACTCGAGTCGTTGGGCTTATGGGATGGTGTAGGTCCGTTACGACTACACTTAGGTTGTGGTGAGCAGCGATTGGATGGATATGTAAATATCGATTTCCTCGCCGATCGGCATAACGTCATGCGGCCACAGGCGGATTTCGAGGCAGACATCACTGAACTCACCTTTAGCGATGGGAGCGTGGACGAAATTCGACTGCATCATGTTTTCGAGCACTTCAATCGCGTCACCGCGCTTGCCCTCTTGATCAAATGGCACCACTGGTTGCGCCCGGGCGGGCACCTGCATATAGAAACCCCAGATCTCATGGGCAGCGCGCGCACCCTGTTGTCTGATCCCCACCGACGCACACAGTCGGCCGTGGTGCGCCATCTGGTCGGGGACCAATCAGCCACTTGGGCGTACCATGTCGACCAATGGTATGCCGAACGCTTTCAGCGCACACTCTGCAAGCTTGGCTATTCAGTCGTCGCCTTGAATTCGACGCAATGGCCGCAGGAGCCATTTCTTTCCAATATTTCGGTTATCGCGGAAAAGACCGGCAAGCTGGCTGTCGAGGAGCAGTTGAAAGCGGCCGAACAGGTATTGTGGGATTCCACGGTCAGCGATGAGGAGCGCCCGACCTTTGAGGTCTGGCGCACACAGCTATACTCGATGTTTGGACGCCAACCAAGTGCGGACTTCGCGCCGGAGGACGGGACTCGGGAACTCGCGCTCAGCAACTGGAGTGCATCGCCGGACGGCCCGCCCGCCGATCTCGCAGGCTTGGCGGCCCGATTGGCGGCGCGCTCGAGTCAAGTGCCGCTCGATCAAATCCATGATTTCAATCAATTGTCCCGGAATCGCTGGGTGGCGGCACGCGCGGCTGAGGCCACGCCTGGCTCGCGGGTACTGGATGTCGGAGCCGGAACCTGCCTGTACCGGGACCTCTTCGCACAATGTGACTATGTCAGCCATGACTTCCTTGGCTACGATGGCTATCGTGACAATACCGAAGGTGCGTATGGCCACATCGCGATTCAGTCCGACATCACTGAAATCCCGGTTCCCGACGCGAGCTTTGACATCATTCTTTGCACCGAAGTGCTCGAACATGTTCCCGAACCGATCCTTGCTCTGAAGGAGATGGTACGGATCACGAAGCCGGGAGGTCGACTCCTTCTCACCGCACCCTTAGGGTCCGGACTCCATCAACTGCCGCTGCATTTCTACGGCGGCTTCTCGCCGGAATGGTATCGAAAGTTCCTCGGCGACTACGGTTGCCGGGTGCTGTCCATCACGCCCAACGGTGGTTTTTACAAGTTGCTGGCACAGGAGTGCGCGCGCATCGCCTGGACGATGGATCAACACCGCGCTTTTCATGGTGGCGACACTGAAATGATCGGGCGGCTGTTCGGCGACGTGCTGCCCCGGTATCTATTCGCAATGGACGAGGCGATCCCCAACGGACAATTCACTGTTGGGTACCATGTGGAAGCAGTCAAGAAATGACAGATGTGCAGCAGCCCATGCCTACCGATGAGACCCCGTCAAATGGGAACCTGACCGGGTCGACTCGCAATACGATCGCGCTGATATTCAGCAAGGATCGGGCGATGCAGCTAGACGCCTGTCTGTCGTCCCTGCTGGGCACCTGCGCGGACTCGGGGGAGCTTAGGATCGCCGTGCTATACAAGGCCTCGGATAGCTACAGCGCGGCCCAGTACGCCGCCTTGCAAACACACTATCCAGTGATCGCCTTTATCAGCGAAACATCTTTCCACAGCGATCTGGTCCGGTGCCTCAGAGGCTTTCAGCACATCTTATTCCTGGTGGACGATTGCGTTTTTCGCACACCATGGTCGATCGTTGAAGTTGTTGAGTGGCTTGAAGCGCATCCTGAAACTCTTGGCTTTTCGCTCCGATTGGGCTTAAACATCACTTACTGCTTTAGCCTGGACTGTGATCAGCCCATGCCCGCGTACGTCTCCGCCCGGGGGCGCGACGGACGCGCGATTCTGTCGTTCGAGTGGACAGAGGCGGTAGGCGACTGGGGCTACCCGCTCGAGGTTTCCAGCTCGGTGTATCGGGGCGCAGACATATTGCGGGTGGTGCTCGAGGAGCGGGATATCCGAAACCCCAATTCCCTGGAAAAGCATTTGTCCATGAGGGCGCCCACGCTTACCGCCACGCAGCATCGCCTGTCGTGCTATGAGGAGGGGGTGGCATTCTGCATTCCTTTTAACGTGATACAGCAAGAATATTTCAACCGTTCCGTCTTAAACCCTGCGCGAAGCGCAGCGATGCTGGCTTGGCTCTTCGATAATGGTTACCGGTTTGATGTATCGCAGTTGAGTGCGTTCTTGCCCAACGCCTGCCATACCGACTACGATCTTTCCCTGCTGTTGCGCAAGCCTAGTGATGCGTGGGTTGCGGCCAGCCTGCGCGTGGCGGGATTGGAGCAGGATTCACCCGCACGGCTAGCACGCGGGACAGGCCAGGAGACAAGCGACGCCAGGCTATTTAACCTGACGCGGTGGGACGGGGCATCCCAAGGCTGGCTCACTCGCCTGTTAGAGCGAGCGGATCACTACATTGAACAACAGAGCGCCGAAATGATGCTGGTGATCGCCACTTTTCAGGCAACGCTGACGGAAAAGCAGTCTCTTTTTCAGGCGACGCTACAGGAACTGGAGTCCCAGAGGCAAATTATGGGGGAATATTTGATCGGCAAGGAGTCTCTTTTTCAGACGACGCTGCAGGAACTGGAGTCCCAGAGGCAAATTACGGGGGAATATTTACTCGGCAAGGAAGCAAGATGCCGGGAACTTGCGGAAGAAATTGGGCTGCTAAACACCCGGATAACAAGGATGCAAGCGGCACTGGCCGCCAAGGATGCCGAACTGTGCGAACAGGCGGCCAAATGTGACCACCTGCAAGATGAACTCCAGTCCATTCCAGCTCGGGTTCGACGATTATTCCGGGCACGTTGGTGGGACAAGGCCGCAGGGTGGACAAGCCACCGACAGCGGTAGGGGCTTCGATGGACTTCGCTCCCGCTCGACCACGCTATCGAAGTTACGACCCAGGCCCGGGGCTCAGGGGCAATTAGCCAGCAGCCGGCCGGACTTTCTTAACCCGGCACGCGGAGAGACTCGGCCAGTATCGAACGCGTGGCAACCCAACCGAGGTCACGTCGGTACATCCATAGCAGCCGCGCAATTTGACCTGAGTATCCCAAACACCGCAACTCCCGGCAGGTACCGCGAACGACACCCTTAAGGAACTCTCGACGATCCGTCTGCGCATGCAGGCGACTTGCTTCACTTTCCAACTCGCAAAACGGCGCCGTTGGCCGCCGATGGCGGGCCTGGGCAAGAAAGACGTAGTAGAGTTGTTCCCACTTGCGACCGAGCGTCATGCCGCCCGTAGAAAACCGATAGCGGAACAGTGGCTCAGAAATGTTGGCGAGCGGGTATTCGGCACTCAGGCGCAGCCAAAGATCGTAGTCCTCGGCGTTGCGGAACCGCCCATCGTAGCCCCCCACGGCGAGGACCTTTTCGCGGTTGAGCATCACCGCCGGATGGTAGAACATGTTGTATTGCGGCAGGCACTCCCGAATTGCCTCGTCACCCGTTGGCATAGCCACCAGCCGGTCGCGGGCCGGTGTCCGCCCCATGTGATACACGTAGCTGCCGCAGAGCGCCAAGTCAGGACGCGCGCTCATTTCCGTCATCTGCCTAGCCAAGCGCGACGGCAGCGACTCATCATCTTGATCCATACGTGCCACAAGCGGCGTGTTGGCCCGTGCCAGCCCCTCGTTTAGAGTCGCCGCCAGCCCCTGGTTCCGCTCGTGAAGATGAACCTGAATGCGGCTGTCACGCCGCGCGAAGTCGCGAATCAGGTCGGCTGATCGGTCAGTGGAGGCGTCATCAATGATCAGGAACTCAAAATCTCGAAGGTCCTGGTTCAAGATGGAGCGAATGGCCGTTGCGAGCGGGGCACCGGCGTTGTAGACCGCCAAGAGCACGGTGACCTTCATAACGGCTGGTGCTCCGCGACAACGAATCGGCGACACCCCTCGGCGCCTCCTATGCACGGCAGCCAACCGGGTGCGCACGCGGGCCTGCCTGTGTCCAGGACGCCCCAGCGAGTCGCAGCGCGGACGCGGCATGGCGGCGCGCCTGACAGCCCGGGCAGTAAGTCGCTGCCGATGGTCGCCCCTACCCTGCCGCTAATCAAGCTTCGCATCCCCCGTTGACCCTCTGAAACCAGCCTTCTATCAATGCTCCATGCTACATCAAACCGACCGTACCTCAAACCGCGCAGGACGCGAGCACCTCATTGGCCGTACTACCGAAACAGGAATGACTCTGACATCGACCTTCCTAACAAGGACCTTATAACATTCATACGCCTGCGTCAAGACGGCAAAGTAGAACTGGCATTATCACCTACATGCTGGCACAATATCGCTCCAGACGTTTCCTGGTTCAAGAAGTCAAGGAGAGCTAGGCGCATGCGACCAAGAGTGTTCGCAGGGTGGGCCTGAATCCTGGCAAACCCCTCAAAAATCCGACCTTCGCCGCCCCCCTCCTGAATAGAGCCAGAAGCTTCAGCATAGGCTAAAACTA
>CAILVI010000084.1 GCA_903837595.1 uncultured Thiodictyon sp.
ACCGCCACCGCGGACCGCAACACGGCCAATTTCTCGTCTTCGTCGCGCATACGACGGATGGCGTCGCGGACGACTTCCGACGCATTGCTGTAATAGCCGGTACCGACCTTGACTTGAAGATACTGCTCCATCTCCGGGGATAGGTTGATGTGCATAGCCTGGTGAAATCATGGAGACTGAGTGTCCATAGCATATACATCAGATGGCCATAACAGACAAGCCCGCCGCCTCGGCCCCAATAATTCCAAGTTTTGAGGATACGGCGGACCACGGCAGGTATGGTGCCATCCTCATCCGAGGAGGGGCTTCGTTGAGCCGCAATCACGTGGGCCGAGCAGCGCCCCGAAGGGGCATGACATACCAGCCCAGGGCAACGCCCTGGGTATTGGAGGATATGTCGTCCAGCCCTGAAGGGGCGTGACATTTGGCGACACCATCGCCCAAGCAACGCATCCGCCTGGCGATTATGTCACGCCCCTTCAGGGCTGGACGAGGAACCAACGAACACCCAGGGCTTCGCCCTGGGCTGGTATGTATCGCCCCGTTGGGGCTTTGACTGGGGCCAAGCGCGCAGCGCCCGCCGGGCGGCCGGATTCTTCGCCGGCGCCAACTCCAGGGCCGGCGCGGACGTTTCCACCCGCCCTTTGCCGGTTGCCAAATCCATGGGTTCAGGCACACTTGACCAGGAGTGCGCCCACGGGGGCGCCGCGACCGATTCACCCGCCAGACGGAGCCACCCGATGACCGATCCGGACAAGAACCAAGCAGGCGAGACACCAGCCGACAAACTGGTGGATGCCTATGAGGAACTCCTCAAGCGCACCCGCGAGACCCTGGCGACCGCCACTGAGGAGACGACGCCGCGTTTCCGGGAACTACTGGAAAAGGCCCGGGACAACATGGTGGAACTGGGCGAACTGAGCCGCGAGGAGGCCAACAAGGTCTCGGACTACCTGCGCCGGGACGTGGAGGACGCGGCCACCTACATCGCCGAGACCGGCCAGGACATCCACGACTGGTGGCGCTTCGACCTGCAACTGATCGAACAGCGGATGCTGGACATGTTCAGCCTGGTCGCGGACCAGACCAGCCTGCAGCTGGCCCAGTTTGCGGAGACGGCCCGCCGGCTGACCCTCTATCAGGCCGGCGAGATCACGGGGCCGGGGACGCTCGTGTGCGACCGCTGCGGGGCCAAGACCCACTTTGTCAAGACCGGGCGGATCCCGCCCTGCGCCGACTGCGGCGGAATCGCGTTCAAGCGCCTGGAGCGGGCCACCAACAACGCCACCGGCGCCTGAATGCCCGGCCAGACTGGAAATCCGCCCGGGGCACTCGTATAGTCGCGCTTCGCGTCATGCCCCGTGGGAGAGACCGGCCGTCTGGCCGGCGCCGAAGGCGCAACACCGCCCGGAATCGCTCAGGCATCAGGGACCACGGGGCTTAAGACCGACTCTGGAGAGTGGTTGGCGTCTGCCTTGCAGACCGCAACCCACCGACGGGGCAGCCGGCCAGGCCACGCGCCTGGCCCGCAAACTCTCAGGTCCAGGACAGAGGGGCGATGTCGGGGCGCGCTGCCGTCAGCAGCACGCCGTCAGCCCCCTATTGTTTGGACCACTGCCGGCACCAACCCGGCCGGAACGAGGAGAGTCGAATGGGATTGCGTACCCCCCTGTTTGCGGAGCACGAGCGCCTGGGCGCCCGCATCGTCCCCTTCGGCGGCTGGGACATGCCGCTGCACTATGGCTCCCAGTTGGAGGAGCATCACGCGGTACGCCGGCACGCCGGCGTCTTCGACGTCTCGCACATGCAGCCGGTGGACGTCTCGGGTCCCGGCGCCCGCGATTTTCTGCGCACCCTGATCGCCAATGACGTGGCCAAGCTCAAGGTCCCGGGTAAGGCGCTGTATTCCTGCATGTTGAACGACGAGGGCGGGGTGGTGGACGACCTGATCGTCTATTACCGCGGCCCCAATCGCTACCGCATCGTCGTCAATGCCGGCACCGCGGATAAGGACCTGGACTGGATGCAGGCACGTGCCACGGGCTTTGACGTGCAGATCGACCGCCGCCGGGATCTCGCCATGATCGCCATCCAGGGACCGCAGGCCGTGGCGCTCACCGCCCCGCTGCTGCCCGCCGACTGCCGTGAGGCCGCGGCTGCACTCAAGCCCTTCTTCGCCGCCGACGGCGAGCGTTGGTTCGTCGGCCGTACCGGCTATACCGGTGAGGACGGTTTCGAGGTCATGCTCCCGGCCGCGGAGGCCCCCGGGCTCTGGCAGGGGCTGATCGCCGCCGGCGTGCAGCCGTGCGGCCTGGGCGCCCGGGACACCCTGCGGCTGGAGGCCGGCATGAACCTCTACGGCCAGGACATGGACGAGGGGGTCGGCCCGCTGGAGTCCGGACTCGGCTGGACCATCGGCTGGGAGCCGGCGGACCGCGCCTTCGTCGGCCGCGCGGCCCTAACCGCCGTGCGCGACAACCCGGCCCACCGGGTCTTCGTCGGCCTACTCCTGACCGGGCGCGGCGTGTTGCGCGGACATCAGAAGGTGCTGGTCGACGGCCGCGAGGTGGGTGAGATCACGTCCGGCGGCTTCGCCCCGTCCCTGGAGCGCTCCATTGCATTCGCCCGCGTGGCACCCGGCATCGGCGACACCTGCGCGGTGGACATCCGCGGCAAGCCGGTCGCGGCGCGGGTGGTCAAGACCACCTTTGTGCGCAACGGCAAGGCCATGCTGGATTGTTGAGCGTTCGATCGAGATCATCAGGTATCGCCCGCCCGGGCGCTGCCATTGCAACTTAAACATAGCGATCGGCCGCACCGCCGGCCCCACCGGGAGAGAACCATGAGCGCAGTCCCAGCAGACCTCCGATACACCAAGACCCACGAGTGGGTCAGGGACAACGGCGACGGCACCGTCACCGTCGGCATCACCGACCATGCCCAGGAGGCCCTGGGTGACATCGTCTTCGTCGAGACCCCGGAGGCCGGAACTGAGGTCGAGGCCGACGAGGGCTGCGCCGTGGTCGAATCGGTGAAGGCCGCCTCCGACATCTACGCCCCCCTGAGCGGGGAGGTGGTTGAGGCCAACCCGGTCCTCGCCGACACCCCGGAGGCGATCAACCAGGACGCCTATGGCGAGGGCTGGATCTTCTCGCTGCGCCTCGCCGATCCCGACGCCGTGAGCGGGCTGCTGGACGCGGCCGGCTATCAGGCCGTGGTCGACGCGGAGGCTTGAGCCCGACATGCCCTTCGTACCCCACACGCCGGCGGATATCGCCGCCATGCTCGGCGTCATCGGCGTCGCTGCCATCGACGACCTGTTCGACGAGATCCCGGCCGCACTGCGCATCGGCGAGCTCGCCGCCATCCCCACCGGCATGGCGGAGATGGACATTGCGCGGCTGATGCAGGTGCGCGCCCGTGCCGATGGTGAGCCGGTGTGCTTCATCGGCGCCGGCGCCTATGATCACCACATCCCGGCGGTGGTGTGGCAGATCGCCTCACGCGGTGAGTTCTATACCGCCTACACCCCCTACCAGGCCGAGGCGAGCCAGGGCACGCTGCAACTGCTCTACGAGTTCCAGTCGATGATGACGGCGCTGACCGCGCTCGATGTCTCGAACGCCTCGCTCTATGACGGGGCCTCGGCCCTGGCGGAGGCGGTGCTGATGGCGGTGCGCGCCAACCGCAAGGCCAAGTCCAGCCGGGTGCTGGTACCGCGCGCGCTGCACCCGGCCTACCGACGGGTGCTGCGCGGGATCGTGGAACCGCAGGGGATCGAGGTCGTCGAGGCACCCTTCGACCGCCGCGGCGGGCACACCCCCGCCGCGACCCTGGACAGCCTGGCTGGCGCTGAGGGCTTCGCGGCCGTCGTGATCAACCAGCCGAACTTTTTCGGGGTGATCGAGGACGCGGATGAACTGACCGACGCGGCCCACGCCCAAGGCGCGCTGGTCATCGGCGTGGTCAACCCCATCGCACTCGCCCTGCTCAAGCCACCGGGCGAGTGGGGGACGGCGGGTGCGGACATCGCCTGCGGCGAGGTCCAGCCGTTGGGCATCCCGCTCTCCTCCGGTGGTCCCTATGCGGGCTTTTTGTGCTGCAAGAAGGACCTGGTTCGGCAGATGCCGGGGCGCATCATCGGGCGCACCCTGGATCTCGACGGCAAGCCCGGCTTCACCCTCACGCTCCAGGCGCGCGAGCAGCACATCCGCCGCGGCAAGGCGACCTCCAATATCTGCACCAATCAGGGCCTGCTGGCCACCGCGGCCACCATCCACATGGCGATCCTGGGCGCCGAAGGACTGGAGCGGGTGGCGGCCGCCTCGCACGCCAATACCCGGCAGCTCACCGCCCTGCTATGCAAGACAGCGGGGGTGGAACCGCTGTTTGATCGACCCTGCTTCCACGAGCAGGCCCTGCACCTGCCGGCCCCGACCGCCGACGTGCTAAGGTCCCTTGCCGCTGATACTATCCTGGGCGGCTTCGATCTGGGGCTGGACTACCCGGAACTGGACCCGGCACTGCTGGTGTGTGCCACGGAGCTGCGCACCGCGGAAGAGATGGAGCACTACGCGGCGAAGCTGGCTGAGATCATTGCGAGCCAGACGGTGCCGGGTTGAACGACAAAGCCTGGCTGGCCTGAACCAAGAAAGAGATTAAGAGCCACCGCGCATCGGGTTACGGCGCGCTCAGGCCAATGCCGGGCTTCAGCATCGTACTGCGCGCCTAACCCGACCTACCGCCTAATCCGACCCACCCACTGGAGAGAGAAAAAATGGCCACGACCGCTCTGCAAGGTAACCCCGTCAGTCTGTATGGCGACCTGCCCACCGTCGGCCACCCGGCCCCCGATTTCACTTTGGTCGCCAAGGATCTGAGCGACAAGACGCTGGCCGACTTCGCCGGCAAGAAGAAGCTCTTGAACATCGTCCCGAGCCTGGACACCCCGGTGTGCGCCACCTCCACCAAGAAGTTCAACGAGGCGATGGCCGGCAAGACCGACGCGGTCGCGCTGGTCATCTCCGCCGACCTGCCCTTTGCGATGGGCCGCTTCTGCGGCGCCGAGGGCATCGAGAACGTGGTGAGCCTGTCCACGATGCGCTCGCCCAGCTTCGCCCAGGACTACGGCGTGCTGATCACCGACGGACCGCTCGCCGGCATCACCGCCCGTGCCGTAATCGTACTGGATGCGCAGGACCAGGTGGTCTATGCGCAACTGGTCCCGGAGATCTCCCAGGAACCGGATTACGACGCGGCGCTGGCCGCACTCTGAACACCGCTTAAGGAAATAGCGACCGCGGGCATCGCATTCTGTGCCCGCAGTCGCAGCCATTCCTGACCCGCATTGACACGAGCCGCCATGCTGATCCACGAACAATCCCAACCCGGCCGTCGCGCCACCGCCCAGGCCCCGCTCCAGCTGGCGGACTGCGCCGACATTCCCGCGGCGCAGCGGCGTACCACGCGGGCCTTGCTGCCGGAGGTGTCGGAGCTCCAGGTGGTGCGTCACTACACCCGGCTGTCGCAGAAGAACTTCTCCATCGACACCCATTTCTACCCGCTGGGCTCCTGTACCATGAAGTACAACCCGCGGGCCTGCCACACGCTCGCCTCGTTGCCGGGCTTCCTGGCGCGTCACCCCGAGGCCCCGGACCACCAGGGTCAGGGATTCCTCGCCTGTCTCTACGAGCTTCAGGAGATGCTCAAGGAGGTCACGGGGATGCAAGCCGTGTCCCTGGCCCCCTCCGCCGGGGCCCAGGGCGAGTTTGCCGGCGTGGCGATGATCCGCGCCTATCACCAGGCCCGCGGTGACACGGCACGCACCGAGATCCTGGTACCGGACGCCGCCCACGGCACCAATCCGGCCTCCGCCGTCATGTGCGGATTCGTGGCCCGGGAAATCCCGACCGGTCCAGACGGGGACGTGAACCTGGAGGCGCTGCGGGCGGCCGTGGGTTCCCAGACCGCCGGCATCATGCTCACCAACCCGAGCACCGTCGGGGTCTTCGACCGCAATATTCAGGAGATCGCCCGCATCGTGCATGAGGCCGGCGGGCTACTCTATTATGACGGTGCCAACCTCAACGCCATCCTGAGCAAGGTCCGGCCCGGCGACATGGGCTTCGACGTCATCCACATGAACCTGCACAAGACCTTCTCCACCCCCCATGGCGGCGGCGGTCCCGGTGCCGGTCCGGTGGGCGTCTCCCAACGCTTGGAACCCTTCCTGCCGGTGCCCCTGGTCGCCCGGGACGGTACTGCGTACCGCTGGCTCAGCGAGGCGAACCGCCCCCAATCCATCGGCCGGCTCACCGCCTTCGGCGGCAACATGGGCATCCTGCTGCGCGCCTATGTCTATGCGCGGATGCTGGGGCGCGAGGGGATGAAGCGGGTCTCGGAATTCTCCACCCTGAACGCCAATTACCTCATGGCCAGGCTGCGGGAGGCCGGTTTTGAGGCCGCGTACCCGCAGCGCCGCGCCAGCCACGAGTTCATCATCAGCATCAAGCAGGAGGCCAAGGCCTTCCACGTCAATGCTATGGACTTCGCTAAGCGCCTGCTCGACTATGGCTACCACGCCCCCACCACCTATTTTCCCTCACTGGTGCCGGAGTGCCTGCTGATCGAGCCCACGGAGACCGAGACCAAGGAAGAGCTGGACGGCTTCGTCGCCGCGCTGGTGGCGATTCGTGAGGAGGCCCGGACCAACCCGGACCTGGTGACGGGCGCCCCCCACACCATGCCGGTACGGCGACTCGACGACGTGCGCGCGGCGCGTCAGTTGGACCTGGCGTGGCGACCTGATGGCGCCCCGGCCTAATCCATGGCCGGCCACAACGACCGGGGCTGGGGGCGCGTCATCTACGCGCTGGGCTATTCTATGCAGGGCTTCAAGGCGTGCTTCCAGGCCGAGGAGGCCTTTCGCCAGGAGTTGTTCCTGCTGCTGTTCCTCGCCCCGCTCGGACTCTGGCTGGGCGAGACCCCGGTGGAACGCGCCCTGCTGATCGGCTGCCTGTTGATGGTGCTGGTGGTCGAATTGCTGAACTCCGCCATCGAAGCCAGCGTGGACCGCGTCGGCCTGGAGCGCCACGAATTGTCCGCCCGCGCCAAGGACATCGCCTCCGCCGCGGTCTTCATGAGCATGACGCTCGCCTGGGTGACTTGGGGGTTGATCCTGATTCCAAGGTGGTTATAGAGCTTTTCATAAGAGACCAAACACCGATGAAGGAACATTTCACTGATCAGGGCTTCGTGCCGCTTGCCATCGCCATCCTGACGGTCTCCGATAGCCGCGCCGAGGCGCAGGACAACTCCGGCCAACTGCTCACGGCCAAGGCCGAGGAGGCCGGACATCGGGTGGTCGCCAAGGCGATCGTACGCGACGACGTCTACCAGTTGCGGGCGGTTTTCTCACGCTGGATCGCAGACCCGCAGGTGCAGGTGGTGTTGTGTACCGGCGGCACCGGACTCACCGGCCGTGACAGCACCCCGGAGGCGCTCGTACCCCTGCTCGACAAACAGATCGAGGGGTTCGGGGAGCTGTTCCGCCAGGTTTCGTTCGCGGAAATCGGCACCTCCACCGTCCAGTCCCGCGCCCTGGCGGGGGTCGCCAACGCCACCTTCATCTTCTGCCTGCCGGGGTCCACCGGGGCCTGCCGGACCGCCTGGGAGCAGATCCTCGCCGCCCAACTCGACGCTCGCACCCGCCCCTGCAATTTCGCCCAGCTGATCCCACGCCTGCTGGAACGCTGAGATGACACCGGGGCAACAACGAGGGGCTAGCGTGGCCACCGAGCAATCCGGCTGCCCGGACTCACTCGCCCCCCCCCCGCTCAGCAAGGAGGCGGCCCTGGCGCAGCTACTCGCGGCCGTGCGCCCGCTCGACGAGGTCGAGACCATCCCCACCGACCAAGGGCTCGGCCGGGTTCTCGCCCGTGCGCTCACCAGCGCCATCGCCGTGCCGGGCTGGGACAACAGCGCCATGGACGGCTATGCCGTGCGGTGCGCCGATCTGGCGGCAGGACCGGCGCGCCTGCGGGTCACCCAGCGCATCCCGGCCGGTACGCTCGGCCAACCCCTGGAGCCGAGAACGGCCGCGCGCATCTTCACCGGCGCGCCCATCCCCACCGGTGCGGATGCGGTGGTCATCCAGGAGTATTGCACGCGCGACGCCGACTGGGTTGAGGTCCCGGGCCACCCGACCCGCGGCGCCAATATCCGGCGCACCGGCGAAGACATCTGTGTCGGTACCGAGGTCATCGCCCCGGGGACGCGGCTGCGCCCCCAGCACCTGGGGCTCGCGGCCTCCGTGGGCGCGACGCAACTGAGCGTCTACCGGCGGCTGCGGGTCACCATGTTCGCCAGCGGCGATGAGTTGGTAATGCCGGGGGAGCCCCTGGGCCCGGGGCAGATCTACAACTCCAACCGCTTCACCCTGAAGGGCCTGCTCGTGGGACTGGGCTGCGAGGTCAGCGATCTCGGGCAGGTCCCGGACAGCCTGGAGGCGACCATGGCCGCCCTGGCCCGGGCGGCGGCCGGCGCGGACCTCATCCTCGGCAGCGGTGGGGTCTCGGTGGGGGAGGAGGATCATGTGAAGCCGGCCATCGAACGGCTCGGCACCCTGGACCTGTGGAACGTCGCCATCCGTCCAGGCAAGCCGCTGGCCTTCGGTCACGTCCACGGCACGCCCTTCCTCGGCACCCCGGGCAACCCGGTCTCGCTGTTCGTCACCTTCCTCGTGTTTGCCCGCCCCCTGGTGTTGCGGATGCAGGGGGTGACGGGGGACTTGGAGCCACCCGCCCTCAAGGTCCGCGCGGACTTCGACGTGCCCCGCCCGGACCGGCGCCGGGAGTTTCAGCGGGCACGGCTCACGCGCGGCACGGATGGCGAGTGGGAGGCCGTCGTCTACGCATCACGCTCGCCCGGCGTACTCTCCTCCGCCGCCTGGGCGGATGGTCTGGTGGAGATCCCGGCGGGGCAAACCGTCGCGCGCGGCGACCCGGTGATTTATATTCCATTCGGCGGACTCCTGTCCTGAAGCCCGGTCCCGCACCGCCCCGGCATCTGACCATGACGCAGGCCACGACCATCAATCGGCAACCACGGCGACGCGATCTATGATTGAGCGACGCGAGACCCGCGGCGCCGCCGACGAGCAACCTCAGATATACCGATGGCCGCCCCACTGATCCTCAACGACCCCAACCGCCCTGACAACGCCGACGAGTTGCGCGCTACGCTCGAACAGATGCGTCAGCAGGCCGAGCGGGAGATCAGCCGGCTGAATCGCAAGCTCGCGGAGCGCGAGTTCGCCGCGGTTCGCGACGTGCCCTCCGCCACCGAGCGGCTGGCCTTGCAACAAGACCTTGCCACCCTGAAGCTCTCACTAGGTACCAAGGAAAAGGTCCTCGACCGGATTACCCAGGAATGCCGCCGGCTGGAAGACGACCTGGAGGACCGGCACCAGGAGGTCGACAACCTCAAGCAGGAGGCGCAGCGTCGGGATAACGCGCTCACGGCGGCGCGCAATGAGGTCGCCCGACTCAAGCACCAGCTGGCGGAGGTCCAGGAGCAATCGATGGATGCCAGCGGGCCGGGCGACCCGCGTGAAGCCCCCGAGGAGCGGCCACTCCAGCCAGTGGGGCGCCAGACATCGACCAGGCCGGTACCCCGGGTGATCCGCGTCTCCGGCGGCCTGATCGCCGTCGCGGCCATGATCGCCCTCATCCTGGTGGTCTTCTGGGGCCGGATCGGCGGGAAGCAGACGCCGGCCCCACCCTCACCCACGGTGGCAGTCGCACCGCCCAAGCAACCGGCAACCGAGGTTCCACCGCCATCCCCGGCCCCGGTCATGCCGCTGCCGCTGCCGCCGACGTCGACCCCCTCCCCCACCGAACACCTATTGAAGCTCAATGACCGGCTGCGAGACGGCGGTCTGGGGCCGACCATCGTCCAACTCCGCGGCGGCAACTTCCTGATGGGTAGGAACAATCTCGGCGGCGGCGACAACGGACCTGAGCACGAGGTCCAGCTGCCCCCGGTCCTGATCGGTGCCTATGAGGTCACGTTCCAAGAGTATGACCGCTTCGCGCGCGCCACCGCTCGAAGCCTCCCCGATGACTTCGGCTGGGGACGGGGCGAGCACCCGGTGGTCGGAGTCTCCTGGTCCGACGCCCAAGCCTACACCGACTGGTTGACCCGCCAGACCGGCAAGCGTTACCGCCTCCCGAGCGAGGCCGAGTGGGAATACGCCGCCCAGGCCAACACGCCCGGCGTCTATCCCTGGGGGTTTGTGATTGAGCGCGGGCGCGCCAACTGTTTCGACTGCGGCAGCCAGTGGGACAATCAGTCCACCGCCCCAATCGGGCGCTTCGCACCCAATGACTTCGGACTTTACGACACCGCCGGCAACGTCCTGGAATGGGTCGCCGACTGTTACGCGCCAAGCTACGACGGCGCCCCGACCGATGGCCGCGCGCGCGCGGCGCGCGACTGCGCCTACCGGGTCGCCCGCGGCGGCGCCTACAACAAGCCAGCGCCCTCGATCAAGACCAAAGCCAGGACACGCTTCGCGCCCGAGTCCCGGTTGAACAATCTCGGATTCCGGGTCGCGCGCGAACCGTGACCGCGCATCAAAGCGCGCAGCGTATCTTCGGTATGGGCGTCACCACCCTGGACCTGATCAACACGGTAGACAGCGACCCGCCGGAGGACGCGCAGTTGCAAGTCACCGGGCAGCGGGCCTTGATCGCAAATCCGGTCACCCTGCGCTAGATCACAGCACATGTACTGCTGATAATATACAAAAGCTTACGGCTATCTCCGCCCCTTTTTTCTGCTGGTTATGGCCGGATGTACGACCAAGGCCAGTGCAGCACACTCGTGTCGTTCACCTTTCAACCCCGTAGCCGGTCAGATATAATGCCACCTACCGAGACACACGGTGCCACGCAGCGAGCATGACAGTGCGCCCACCGGGTTCATATACTGAGTATGGGCCGGCAGAAAGAAACTGGCGGAGCCTATTCGGCGCACATGGGCCGGAGTCTACTGTTCTTTGCAGTCCTGTTTTACTCTTGGCGCAGGTATTGGTCTTGCGTCGATAAGCAGAATTGCGGCGCCGAATTGATGCATTGGTTGCTTCCAAATGGTTCGCATGGATTTCTGCTTGATCGATATCTTGGCACGTTGCGGGATGCTCACGGCGCGGGGCTTCGTACTTTGGACGCATACGCCCTGACTCATTCGCTTGGTCACCTTTATTTTTTTGGTCTGACCTTTATCCCTCTTAGAAGAACTTTTCGAGGACGTCCACGCTGCCCATTGCGAACCACCTCGTGACTAACCTCAAATGGAATATTGCCGTAGCGTCGCGCGCCGTCGGTCATTCGCGTGACATTGTCAGTGCAACCAATCGCATCTCTAAGCGACTGTATTGCAGACAAAAATAAATTTCTATCTTTCTTCCCGCATTCCGCTGCCCAGATAAGTCGAGTGGCCCGATCCATTAGCACAATCGTCCAGCCTTCACATTGTTCAACTGGCAGATTCTCTCCAATTTTCGTGTAAAGCTCGTCGCCTTCAATCACTTGGAAAAGGAAGGTGTGCGTCAATACATAGATTGCCAATGTCTCTTTCGCATCTGCAAACCGACGCTCCCAGTTCAATAGTGTATTCTTTGCGATCTCAAAGACCCGGCAGGCAGCGTTCAAACCCATCCCTTCGCTGCGCGACTTAAGCACAGCAATGATCAAGCTGATCGCTGTCCTAAGCCCAGCCAGAAAGGTACCCTTCGTCTCTGGAAAAATCCGTAGACAAGCATCGCATTGATAAAAAAACCTGCTCCCATTGTTAAGCGTTTCATAACTATTGTAGTGATCATGTTTTTCTGAGTTGCAGTAAGGGCACATCAATTGCTGGATCATGAGCGACTTGTAATATATTCTTTAAAGGACGCCATCCGCGTAAGATATTATACTTATATTTCATATATTTGGCAATTGATAACCAAGCTGAACCAGTGCCGACTGGCATGATGGCTGGAAATGCGCAGACAGCGGGCGGTGTGTCAATGTAGAAATCGCAGGCGACCGCCTCCAGATCGATGCTGTAATGGCAAACGAGATCGCGCCGCTACGCGACTTAGCTGAACAATATGCATCGGATGGCAAGAGCTTTATCGCAACGCCGTTTTGGCCTGGCGCCTATCCTTTGTTGGAGCGACGCTCGCCAATGTGGGACGTTTATGCACTAGTCCCACGAGCAAAAGCATTTGAAGGAAAAAAAATTGAAAGAATCAAAGCAGGCAAACGTGGTTTTGCTTTTGTTTTTGATATGCCCTTGGATGGGCGCGATGAGTTACGTTTCAGAAATACTCACCCCCTAATACACCAGTATATTCTGGATAACTTTGAGCCCGTGCGGAGCGCGCCAAATCCCGCCTATCAAATCTACAAAGCACGAAGCTTCGAGCAATGAAAAAGGTCGCGATACTGCAGTCCAACTACATTCCCTGGAAGGGATACTTTGACATGATCGCCGCCGTGGACGAGTTCATTCTCTACGACGATATGCAATACACCAGACGTGATTGGCGCAATCGAAACCAAATCAAGACGCCTCACGGGGTGCGGTGGCTAACAGTCCCCGTTGTGGTTAAGGGGAAGTACCACCAGAAGATTCGCGAAACCGAGATTGACGGGACAGAGTGGGCCGCAACACATTGGAAAACCATAGTGCAGAGCTACCGCCGAGCGCCCTATTTTACTGAGATTGCAACTTGGCTTGAGCCAATTTATCTGCGTGAATCATTTGACCACATCTCCACACTGAATCGCCGCCTGATAGAGGCTGTGTGTGAATACCTGGGAATCAAGACCACAATCACCAATTCGTGGGACTACACACTGCTTGATGGAAAAACCGAGCGCCTAGCCGATCTGTGCGCCCAAGCAGGTGGCACGGAATACGTTTCCGGTCCGGCAGCAAGGAATTACGTCGATGAACCGGTTTTCCGTAATCTGGGACTCAAGCTGACTTGGTTCGACTACCTAGGATACCCAGAGTACCCGCAACTGTGGGGAGAGTTCACCCATGGAGTCACGATCCTTGATCTCCTCTTCAATTGCGGACCGGAAGCGCGAGGATATATGAGATACGTTATTTCATGAAGCTTTCAATAGTCTCGACGCTCTACCGATCTGCCGCCTACGTTAGTGAATTCCATCGCCGGGCGAGTGCGTGCGCCAAAACGCTGGTTGGCGACGATTACGAGATCATCCTGGTCAATGATGGTTCTCCCGACAATAGCCTCGAGCTGGCGGTGGAACTAACCAGCACTGACAAGCATGCGGTCGTGATCGACCTTTCACGCAATTTCGGTCATCATCAGGCGATGATGGCTGGGATCGAGCATGCACGAGGCGATCTGGTTTTCCTGATCGACAGCGATCTGGAAGAGGAGCCTGAGTGGCTGCTGGAATTCTCCGAGGCTATGGCTGCCGAAAACGCCGACGTGATCTATGGCAGGCAAGGGCAAAGAAAAGGTGGGCCGTTCGAACGCTGGTCAGGCCACATCTATTATTCCGTATTCAACTGGCTGTGCAACATCGATCATCCGCGAAACGTGGTGACCGCGCGCCTGATGACCGCCCGTTATGTGGCCGCCCTGTTACTCTATCGGGAACGCCAACTGGTGATGTCCTGCTTGTGGGTAATCGCTGGATTCAAGCAGTGCGAAAGGATCATCAAGAAGCACTCGCGCAGCGAAACGTCTTACAGCGTATCGAAGAAGATTGAACACGCGGTCAATGCCGTCACGTCCTTCAGCGACAGGCCCCTGAGGCTTATCTTTTATGTCGGTATATCCGTTTTTCTGGGTGCGCTTGTTTATGCCAGCTACATGATTTTTGAACGACTTGCGCTGGACAGGGTAGTCGATGGCTGGACTTCGGTCATGGTCTCCATCTGGGTTCTTGGGGGGCTGATAATTTCGTTTATCGGAATTATCGGAATCTATCTTGCGAAGATATTCGTCGAGACAAAACAAAGGCCCTTGTCGATCATCAGGGCCATCTATGGACGACCGGGCTCATAACGGCGTTAGCGTTTTCTGGCAACCAATTTCAAATGGTGGTTAGATATGAACAGCTTGGAATCTCACTACACCGCATTCTGGTTGAAGAGACTCGGGGTCCACTTTTACCCCTCCGAGTTCCTGGTTAGGACATTTCTCTCGCAGAACTGCCCAAACCTCAAAATAAAGCATGATTACGAAAGCAAGAACGTCCTGGACCTGGGCTGCGGCGATGGTCGCAATATGGGATTGCTTGCGAATCTCGGGATGAATATCTACGGGACGGAAATTACACAAGAAATATGTGAGGCAGTGACGCTACGAATGGAGAAATTTGGAATCAAAGCTGATATCCGCATGGGGCGCAATAGCTCCCTGCCGTTCAAGGATCAGCTTTTTGATTATGTTGTTGCGTCGGCCAGTGTTTACTACGTAGATTCCGGAACGACTTTTGAAGATAATATGCGCGAAATCCAGAGGGTCTTGAAACCCGGCGGGCATATAGTTTTCAGCATGGTTCACCCGGATTCTTACATTCTAATCGGCGCGGAAACGCTGGCGGACTCTCACTTTCGAATAACGAACGATCCGCTGGGACTGCGAAATGGCTATGTTTTTAAGGTCTTTCAGGCGCGCTCGAACATCACCGACTATTTTTCAAAGAGCTTTCTGGAGATTTCCATCGGCTATACGTCGGACGACTATTACGGTCTAAAACAGGATCTCTGGCTTCTTGTCGCAAAGAAAAGGGAACTATCATGATCTGGCGAAAGCTTGGCAACGTCTACTGTCCAGCCAAGGACGGTCGTTATACGCACGCGATGTTCCCTGAAGTCGATTGCCTTGATGAAGGCACGGGCAGAATCCGCGTTTACTACACGCATCGCGACTCGCGAAACTACGGATTCCCTACATTTCTTGATGCGGAGCTTGTCGGTGAAAGATTCACAATAATCTATAATCACCACGAGCCAATTATGGGCAAGGGTGATATCGGCAACTTTGACGACAGTGGAGCCAACATCACGTCACTGGTAAAAGTAGGCGGTAAGCGCCGCTTCTATTACTATGGCTGGAATCTCGGCGTCACCGTTCCGTTCCGTAATTCAATCGGCGTCGCCGAGGCAGGGAGCGACGACAAAGACGTACATTTAACGCGCCTTTTCCCGGGTCCGATACTCGATCGCGCAGCCAGATTTCCCGGACTTTGCGCCACTCCCTGCGTCATTCGCGTCGGTGATGTTTATCGCATGTACTTTACCCAGGGTTTGCCGTGGATCATAAATGAGGGCAAGCCCAATGTGGCTTGTCATATCGCCTATGCTGAATCCCAGGACGGCCTAGTATGGCACCGTGCGGACGCACCTGCCGTCGAGAACCTGCCTACTGACCATGTCCTGACAACTCCGTTCGTCATGATGCACCACGGCGTTTACAAGATGTGGTATTCCTATCGCGGCTCAAAGTATCGCATCGGATACGCAGAGTCGATCGATGGGAAGATGTTCCGGCGGAAGGACACGGAGGTCGGCATTACCGTCTCCGCGAGCGGATGGGATTCGGAGATGGTCTGTTATCCGAAGGTCTTCAAGCTGAACGGAACGTATTATATGATTTACTGCGGAAACGATTACGCACGCACGGGCTTCGGACTAGCGGTTATGGACGCATAGTGGCTGCCCTTGCAATGCACCGAGGCCGCATGACGGTTTCCAAATATATAGCCGAAGAGCTTTTCAGACTGGGAGTTTTTCACGTGTTCGGCTATCAGGGTGCGAACATAACATACCTGGTCGATGCCGTCTCGACACATGCTGGACTTCGCTACGTACAGACATACCACGAGCAAGGCGCATCCTTTGCGGCGAACGGCTATGCTCAAGCTTGCGGAACTCTAGGCGTCGCAGTTGCATCAAGCGGTCCCGGTGCCTTGAATCTGGTCACCGGCATTGCGAATGCTTACTGCGATTCCATTCCGAACTTGTTCATCTGCGGAGACCTTAGCCGCCGTTATCATAAGAATACACTTCCCTTGCGCCAGGATGGCTTTCAAAGCACCGATATCGTTTCGATCGTACGCCCTATCACCAAATACGTCGAGTTGGTGAGTTCGCCGGAAGATGTACGTTATTGCCTTGAACGCGCTGTATTCGAAGCCACGAACGCCCGTCGCGGACCGGCTCTACTCTCCATCCCGCACTGGATACAGCGCACGGAAATCGACCCATCGACGCAGCGGGGCTTCGTTGCGCCAGATCCGGCAGCAGCCCCGCATTCTGAGCCGATCTCCCAAGAGATCCTCGATCTCTTGTCAAGCAGTCGCCGACCTCTGCTCCTTCTGGGGGGAGGCTGCGCCAGTACCGAAACGCGATGCGTTCTGACCGCATTTCTGGAACGCAATCCGCTGCCTGCGGTGGCATCGCTTTGTGGTTTAAGTGCCATTTCCCATGATCATCCGTCCTACGTCGGCTTCATCGGTGATTACGGGCACCGGCACGCCAATGTTGCGCTGGCAGCGTCGGATTGTCTGATTGTTCTGGGTTCACGGATGGACGAGCGTCAGATCGGGTTTTCGAAGGGCTTTAGTGATAACAAAGCGATTATCCACGTCGATATCGATCAGTCCGAACTGCTTTTCGCTTCGGAACGCTACTTTCCCGTGCGCAGACCGGTTGCCGATTTCTTACGCCACCTCGATTCCGTAGCCCCACTCTCACTGGCGGAGTGGCAGAAGGCTCTGCGGCAGCTGCAGAGCAAATACCCTGTGCGTACGACCACCGACGAATTGTCGCCGTCCTCCTTCCTTGCAGAGCTTTTCGGCCTGCTTGCTCCTAACGCTCAGGTTTATGTTGACGTTGGTTTGCACCAGATGTACACCGCCCAGTTCGGCGTCCTTACGAACGGAAAGCAGCTGTATTTCTCAGGTGGGCTGGGCTCAATGGGATATGCCTTGCCGGCGTGCATCGGCGGCCGACTGGCCAGGCCCGAAAGACAGACTCTTTGCATAGCTGGGGACGGCGGATTTATGATGAGCCTCCCGGAACTGCAAACCATCGCCAGGGAGAGGCTTGATGTGAAAATCGTGATCCTGAACAATCATTGCCTCGGTATGGTACGCAATCATCAACGGGCGGCACTCGACGGTCGGCATTTCGGCACGGTCGAAGGTTATCTTGCTGGCGATATGAATAAGATTGCCCAGGCTTTTGACCTGAAGTTCTTTCGAATCAATGAACAAAGCGACGTCAACAGTCTTGATCACATTCTGCGCACTCCTGGGCCCTTGCTCGTCGAAGTCGTATTTCCAAACGATATGATGCCATTTCCCGCGTCCGTTGACTATCCTCTCGATGTTGACGTACTTTCCTTGCAGGCTTTGACGAATGTGGCTGACGAGTAAATGGCTCGCCTGAACATCCTGGTTAGCGGCGTCGGGGCGATTATCGGTTACGGCATCGTAAACTCGCTGAAGCTGACTGGCCGGAAACTTAACATTGTCGGCATGGATATCTACTCTGACGCCGTCGGTCAGCATTTCTGCGATCGTTTTGTCCAGGCGAAGCGCGCAGGCTCGTCCGAATATCTTGATTTTCTTGTCGACGTCATCAAGCGTTATCATATTGACTTGGTTTTTTTCGGGACGGAACAGGAACTGTACCAGATGTCCGATTCGCGTGACTTGTTACCCGACTATTTTCATAAGCTTGTGCTGAATACTAGGAGCGTTGTCGACGTGTCCAGGGACAAGCTGAAAACGCATTTATTTCTGAGTCAGTACGGCGTCGAAGCCATTCCTACCCGGGTCGGTGGGTCCTTCGCTGCTCTTTCACTGGAACTAGGTCTTCCATTCATTCTAAAGTTACGTCATTCCTATGCATCGAAAGGCGTTTTCAAGATTCACGATGAGCAGGACTTCAATTATTGGAAGGTCAAGGCGGGTGGAAATTTCCTGGCGCAGGAACTTGTCGGAGATGACGGTCATGAGTATACCGCCGCCATTTTCGGGCGGGGCGAGGAGGAAGCCTTGGAGCCTTTCGTTCTGCGGCGAAGGTTAAGCGGCGAGGGCGCGACTGCAAGAGCCGTAGTCGAGGAGATTCCAGAGTTGTGTGAAACGATAGGCCGCCTAGCCGATCTCTTGCGAGCCGTCGGGCCGACCAATTTTCAGTTTCGGCGCCATCACGGCAAATACTTGCTCTTGGAGATCAATCCGCGGATATCGTCCTCGACGTCGATTCGTGCAGCTTTCGGCTATAACGAAGCCGAGATGTGCATTCGCTACTATCTCGAAAAGGGCCAAATTTCAATGCCATTCCTAAGGTCAGGGAGTGCCGTTCGCTTCATTGCGGACTGGATAATCTATGAAGATGGCATTGATCTCTGACATTCACGGCAATTATCCCGCGCTGCTGGCGGTCCTCGGTAGGATTCGGGAGGAAAATTGCGATCTTATTGTATCGCTGGGAGATGTTGCGGGCTATTACTGCATGATTAACGAGTGCATCGACCTTTGCCGAAAAAGAAGCGTTGTCAATATTCTAGGCAATCACGATCATTACCTTGCTTTCGGCGGCGAATGTCCGCGCTCGACCACGGTGAACATGTGCATAAATTTTCAGAGAAGAGTCATTTCTCCGGAGAATCTTAGGTGGCTCCGGGAGTCGATTCGGGAATATCGGACTCGCCATTGCTGGTTCGTACACGGTGGCTGGAATGACCCTCTCGATGAGTATGTGAATGCTTTTGATTTTTTAAGGTTTTCGACATGTGGGGCGCAAGTTTTCGCTTCTGGTCATACTCATATTCAAAAAATCGAGAGGAAAGCTCCTCTTACCTACGTGAATCCGGGCTCCGTCGGCCAACCTCGTGACGGCAATCCTGGCGCAGCCTTCGCGGTAATAGATTCAGCCAGCGTTGTTTCTCTCTGCCGGGTGGATTATGATATTGACGGCATCGCCTCTGCGATGAAAAGAAACGGCTTTGAAAGACGATTCTATGAGGGACTTTATGATGGCACAAGAATACAGCAATTTGACCGGACACAAAGCCCTTGAGGCAGGTGTTTAGTTCACCTTCCGGCCGGATGCCGGCAGCCGCTGTTGCGACTTGTGGTAAGCGGGAGGCAATATGACTGTCCAGCTCATACGTTACGGCGTTGTCGGGGTTCTCAGCAATTTAGCCGGCTATTTGGTTTATATTGGTGTAACTTGGCTCGGAGTGGGACCGAAAACAGCGGTCAGCATCCTTTATCCGGTCGCGGTCTTCGTTGCCTATTTCGGTCACGCACGTTATACGTTCGCTGATACTGAAAGGTCTTCTGACGGAGTGTTTCGTTATGTTGTTTCTCATGTTTTCGGGTACGTCACGAACCTTGCAGCACTCTTCGTCCTGCACGATTTGCTGGGCTTTCCGCATGAGTTAGTGCAGTTATTTACGATTTTTTTGGTTTCCGGTTTTCTTTTTTTTCTTTTCAAGTATTACGTTTTTGCGGAACAGTAAACGAGGCGGTTCTTCTTGCGTTTCGGGTAGCTACTAAGTTTTTGCAATATAGCAACTGTAGGCTTCTCGCCGCCAACCGCCACGTCGATTTGCAGGTCGCGCAGTTAGGTTGATGATCGCCCTTACAGGGTACTGGACGGCGTCAAGTGTTGCGAAGTCCTGCGTAGCTTGGCGCGCCCACCCTGCCAGTCGTCGCAGATGAGCAAGGATGGACGAGACCCCACTCAGCCAGCGCGCCGGAAAGGTCGTTGCGGGAGCTGTGGGCACGACTTCGACGACTTGACTGAGGCGATCTTTACCGGTCTGAATCAATCATTGATGGCCTGGATCGGCTGTCTGTACCTGATGGCTCTCAAACCGCCAGATTGACCACGCGCTGGGTCTGGCCGAGGATGACGTGCAGCGAATGACCGAGCAACTGCGCACAGGAATCGTCGCCAGCCAATCGACGGCCGTTTTGTCGGGCGAGGTTGAGTGTCGCGAGGTGTACGACCGATCATAAAGGCCATCCTGGTGCCGTAAGAAAAGGGCGCGAGGGGCGCTGCCGTCGGCTGAAGGGATTCGCGACCGCGGGACGCTGGAAAATCTTTGGCACGACTGAGCGCGGCGCTCAAGTGGTGATTCGGATGCTAGAGAATCTTCGGCAAAATCCATTCGTCCGCTGTTTTGGCTATCATTGCTCCGCGGGCACACAGGTCTACACGGGCGGGAACAACATCTATGCCCGATATCCCGGATGAGATTATGGTCATAAGACGGTGTGCCACCGCTTGGGCGAGTACGCCCGTGATGTGGACGGCGACGGCGTCTACGAGGTCCATGTCAACACCATGGAGGGCTTCCGGTCACTGTTGCGCTCCTTGCGCCGTCCTCATCGCGGGATCGCCCAGGAGGAATTGCTGCTCTATCTGGAATTCTTTTCAGTTCATACAAAACGTCCGTCGGGACGGTCGGGAGCTGCTCCAGCCCATGCTCTCGGCCATACTCGCCAGATGCGCCTGAAACGCAGGAAGGGCCATGAAAGATAAGACTATCCCATTTAACTGGCCACACATGACGGGTAAGGAGCTATATTACATCGCGAAAGCTCATTTTAACGGCTGCCTGGCAGGCGACGGCCCTTTCACCAAGCGCTGTCATGGTTGGCTTGAGGCGCGTACTGGATGCGGTAAGGCGCTGCTCACCCACTCTTGCACCGCTGCGCTGGAAATGTCTGCATTGCTGCTGGATATTCAGCCTGGTGATGAGATCATAATGCCGTCTTACACATTCGTTTCCACGGCAAACGCGTTTGTATTACGAGGTGGGGTGCCCGTGTTCGTCGACATCCGCGAGGATACACTTAATGTCGATGAACAGCTTATCGAGGCTGCCATCACACCGCGAACCAAGGCAATCGTGCCGGTTCATTATGCAGGTGTCGCGTGCGAGATGGACGCGATCATCGAGATTGCACGCCGGCATAATTTGAAGTTAATTGAGGATGCCGCGCAGGGTGTGTTGGCCAGTTACAAGGGCCGCCCACTTGGCACCATCGGTGATCTTGGCGCTTATAGCTTCCACGAGACAAAGAACGTAGTTTCTGGGGAAGGGGGCGCCTTACTTGTCAACGATCCAGAATTGGTTTTGCGCGCAGAAATTATTCGCGAGAAGGGAACTGATCGCGGCCGCTTTTTCCGGGACGAAGTGGACAAGTACACCTGGCAGGAAGTTGGGTCATCTTTCCTTCCTGGAGAAATCATTGCGGCTTTCCTATGGGCGCAGTTGGAGGAGGCGGATCGAATCACTAAGAAGCG
This sequence comes from uncultured Thiodictyon sp., assembly GCA_903837595.1. GTDB lineage: Bacteria > Pseudomonadota > Gammaproteobacteria > Chromatiales > Chromatiaceae > Thiodictyon. Next base: position 21,370 of record CAILVI010000084.1, read on the forward strand.
TTTGGTGAGCTGGAAACGTTATCACGACCTGCTGCAGCCGCTTGAAGCCAAAGCTCTACTGCGCCGGCAAATCGTGCCCGAGGAATGCCAACACAACGCACACATGTACTATGTGTTACTTGCGCCAGAGATTAATCGCCAAGCGTTGTTGGAAAAGTTCAAACGGAATGAGATCTTTCCGGTATTTCACTATGTGCCGCTGCACTCGTCGCCTGCCGGCAGAAAATATGGAAGAGCTTTTGGAGAGCTTGAGTTAACGGACCGTCTGTCGGAGAGAATTGTTCGCCTTCCGATGTGGGTGGGTCTCAGCAACGAGCAGCAGGACAAGGTGGTTCAAGTGCTCAGTGATTCATTGGTATAAGCTGATTTTGCCGATAACACTCCCACGGCACAGTTGCGGGCTTTCTCTGGTGAGTAAGCGTCCCGCGGCCTTGCTTATCCCAGAAAGAATGGTTGGTGCCCGTCGTGCGCCGTTTTCGGCCCGCGGACAGGTACACACTGAGGCCGAACTCCGGCTAGGCCGGGGCCGGTACGGCAATGGGCGGCTGCAATTCGCGGCCATTGAGGTAAGTCACCAGGGCGCTGGACAGCACGCGTTACAGCGTTACAGCGTTGCAGCGTTGCAGGGTAGGCGTCCGGCGAACTACCGGCTTGACGGCGCGGCCCGGCGGTCTTCCGGCTCAGTGCCTGCGGCAGGAGCGCAACGACCGCTGCCGGGGGTGTCAGCCAAGGGCAGCCATTCAAAATGCACGCCGGACATCATTGAAC
>CAILVI010000085.1 GCA_903837595.1 uncultured Thiodictyon sp.
CATGCTCGGCCTGGGGGAGGAGGCCGAGGAGGTCCTGGCGGTCATGGCGGCGCTGCGCGCCCACGGCTGTGCGATGCTCACCCTGGGCCAATACCTGCAACCGACCCGCGCCCACCTGCCGGTGCGACGCTACTGGACGCCGGCTGAGTTCACGGCCCTGCGGCTGGCCGGGGAGTCCATGGGATTCTCCAACGTGGCGAGCGGGGCCATGGTCCGCTCCTCCTACCATGCCGACCGCCAGGCCCAGGGCCTGGCCGCGCGGCCCCAGGAATCGGCGGAAATAACCGCCGAATGACCCCAAATCGACCGAAACATCGCGCACAAGCCTTGCCCATCCGGTCAAAATCTGGCATATCGTAAGCGTCCGGGCATCTACAGGATTGACCCTTCCCGTTTCAGGTCGTCTACTTTCAAATTGTGTGGCAGCAGCGCGGCGATGGCCTCTGGGGTCTTGGCCGTCGGCAGGTGCTCAAAGAGGTGGTTGAGGTAGGCCCAGGGCTCCAAGCCGTTGGCCTTGGCGGTTTCGATGAGGCTGTAGAGGGTGGCGCTGACCTCGGCGCCTTTGGGGCTGCCGGCGAAGAGCCAGTTTTTTCGACCGGTGACGAAGGGCCGGATGCAGTTCTCGGCGGTGTTATTGTCGATCTCCAGATGCCCATCTTCCAGGAACGTGGTCAGCGTCGGCCATTGCCCGAGGGCATAGCCGATGGCGCGCCCGAGCAAGCCCTTGGGCAGGACCCGCGGGGCGGTGGTGTCGAGCCACTGCTTGATGGTGTCGAGGATCGGGCGACTGCGCGCCTCCCGCGCGGCTTTGCGGATCGCCGGGGCGGCCCCGCGGACACTGCGCTCCACGGTATAGAGTTCGCCGATCAAGGCCACCATCTGCTGGGCGGCGCTGGCGTTACGCCCGGTGGCGGCCTCGACGAACTTGCGGCGCACATGGGCCCAACAGCCGGCATGGCCCATCACGCCGGGCGCGTTGGCCAGGACGTGATACGCGCTGTAGCCGTCGGATTGCAAGTAGAACGACAGGGGTGGTGCGTCTGCCGGTGGGTCCACGTCGGGCGGGAACAGCACCGCTTGCGGCACCGCGGCGGCCCGACTCGGGGCGTATTCAAACCAGCGCACCGGCTGTCCTGGCGGCCCGCCGCAGAAGACCCACATGTAGGACTTCTGCTCGGCCGCGCGGCCAGGCTCGCGTAGCACCTGCACCGGGGTCTCATCGATATGGATGACGGGCCCTTGGCGCAGCAGCTCTTTCAGTGCGGCGGCCACCGGCGTGAGCGGGGTGTGCAGCTGCATGAGCAGCCCGGCCATGGTCTGGCGGCTCAGCTCGATGCCCTCGCGGGCAAAGATTTTCTCCTGGCGATACAACGCCAGGGCGTCGACGAACTTGGCGGTGACGATGGCCGCCAGCAGCGAGCTGTGGGCGATCGACTTGGGGATGATTTGTACCGGGCGCGGGGCGATCTTCACCCCGACCTCAGCGCCGGGCACGTCCTCATCGCGCGCCACATACTTGGCGCGCTTATATTCGATGA
>CAILVI010000086.1 GCA_903837595.1 uncultured Thiodictyon sp.
GGCGAGTACGCCCGTGATGAGGACGGCGACGGCTTCCACGAGGTCCATGTCAACACCATGGAGGGCTTCTGGTCACTGTTGCGCTCCTGGCTGCGTCCTCATCGCGGGATCTCCCAGGAGCAATTGCCGCTCTACTTGGGGTTCTTTCAGTTCACGCACAACGTCCGCCGGCGCGGTCGGGGGCTGCTCCAGCCCATGCTCTCGGCCTTGCTGACCAGAACCGCCTGAAACGCAGGAAGAGCCAAGATTTTTTCTTTCTTCTCCGTGTCTCTGTGTCTCCGTGAGAGAACAAGTCTTTGCTTGCACCTTGGCGTAAAACAAATGCTTCTCACAGGATCATCAGGCCACACTGACCCCGAATTGACCGCAGAGCGCCCGTAAACCGCCCGAGAAACCCTGACCGACCGCCTTGAGTTTCCATTCGCCTTTACGGCGATAGATTTCACCAAAGATCATCGCCGTCTCGCCGCCGTATTCCTCGGCAAGCGTAAAGCGGACCAGCTCGGTGGCGGTATCCGCGTCGATGATTCGGATATAGGCCCCGCGCACCTGGCCGAAGTTTCTTACCCGCACCGCGTCATCATAGATGGTCACGCCCACCACGAGGCGCTCGATAGCACTGGGAATCAGGTCCAGCTTGACCGTGAATTTTTCGCCTTCCTTCTTATTGCCGATCAACTCCACGGCGCCGCACGCCGACCTTGGCTGATTGTAGAAAACCAAGTCCGCATCGCCCCGCACCTTACCGCTGGCCGCTGTCATAAAGAGGATTTCATCAAGGTCCATATCTACCCCCGCGGCCGTGCGCTTATCCCAGCACTGATCGATCAGGATGCAACGCAGCCCCGGCGACAATCGCGAGAGTGACACATTCTGCCCCTTGGTCAATGCCACCACCGCCGGCCTGGCCGCGGTCGGGGCACGGGCCGGGGTGGCAGCCGGCGCCAACCGCTTTGGCGCGACGACGACGGCCGGCTGTGGCTTGCCACAAAACGGGCAGTAGGCGAGCGTCCAACCCAGCCTCTCGCCGCAATACTTACAGACCAACACGTCTTAGGCCCCGGTTGGCAGGTCCGGCGGCATGCCGGGCACCCCGGGAACGGGCGGCGGCAGAGCAACTGTCAATAGCGCGGCCAGCTCGGGAATCTGACTGAGCCGCGACCAAGCCGGCAGACCATCGCGCCACGCGAGGGTCGCCCCCGTGAGTTGAGCGGCCTTCACCCACTGCTGGACCTGGATAGCTGGATAGGGACCGCATTGCTGGCCATTCACTACCAGGAAATACTGATACTGCGGCGTTGCCGGGGGCGGAAACGGTGGGGGAGTTGGCACGGCCGCACCGGGTACACTCGGGGGACCCGCGGGCTGAGCCGCACCAACGGGCGTATGACCACTGGCCGGTACGGCTGCCTGCAACAGCGCGTCCAAGGCGTCTGCTTGAAAAAAGATCGGACGCACCACGCGCTTGACCCGCGGCTGCTCACTCTCCTGTACCTCCCACGGGTAGGCGTCCGCGTTGGAGTTTTCCACGGTCTGGCTCCACGCATCCAGCTGCCCCAGCGCCTGGCCCTCATACCGCACACGATCGGCCTCGCTGCCACCCATCCGTTTGGCCTTTTCGCGAAAATCTCGCGCCATTTCCTCGGCCATGGCGGCGGCAAAACCCTTCACCGGCTTTTGGTTACCCGTCTCATCCGACACCAGACAGGGCGTATAGACCTCCTTAGCGTAATAATCAGCCAACACGGCCAGACACAATAGCGGGGTGAGACTCAGTCCACTGACCCGCTCCGTGATCTCGGCGACGATCTGGCTATGATAGGTCTCCGGCAGACCATTCAGCCGAAATGCCCGTTCATTGCCGATACGCCGACTGTCACCGCGGCTGACCGCAAACACATACTGTCCAGGCGGAACCGTTTCACCTCGTGCGTCCCGGCTCACTATGCCGAGCATCACGCCTAACAAGAACTGATAAAAGTCATCGGCCAAGCGATTGAGCTCGGCCGTCGAGGGGGCCAGCGGGTGGGTAAACTGGGTGGAATCGCGGTGGGTATGGAGCGGAATCTTCTCAGACTCCTTGCGATAACTGGTCCGCCACGCCTCCATGCCCCGCAGGGTGGTCAACGGGATACCCGACAACTCGCAATAACAGACCGCCCGCCCCGGTACGCCGGTATCGACAAAGACCACCTGTTGCGGCGAAATGCCGACCCCCGCAGGCACCTGCATCAACAACTCCTCTTTAAAACGCTTCTCGTATTCCGCCGCGCTGGCGACCCCGATATAGCATTTGAACTGGTCCGGCTTGGGCTCGAAATCCTTCCCCCAACTGGCATCCACCCAGGGCATCGCCCGGGTGATCAGCTCTTGGAAACGCCGTTGCCTCTCAATCGGACGCATCGCCTCCAGGGCGAGCAGCAGCGGATCGCCTTCGTCTGCCTGTTGACGCGAAAGTGCCGCAATCTGCTTTTCCGCCTTGACCCGTAACAAGCCAATCAGTCGTTCACGCTCCTTGGGCTCCGCGAGCTGCGGAAACAGGGTTCGCGAGCCACCGATATCGATGAATACCTCGTCGGCCCAGGCCCGCAACTCAGTCACTGCCGGCAGTGGTGCGCCCTCCTCAGGTGTATCCACCAGGATATAGGTCGCATGATCCTTGCGGGTATCTTCGCGCAACAGCTCCACCTTGCTGTCGACCGAGTCGATCATGGCGAGCACGGCGGTGCGGCCAGCCTGCAACTCACCAACCAACCCGCTCCAGGAGGCATCGCCCTGCCCATCGATGCCAAGCCGTTCGCCTAACCATTGGGAGATATTCTTCAACAGTGTCGAGGCATGATTGGCCGCGGTGGCGCGCAGATGAAATTGCAGGAAATGACAGACCTCCTGTTTGATCTGGCTCAGGATCAGCCGCGCCTGCTCCTCCTTATTGCCGAAGCTGAACAAGCCCCCACCCTTGGTCTGCTCCAAGTTGCTCAACAGGCGATCATATTCACAGGTGCGCACCACATCGCGTATCTCACCGTAGCGCCGGGAGTTGTCCGCCAGCGCGGCGATCAGACCAGTGCTGGGATTTTCCAGGCGATCCTTGATCTGCTCAACAAGCGACAGGACGTACTCCAGACCGCCGTACTCCTTGTTGTCGAGATAGACATACAACTGGTCGCGAATTCTGGTCGTCGTGTCATTGAACAACTCGGCAGCACCGTGGCTGACCCGATCCTCCGTGGTGTCGGCGGTGGAATCCTGATCGCGCACCACGTCATGTTCCAGTTGCTTGACCGCCTCCCTGATGCAAGGACCCCACTCGTCCTTATTATTCGTCGAGGCAATCCGCTCAATACTGGCGGCCACCTTCTGCAGCATCCCATCGACCAGCGCACCCTGGCGGTCGACCAGCAGGCGGTCGGTCATCTGATAATCGGTAAACTCTGCGCGGTTGAGCTTCGCCCGGGGATCGCTGAGGTCAGGAAAGTTGGTGAAGGCACGCGGCACGAGTTGGATATACTGCGCCATGAAGTCATCGCGTTGCTTGTCCGTTGCGCGGCGCGTCCCGACATTGGCCATGGCGACACCAAAGAACGCCTTCACCATCTCTGCCGTCCAATGGTAGGCGCGCATATCACGCTGCACGCCACGCTGGGTATCCAGCACCGACTGGCCAAATGCGGAATAGCCCTGGTAATAGGACAAGCGCATGTCGCCATATCGGTTGCCGGGCACCGGCGGGGTAAAGGGGAGAATCTTGTGCTGGCGTTGATTAACGGCGACTGAGCGCTTCTTGTTGGCAAAATCGATCGAGGCAAAATCCTCGAACAGGGCATCGGCCACCATATCATAGATATCTTTCTGGTTACTGGTATGCAACTGTGCCAGGTTGCCTGAATCGATCAGATACACCTCGTCGTAGGGTTTCACACTCAACTCAGGGCGATCGTAGGCATCCCAGCGGGTCACGAAATGCGAACCTCCCCGCATGCAGGTCTCGAGCTCCATAAATGAGGCATAGCCGTTGGCCTCGGTGCGCTCCTTATTGGCGCTTTGGTAGCCGGTGGGCAGAAACATCATCATCTCGACATCCGCCGCACTCACGGTCTCCTTGGCGACCCATTTCGCCAGCCAGCCCATATCGAGAAAGGAACCGGCGCCGGTGCCCCCGGCCACTGAGCCGATGATGACGATACGAAACTTACTCTGATCCAGATCGAGTCCGAGGGCCTTGAGTTGCGTGTCCTTGGACAGTCCGCTTTTCAACCAAACCAACTTAGCTCGGATCTTTTCCTTTATCTTTGGATATTTGTCAAAGAAATACAGGCGCGAGATCGCACGAATCTGACCGGCGCCCTTGGCCGGGTCGATCCCCATCTCACGGATCTTCTTGGGCGTCAGCGGTGACCAGTCCTCGATATAGGGATACCGCGCCAGGTCGTCATCGCTGCGACTGTAGCGCTCGATCTCAAAGGCCTCGATCAGCCGGTCCTCATCGGACAGTTTGACGGCATCGGCCAGCGGGTCGGTCTGCTGGCCAGAGTCTGCGGAAACCACGAACCCGTAGCGGTCCCCAAAAATATAAAGATAAGTGCAACGCAGCCCGCCGCTCCCATTATGTTTTCCGGCGACC
>CAILVI010000087.1 GCA_903837595.1 uncultured Thiodictyon sp.
CAGGACCGTCGACCAGCACAAAGACAGTGAATATTGGCCCCCGCTGTGCTGCCCCGGTTGCGACTGCCGATCCTTTGAGGATGCCCACGCAGCCGATCCGCTCACCAAGACCCAGCGTGCGAAGGCCGAGCAGATCGGCGGCTACCCGGCTGACGGACTGCGCCGCGCCCTGGACGCCTGGCGCAGCTAACGACCAAAGCCAAGGCGGCCGCGCCCAACCGCCGACCTATCAACCACCGCGAACGCCGAGGGCCGCGCTCGCTTTTGAGCCCAGTGTTAGATTTTCTCATTTGGGCCTTGCAATATAGGATTTCCTAGACTATAATGATACTCAGAGGTTGGGGATTGGCCCCAGCCGCCGAGAGGATCAGACCATGTACGTAGCGACATTTCACGCCAAAGGGTACTCAGACCAGACCGTCGGCGGCTACCAGACCGCCGAGAAAGCGATGAGAAGCGGGAAGCTGCGGCTGAAGAATCAGGAATCCGGAACGGTCGCAGTATACGAGACTGGCGGGGCGCCATCGCCAGTCGCCTTGGCGAATAAGGAGAACTGGAAGTGGACGACCACGGATCTGTGACCACGAAAGTAAGCCCGGCCCAGCGCCGGGCCAACAAAAAGCAGGACGAAACGCGCCCGGCAGGCTGGACGATCCGGCCGCCGGCCGACCTGCGGGAGTGGTTGGAGACCCAGCGCAAGCCCGGAGAAGGCAACGCGACTCTTGTTTTGCGGCTTCTCCGGCAACTGGAAGCCGGAGAGAAAATCTAACATGTTCTAGGCCGAGACGGGCCACTAGCGAACTAGACTGAAACAACCGAGCACCCGCATGTCCCAGACCCGCATCCATTCCGCTCTTGAGTCCGTGGCCAACGTCGCCATTGGCTACAGCGCCGCGCTCGCCCCCGCGATGCCTATGCCGCGCCCCGCGCAAACAGAATGCACCCGGGGTCCCGCGCCCCGACGTGCACCTCGCGCTCGGCACACCAGCCCCCCTTGAAGCTCGTACACCCCCCGCAGGCGCCGTCGGGCGCGTCGGAAATACTCAGGAGCAGCGCCTTGTCAACGCCAGGAAGGGCCGCAATCAGGCGCTCTTGTTCTGGATTCATGGTGTCCTCGGGCAGCCACAGGGCGCTTTTGCGTTGGCGGATCAAAGGGGTTAGACTATACCTTACAGAGTCAAAGGTGTGTTCCCATCCGTCTTTCAGCACCGGCAGCACATCACCCGTCCTGCGATCGGTCTTGTAGGACCACAGCCGGGCTTCTTCCGCCACGTGCTTGCAGCGCTCGTGGATCACGATCCGCTCAAAGCTGCGCAAAAACTCAACCCCATCCTCGACCGACCCGGGCCACTTCTGCGCCGCCCTCAGCCCGGGGTAGCCCAGCTCGCGCACGTGCTGGATGGTCTCCGGCCGGGCGCTGTCGGCGCGCACAATGGCCGACCGGGCGCCTGGGACACGGTCGAACAGGGCCGGGGTGTCGTTGAGCGAGACCTCCACGCCCCAGGCTTCGTGCTCGATGTAGAGCCGCCGCGCGGCGATCCAGCACTTGACCAGCGCTGTGGGGTCCTTCGCAAAACCCCAGTCAGCGCCGAAGTAGGGGCCGTCCCAGTCGGCCCCGGGCTCGAAGACATCAATGATCCACTTGCCGGCCAGGACCTGAGCGTCGGTGTGGGTCCGACACTCGCCCAGCCAGACGTGTGCGTAGGCATCGGGGTCGGTGCGCGCCATGTAGGCCCGCTCCAGCTCCAGCTCCGGGGGGAACCACGGATTCTCGGTGTAGTTGACCCGCCGCACGGTGGCGTGCTCGGGGGGGTTGGTGACGAAGCGCCGGTAGGTCGGGTCTGAGTCCTGGTCGGGGTTGAAGACGGCCCAGATTTCTGACCCCGGGGCACGAATCGTAGGGATGAGAAGCTGCCAGCTATCTTCGGACACGGCCTGGGCTTCCTCGATAAAACAGCGATCGATACCTTCGGTGGATTTAATTTCTGTGGCGTTGTGGCGCAAACCCTTGAAAATAAACTCCGATCCGTTGTGCCCGCGCAAATACGACTGGCCGACATCGAACTGATCGGCCAGCCCCAGCACCCCGACCAGATCGGACAGCAGCCGGTGAACAGAGTCCCGGATGGAGATTTGCAACTCGCGTGCACATAAGACGCGCAAGGGCCGCTGCGCCGCCTGAAGCAGGAGCATCCGCGCAAACGTGTGCGATTTTCCGCTCCCGCGCCCACCCCAGGCAACCTTGTAGCGCGCTGGTTGCTGGAACGCCTCCGCCCAGGGCGGTAGGCCCGCGGCGCGTCCGCCGCCCTGTGCTTCGCGCTCCCGGATGCGCTCGCGTCGACGCAGCTCCAGAATCGCCGCGGCTTGCAGCCGAGTGACCGGGGCCGCGGTGTTTTTTCTTGGCTGCGGTTGGAGCACGATCAGTAGAGGCGCCGCCCTTCCATGATGGCGATCAGATCCGCGTCCGAGCGCTTCTCCAGATTGGGCAGCACGAGATCATCGAGGCCCCAGGCTTTGCGCTCGCCGGCCTGCTGAAGCGTGGTGATCTCAGCCATCGTCTTTGCGAACCGGCCGTAATTCGACGCTTTCAAAAAGTCGATGTGGCGCATTTTGACCGCCTCCTGGCGCAACGCCGCGATCTGGCGCCACTCCTGGCGATGCCGCGCGATGACCTCCGCGCGCAGGTCCTCGGACTGTTCCCGGGGCGTGGGCGGGGCGGCGAGCGTCGGCGTCGCACTGGGGATGGGCGCCGGTGCCCTGGCGTCCTCTGGTTCGCCGTGCTCCTGCGCGTCCTTTTCGCCCGCGCCCTCCTCTGGATCATCGTCATCCCGGTCAGTGTCGTCGTCCCTGGCGTCGGGGTCGTCGTCCCGGTCGGGGTCGTCGTCCCGGTCGGGGTCGTCGTCCCGGTCGGGGTCGTCGTCGGACGAACCCCCCCGCTCAGGCGCTTGAGCCATCAGGACCACCAGCGCCGCCGCCTGCGTGGCACTGTCGGGCACCACCACGGGCACGTCGCCGAGTGAATTCGCCAGATGGATGTGAACCTGGTCGATCTCGTCCAGGCTCATGATCCGGTCGGCGCGCCGATGCGCGGCCCGGTTGATTCCCGCCAGCGGGCCGCGCCGCTCCCAGCCGGCTTTGCGGCTGCGCTTGGAGACCGCCATGCGCGACGGGGGCGAGAACCCAAGCTTCGCTGCGCCGCGCGCGGCTGACACGGCCAGTGTGGGCTCGTCCGAATCGAACTCGTAGCACTGGCGAATCGCATCCCATTGCAGGGGCGAGAGATGGGGGCCTTTTGCAGCCATGGAAAAACGTCCTTAATCAGTTGACATCGAGTCGGGATATTAACTATACTAATCCATTTCCACAAACGGAACAACCAGAGGCCAAACGATGTGGATTTGCCATAAAAACGCCTTCCTCGCCCTGTGCTATGAAGCCGACCACCCCGGCACCCTCAGCGTGCGGGCACGGCGCAAGAAAGACATTCGCGCCCTGTTTCCGACGGCGGCCATCGTGGCCACCCCCGGGCAGGACTACCAGTTCCGCGCCTACGTCGACAAGCAAGTGGCCGCCAACGCGATCGCCGCGGAGATTCAGGCCGTCGATTACCGCCGGTTCAAGCCATCGTGCACGGACAAGCGGCTGCACGACAGCTACATGTCCACCTGGCAAGCCATGCTCGGGATTCAAGAGCGAGGCACCGGCGGTCTCTACAACCACCGCTAACCCATCAGCAGCGCCGCCGCGACGGCCTTGTCGCGCGCGGCGTTGACCGTCCCGGGCAGCTCATCCTTGGGCACCAACTGCACCGCCTGCGACTCCCAACCCATCGCCGCCGGGCTCCCGCCCACCCGCCGGGCGCGGTAGTAGCGGGTCATCGTCAGACCCCCGGGGAAGTCCCCGACAAAGCCTGTGATCTCCACCCGCAACCCCGACTCCTCGAACGCCTCCTTGATCGCCGTGGCCTGGAGCGACAGGCCGTCCTCGGCGTGCCCCTTCGGATAGGTCGCCAGGTAGCCGGCGTGCTGATTGGTCGGGCAGACCACCCACACCCGCCCGTCGGGCTCCTCGATTACCACCCCGGCCGCAGGCTCCAACGTGCCGGGCTCAAACGGCGGTTCCTTCAGCTCGTGCACCTGGCCAGCAACCTGCGCCCACTCCTCAGCGGACTCCGGATGCGGCGTCCAGGGCTCGAACGGAACCCCATACAGTTCCGCCGGCAGATCCCCGTCAGGGAGCACCGTGGCCGTGTTGTGTGGGAGGTGCCAAGTCACCTTGCTGGACGCACCGTGAGGCTGGTAGATGCCCACGGGCGCGCCCTCGTCGTTGGGCCGCGGGTGGTACGCCTTGGGCTTTGGTTTGGGCGTGGCCGGCGCACTGGGCGTCTTCCAGGCGCCAGAAGCCAAGTCGAACGGCGGGGCAGACTTCGGGATCTTCGGCCCGTAGCCGTACTGCGGCGCCACAACCTGCTGCGGCGCCTTCGCCTTGGGCTGCGCCATCACCGGCTGGTGATAGCCGTCCTGGGTCGTCAGCTTCGGCGCCGGCTTACCAAGCGCCTTCGCCGCGTAGCCCGCCGCCGTGCGCTTGTCCTCGAACGGCGCCACGTAGGTGCCGTCCTTGCGAAGGTAGCCGCTGTTGTGGGCTTTTCGGAAGATGATCAGGTCGGTCACGCTACATCCCCACTCGCTTCTCAGTGCCCAGGCAAAGATCGATTGCCGTGCGCAGCGTCGGCATGAACTCCGCGCTCACCAAAATCTCGTCGTGTTGATGCCTCTTGGTGGCGTTGGCGTACATGATCAGCAAATATCCCATCAAGCAGTGCACGGGCTTCTCGTCATACTCGGCGTGATGCTTGATCCAAAACTCCCCGAGGTCCACTCTCAGCTTATTGCTCAACGAAAAATCGTTGTAACCCGCGATGATCTGATAGGCCGGGTTCTTGCCGCTGAAAATGTTGCCGTACTTGACAGTCAGCGCCTTGGCGTCAGCGACAATGCGCTCCTTGCTGCCGCTCGCCAGCGCTTTTGTCCAGTCGGCCAGCATCTCGGCCAAGAGGCGGGTGACCACCTGCCGGCTGCCCAAGTAGTTATTGTCCGCGCCCCGGGCCAAGGATTCGGAAATTTCGGGTGTAAATGCCATTATGCTGCTCTCCGGTTGGTGAAGACAGCATAGACGATCGCCTTACCAAGCGCTGCGTATTCGTCCAACTTGGCCACGAAACCCGCGTGCGGCGGGAGTACCAGCACGTCCAGGGCCACGCCGCCGGGGTTACCAGGGATGCCTTTTTTAACCCCCAGGACGACAAAGCGCTGCCCCGGCAGTGTCGTCAGCTCAGCCTCCAGAGAGACAAATTGGCCGCTCCCCATCGTGGGCGTCACCCGGGCGCCCTTCAGACACCGCATCCGCATGCGGATATCGTGCCCAAAGTGTGGCGCGTTGCCCCACTCTTCCTTAACCGACGTACACATCGAGTCCGTATTTTGCAGCACATCGCCGGGCTCACACGCCAGCAGTTTCTGCGACATGGCATGCCCGGCGCTGGTGTCGTTAAGCCAGCGCCAAAGCTGTGTGCCCTCTTCGAGTTCCACGCTTTGCGCGTACAGGTCTGCAGCCAGGGCCTGCTTCCCGCCGGGGACACCATAGTGCGACGGCTGCGTGTTGAAAGACCAAACGTGGTTGACCAGCCCGTCTGCCTGCACCTGTGCGACATACGCCGTGACCTTACTGCTGAGCGCCGCGTAGGCGGTCTTCATCCCCTGAAGAAAAGCATCCGTCTTACCCTGAGTCATCGCCGAAACCCACGTCCAGTTGATGCCTTTCGCCAAATCGAGCGCGCCCTCGACCGCCCCCGCGTGCATGAAAAAGTGCACATTCTGCTCCGGGCTCACATTGGAGGGCGCCAACAGGGGGTCGAAGGAACCCGCCGCGTCGCTGAGTTCTTCGGCCGTCTCGCCATCCCCCAGCGCCGGCATCTGTAGCCCTTGGACCACGGGGTGGGCAATACCGGAAAGCATCTCAACATAACGTATCCACTGCTGCTGGATATGCTTCGACGGATGCTCGGCAATCGGCTTTTTACCAATCGGCGCGCCGGACGCTTTGTCCACCGCGTCGTATTGGTAGTCCTTCAGCGCCGTAAGGTTGCCCTGCAAGGCGAAGTCCAACAGCGCCTGACTGTCGGCGTTGTTGTTTTGATTGATGTGCGCTTTCGACGAGACCTGGCCGTGGTTGTAGTCCGGATGGTGGAAGAAGTCGATCGCCGCGCCCAGTTGATCCGGCGCGACCTGGAGTTGCGTCTCGTCCACGGCCACAGCATCCCACGGGTCGCGTACACCAAAGTGCTTGATGTACTGCGCCCGAGAGTCCTTGAGCGTCTGCGCGAGCGCCGGTCCCCCGCCCTGGACCTTGGCCACCATCTCGTCGATCTGCGAGTCCTTCAGCAGCGCCAGGACCTTGACCGCCTCGCGGACGTCTCCCAGGTCAGCCGGGTCCTGGCCGCGCCACCACGCCTCGATCACGGACGCCACCGCCGGGTCGGCGGTCTTCTCCGGGACATTGGACGCGGCCACGCTCCAATGTCCCGCGGCCTGGATCAGGCGGGTGCGCTGGGCTGATGCGCCGGTCATCTCCAAAAACTTCTTGTGCAGGATGTCACGCTTGGCCGCCGCCTCGTCAGCGAACGCCGCGACATGCCACACCTTGCCACTCTTATCGACGGCCGTGACCGCGCCCGTTTGGGCGTCCGTGCCCGTGGCTTGCCAGCCCAGGTCCACGCCCTTGGTGTTGCAGAAAGTGTGCGGGATAAAGCCGCCGGCCACGTCCGGCGTCACCCGGTGCCAGCGCCCATTGAGAAGCTGGTAAGTACTGCCGTTCTCCGTCTTGGTGTCGCCCTCCTTCGGCACCGCCCCGGGGTACTGCTTGAGCATGTCGTCGCGCCGCGCCTTGAGGGTGGCGGCGAGCTGGTCCTTGTAGGCTTGGTCGCCCGGGGCCAGCGCGTCGACCAGAGACGTGATGGTGGCGTCACTGATCTTGGCGACATTCGCTACGCTCGCCTCGATCTGGCCTTCGGTCATCTGGCCGAACACCGCGGCCGTGCGCGCGTTCTTGGCCGGGTCGCGAAAGGTCTTCAGATCCTCGACGGTGCCGGGGAACGCTTTGGTCCCGCCCGCGCCCTTGCGGTCCAGCGCGCCGCCCGACTCGACACGCAGCGCCTTGCCGTTGTGGTTGGTGATGTTGTCCCAGCCCTTGCCGCTGACCGGGTTGTTGCCCACGGTGTCATAGTTGGCGAGCCACGCATCGGTTGCGAACTGCTCGGTGAGCCCCGCCAACGACCCGTCCAGGAGCGCCTGCTTGTCGACCTTGGACCCGTCGATCCACTTCGATGCGATCCCCAGGCTGCCGCCCTTGGTGACGAGCTTTAGCTTCGGCACATAGGCGCCCGCCGCCGCATAGAGCGCGTTGGCCAGGACCTCGGTGCGGGTAGCCGCCTCGTTGGCCGGGAACTTCACGTACCACTTTTGGCCCGCGTCGTCGGTGTACTCGCCGCCGGGGTTGTAGCCGCCCTGGGTTCCGGGGTGCGCGGTCCAGTTCGCGATGTCCTCCGGCACGTCGGGCGCCGCCGGTGTCGCCGTGCCGTGAATCGTGGACGTGGGGGAGACCGATGCCTTTTTTCCCTTCTTGGCCCCCGGCAGCGCCGCAACTTGCAGCGCCTTCACATAGTCATAGACCGCCTTCGCCCCCGCCAGAGCCCCGAAGATCTTCACTTTCGGTGCCCCCGAAGACGCCATGTTCGGCAGTTTGACGATGTACTTATCGGTGGCACTCATGTGCTTGGCCGCGCCTTTCAGGCCCGACAGATCACCGTTTTTGATTTGCGCCTTGAGTGTGGCCAGCCCTACGGCCAGTTTGTTGGTCAGGGTAGGACTGAAGTGGAACACGCTCCAATCGGGCTCAGGCACCGCGTCGATGGGGTGCGCGGTGGGGGCTGAGCCGGACTGCGCTTGTTCTTCTGGAGCCCCGGGCGCGTCTCCACCCGCTTTGACCCACTGGCCGCCGGAGACCTTATACGTCACCTCCGCAATGCGTAGGCTAACGCCTTCCTGGCCCGCAAGGGGCGGGAACAGCACCCCAAGGGCGTTTAGGAGCTGCGGGGGGCTGGCGTCGTGGAGATCCATCCACGCGACGGCGGCCTTGCGCGTGCCAATGGGGGCCAGCGGCAAATCAAGGGTTTCGCCACTTAGGATATCCAGCGCCAGCGACGCCCCGCCGCCGGTGGGGAAGGAGAACCCGGAAGAACTGTGCCAGGCCCCCGCGACCTTCTGGTACTCCTTCCCAACCAGGGTGAGCTTGGGGGCCAGCGGGGCCGCGGCGGACGCGGCGGCGTCCGAGACCTTGTGCCAGCGCCCGTTGATGAGCTGGTACTGCACGCCGCCGAGCGTCTTGGTGTCACCCTCCGTGGGGCCGTCGGTTCCGGCGGCAGGGGGAACCGTGTCGATCGCCTCTGCACCCGGGTGCCCCAGCGCCGCCTTCAACTCCGGCAGCCACTTCGAGGTGACCTTGCCGCTCTTCTGGCCGTAGGAGTTCGAGCCCCAAGAAAACGCCTCCATCGTGGACACGTCGAGTGCCCGCAGCGCGTCCTTGAACTTGCCGATCTTCTTGTTGACGCTGGTCGCGTTGGTGTTCGACGCGGGGAGCTTGAGCGCCGTCAGCGCCGCCAGGAAACCCGTCTGGACGGCCGCGACCTTGCCGAGACCAGGTGCGGGTGCGGGCGGGGCCTCGGGCTCGGACTTCGGCTCTGGCTCTGGCACCGGCTCGGCCCCCGGCTCGGCCACCGGCTCTGGCCCTTTCGTTTCGGACTTCGGCTCTGGCCCCTTCGTTTCGGACTTCGGCTCTGGCCCTTTCGTTTCGGACTTCGGCTCGGCTTTCGGCTCTGGGGTCGACTTCGGCTCCGGCTTCGGCGCGCCGGCGCCCTGCGCAGCCTGCATCTGCGCCACCGTCTCCGCGGCATGCTTGGCGATCTTCTTGCCGTAGGTGTTCGAGCCCCAGGACGCCGCCGCCAGTGCCTGCGCGTCACCCGCGCGAATCAAGTCCTTGTACTTCGAGACCTTCTTGTTTACCACCGCCGCATTGGTGTTGGACGCCGGCAACTTCAGCGCGTTGGCGTCGGCCAGCCGGGTTTTCTGGACGTCCTGGAGCGCGGCGCCCGTGTACGGCGCTGCTTTTGGCCCTGCTTCGGACTCCGCCGCCGCCTTCGGCTCCGCCGCCCGGGTGGCCGCCTTGACCTGCTCGATCAGCTCGCCGAACTTCGCCACGCCAATCGCTGCGCCCACCGGGGCCAGCAGCGCTTTGGCGGTCTCGGGGTCGGCCTGCGACAGGGCGGTGAACGCCTGAATCTGCTCAGTGCCTGGGACCTTTCCAGCGGTCAGCGCGTCGAGGAACCCCGCCACGGACTGGACCTGCTCGATCTTGGCCTCGGGGTCATGCCCGGTGTCGGCGTGGTGCGCGTCCTTCAGCGCGGAAACCGCTGCCGCCTCGGTCGCCGAGGTCGTGTGGTAATGCGCCGGGCCGTCGCCCGCCGGGACCTCGGTCTGGACCTGGTGCCACCGCGGTGGGTTGCCGTAGAGGACGTAACCAGCCTGATGGGCGAGCTTCGCGTCGGCCTTATACAGCAGCAGCATTGCGGGGGACTCCAAACAAATAACTACCTGAGTATGCTGTCACGACCGCGGCGCCGCGGCGCCCAAAAAGCACACCATCAGCTCGCTGGAGTGCTCCGGCGTGGGCGCGGGGTTGCGCGCGCAGCGAAACTGCGCATCTCGACCCTGTGTGGTCAGCAGCCCGCAGCAGCACAGGGCCTCGATCGGCTCGCCCGTGACCTGTGCCCCACAGTTTGCGCAGCGCGCGTGCAGGCACCCGCTGGCCAGGCGGCGCGAGAGCACGCGCCCGAAGCAGCGGCGGCAGACGTGGTCCGTCAGCTCCCAGGTATCGGGAGGCATGGGGCGGCCCACAACGGACGCTCAACGGGAGACACCGCAAACAACCCCCGCCCCGGTAGGCGCCGCGCCACCAACCGCAGCGCCTCGATCGGCGATGCCACGGACACCTCGACGGGGGCGCTCATGCCCGCGACCAGCACTTGCAGGCGCGTGATGAACAGCCCGGCGGGGGGCTGGCCGCGCCGGTAGTGCCCCGTCAGCAACTCACGTTCGCGGTTGTAGCAGGAGAGGCAAATTTGGCGCCGAATAAGGCGTCTGGCCGCCGCCCCGCAGCGCAGGCACTCCCGTTCCGGGGGCGCCGCGGGAAGCGCCACCGCCCCACCCGCGTGGGCCGCCCCCAGGGCACACCCCCGGCAGCGGAAACGGCGCCCCCACGCCAGCGCGGTGCGGCCCTCCTGCCACATGCTGGCGCAGGCGCTGGTCGAGAGGCGCAGATCACCGGGGTAGCGTGGGCACACGAAGGACTCAGCCATGGGCGTCTCCTGAACATCAAGCGGCATCGCGGACCGCGGGGGCTTCGGGGAAGGGCTCTGCGGTGGCATCCAGGGTCGCAGAACGCCCCGTAAACGCCTGCCACCGGCGAACCGCCATGTCGACATACGCTGGCATCAACTCGATGGCGTGACAGACGCGGCCTTCCATCGTGCAGGCGATGATCGTGGTGCCGCTGCCACTGAAAGGCTCGTAGACCGCCTCACCGGGCGCGCTGTTGTTGCGGATCGGACGCGCCATGCACTCCACGGGCTTTTGCGTGCTGTGTCCGGTCTCGCTCTTGCGCGGCTTGTCAATGTCCCACAGCGTGGTCTGGGTGCGGTCGCCCTGCCAATGGCTGGCCCCGCCCTGGCGCACGCAATACCACGCAGGTTCATGCTTGTGGTGATAGTCCCCGCGACCGATGACCAGGTTGTTCTTGCCCCAGATGATCAAGTTTCTCAGGATGAATCCGCAGGCGACGAGGCTCTCGGCAACCTCCGGAGAATGCCTGTCCGCGTGCCACACGTAGGCCACGTCACCCGTGTACAGCGCCCAGGCTTCGCGCCAATCGGCGCGGGTGTCGTTGGCGACTTTGCCGACGGCACGGCCAGCGACGGCCGTGCCGTCGGCACGCAAAGCACGGTTGCGCCAAGCAGCGTCGTACTCCACGCCATAGGGCGGGTCGGTCACCATCACGTGCGGTGTGGCCCCATTGAGCGCCGCGGCCACCGCCCCGGGATCAGTGCTGTCGCCACAGACCAAACGATGCGGCCCCAGGCACCAAACGTCCCCCGGCTGGGTGATCGCGATCTCGTGCAGCGCCGGAGTGTCTTCTGGGTCGGTCAGGCCCGCAGTGCCGTCTGACTCCGGCTCATGCAGAAGCGTGCCGATCTCGTCGGCGTCAAATCCCAGGAGGTCCAGGTCGAAGCCCAGCTCCTGCAACCCCTCCAGCTCCAGGCGCAACAACTCGTCGTCCCAATCCGCCAGCTCGGCCAGCTTGTTCACGCTCAACCGGAAGGCCCGGACCTGGGTGTCCGTCAGGTCATCGGCGAGCAACACCGGCACCGTCTCCAGGCCCAGCTTGCGCGCCGCTTTCAGGCGCAAGTGGCCGTCGACGACCAGGCCGTCAGACTTGGCCACGATCGGCACTCGGAAGCCAAACTCGTGGATCGCGGCGGCGACCTGGGCAACCGCGTGGTCATTGACGCGGGGGTTTCTGATGTACTCGATGAACCGCTCAAGCGGCCAGTGTTCCAGCGCCGCCTGATCACCCAACACGTCGGAACTCATACCGCCCCCTCCGCGGACAACGCGCGCTCTATCGCGCGCTCCAAGTAATGCTGGGCCTTGCGCAGGTCGGTCGAGCGCGGCGCCCCGGGTTTGCGCCGCAAGAGATACTTCAGGGCGTTGCCCTCGTAATAATCCAGGCTCCAGGCGTCAACGATGTCCCACGGCTGCATGGCGTGGCCGTGGTAGTGCGCCCCGCCCACCATGTAGTCCCGGGCGCGGGGCGGGGCCTCCGGGAGCGACTCCGGCTCCTGGCAGTGGCCGTGGCCGGCCACCCCCACGGCGCCCAGCGCCGCCACCACCCGCGCCCGCCAATCGGGCCAGAAGTGCCCCGCTGCGCTCGCTGTGTGGTAGAGCGCCTCGCGCAGCAGGCCGCGCAGTGGCGGCGCTTGGGGCGCGTCGTCGGCGCCCGGCGTGGGGCCGGGGACCGCCATCGAGGGCGCTGAATCAAACATCGCTACCCCACACAGTGCGTATACGTAAACAGCCCCGTAAACCGATCATTAGGGGCAGGATAAACAAAGCCGGTCGCGCAGCCGGACAGCGATCGGCGTAAACAAAGCCGTCCCGGTAGTAAACATCGCCCTCACCGGGCGCCCTCCTCTGGAGCCCGCGCAGCGCCCCGGCGCGCCTGCGCACCGACGATCCCGCCGTTGCGCAGCCCCATGCGACCCTTGGAGTCCGTCCGTGATTGATCTAGCTCGGTCCATACCTCGCGTCGATCAATCCTTTCGGGTTCGCGATTCTTCGAGGCCAGTTTCACGCTGCCGCCAAAGCGGTAACGCCAGA
>CAILVI010000088.1 GCA_903837595.1 uncultured Thiodictyon sp.
GCCCTCTGGGCCGAGCCCGCCGCCACCTTGGGCACGATCCTGGGCAGCAGCGACACCGCGATCCGTCGCATGGCCCGGCTGCCCGTGGGCGGCCTCCAGGCGGTGGAGACCAACGACGGGCAACTCATCTTCATCTCCGACACCGGGCGCTATGTGGTCCGGGGCAAGGCCTACGACCTGTGGCACGGCGTGGCCTTGACCTCGCTCGCCCAGGCCGAGGATCTGGCCGGGCGCATCGACCTCAGACACCTGAAGCTCGACGTCGCCGACCTGGGTGCGCTCGACCTCGGCACGGGTCCGGATGTCGTGGCCTTCGTCGACCCGCAATGCCCCCACTGCGCCGCCTTCTTCAAGGATCTGGCGTCACTGGCGGACCGCTATCGGTTCCGGTTGATCCCCTTGCCCATCGCCGAGGACTCCCAGTCCGAGGTGTTGGCCTTGCACTGCCTGGCCACGACCGACCGCGCCGCCGCGCTCGCGGCACTGCTGGAACACCGCGCCGACGTGCCGTCGGCGACGGGTACCTGCGGACAGCAGACGGCCCAACGCACCCTGATCACGGCGCAGATGTTCGGCGTGAGAGGAACCCCCTTCGTGATCGCGCCCGACGGACGCATCCACCAGGGTCGGCCGGACGACCTCGCCGGGTGGCTCGCCGGCACCCAGACCGGAGCGCCCAAGTCAGGGGAGGGCGGGCAGTGAGGCGCGCCGGATGGTTCTGGCTGCTGGTCGCCGTGTCCCCGCTGGCGGCACTGCCGGGCTGCGCCAGCGATAACGCGCAATTCGCCTGTCCTGGTTTCCCCAGTCGGCCGCTGTGCCTGCCCACCTCGGAAATCTATCGCCTGACCGACGGGGCAGGCCCACCGCCCGCGTCGGAACGTCGCCCGAGCGTGACCACGACCACCAACAGCGGGAGTTTCCTATGAAACGAACCGGCATCTGCGTTGCGCTCACCCTGCTCGGCACCCTGGCCGGCTGCGCCACGTTCCAACACCCAGGCCCGATGGTCGCGGGACCGGATCAGCGTCCGGCGCAATTCGCACCCAAGCGGGTGTCGTCTACCACGATGGCCGTCTGGCTCGCGGCCTGGGAGGACGACAAGGGCGATCTACACGCGCCGGCGACGGTGTATGTCGAGGTGGACCCCACGCGCTGGAGCTACGCCGACCAGTCCACGACCTCGCGTTACACCGTGTTGCGCCCGCTGCAAGTGGAACAACGCCCGGCCGATGGAGGCGAGGGTCGTGGCGCTGCCCCCCAACCACCCACCCAGTTACCGGCTCCGCCTGGCGTCCGGCGCGGGGCCTAGTGAATCCCGGGGCTTGGCGCACTGCGCCGGGTCATCGGCAACCCGCCGGAACGCCGGCAGTCATCGTCCTGCGCGAGAAGGAAACCTTATGAAACCACAAGCACTCCAGCTGGGGCTGTCGCCCCGGCAACACACGACGCTGCTGGCCCTCGGCCTGCTGGCGTTGGTGGTCACCCTGATGCTGGTGTCCCACCCCAGCTTTGCCGGCACCGGGGGCGCCGAATTCAACCCGCTGTACACCAAGCTATCCGACTGGATGACCGGCTATCTGGGCCGCGTCGTGGCGGCGGTGTTCATCATCGTCGGGTTGGTGGCGGGGGTCGCCCGCGGGTCCGTGATGGGCTTCGTGTTCGGGGTCGCAGCCGGGACCGGCCTGTTCCTGGCGCCGAACGTCATCGACGCCACGGTGTCCGCCACCCTGCCGCTGATCTCGTAAGCCGGAGTCACTCGCATCAGCGGCCCGCGGGCCGGGCAGCGATGGGGAACCGTCACCAATCCCATGAGCCCACGGCCATGAAGTTAAGCCGTTCGTGGTGAGCTGTGAGCTGTGAGCTCGTCGAACAGTCGAACTGTCGAACCACGAGCGCTTTAACTTCAATAGCCTAAGGATTTTCCGTTCACCCTTCGACAAGCTCAGGGCGAACGGAAAACCCTCACCCCGCCCGTCATCCGTCTCAATCGCCGTCAGCCACCCCCAGCGGAGAACCTCTTGATCCCTCGCCAGTTTCGCGGTTCGCGTGCGGCCGAACTCTTTCCGGTGCTGGCCTATGAACCC
>CAILVI010000089.1 GCA_903837595.1 uncultured Thiodictyon sp.
CGCGCAGGTGCTCCAGCGCATGCCGTTGCCCGCGTCACCGGCGCGCCGACGACCGCGCCCACCCAGACCGCCCGCGCTCCTGCCGGTAGCGGCATAGCAGGGGTGGCCGTAACGATGATCAAGGCCGTACTCCTGTTGCAGCTTGGCCAGGGCCGCCCGCATCTCGAAGGCAGTGTGCTCGTCAGGAAACGAAATAACGACAAGGTCGCTCACGTGTGGGTCTCCGGTTTGTCAGGTTGACGAACCCGGATGTTAATTGACTCTTGGGGATTCAAGCAACTTGATGAATACCCAAACTGGGCCAAGACGTATCTGGAAGTCCGCCCAGCCGCTAGCCCGACTTCCGCTATTCGCGCCTCTGCGCGTGACTTCGCAATAAGTGCATCGGGCCGGGCACACCGGCCTTACCAGCACAGCCGGGTGATCTGCGGCCGGTCCCAGGGGCCCGTGATGCGGTACTGGTAGCTGGCCAGACGATTGACGGCGCCGCCGGTGACCCGGTTGAACAAATAGACCCCCGCGCCCACCGCCGGACCCGCGACCATCCCGCTCGCCAGGGCGAGGCTGGTGCCGAGGCTGGGCACCACGGTGACCAGTTGGTCATAGGTGCGGGTGCGCAAGTTGGCGATACCCCGGACCTGGATATCGCTGGAGCTGGCCGCGATCTCGAAGGTCTGCACGCGCGCCTGCCCGCAACCCAGATCGATCCGTCCGGTGATGCGATTGAAGGCGAACCCCTTGGCGTAGAGGTCGGCGATGTCCAGGGACAGTCGGCGGCGCAATTCATACAGGTTGAGGAAGCTGTTGAGTGAACCCAGCACCCGCCCCACCCCGGGGCTCACATCCAGCAGGCGCCCGGGTCCCACGTCAAGCTCGATCCGGCCGGTCGACTGCAACAGTGTGAAGTCCCCGGGACCGCCCGCCCACCCGAGTCGCAGACGCGCCTCCACTGGGGCAGGACTGAGCAGGGGGGTGTAATCGAGGGCGCGCAGCAAGGGGCCGGTGTCGGTCGACTTGAGGGCCAGGACGAGGTGACTGAAGGTGCCGTCCGGTGCGTCCTGTGCGTCGGCGCTCCCGGTCACCCGGGTGTCGCCCGGGCCTGCATAGTCGAGCCGCGGGACCTCAACCACGCTGCCATGGGGGCGGACATCCAGCGCCAGGTGGCCGAGCCTGGCCGCCCCCCACCGCAGGTCCGAGACTCGCAGGTCGAGGGCCGGCAGCGACAGCGCCGCGGTGGTCGGGGCCGGTTGAGCGCCCAGCGCGCCTCGCTCAGGCTGCCGCTGCGGCACCAGGGCCTTAAGGTCGATGCGTTCGACCTGGACAAGCAGCGGCTGTGCCGACCCCGCCGAACTGCCGGGCAGTCGGACCTGGCCGGCGAGTTGACGTGAGACGAGGCTTAAGACCCAGCCGTCAGCCGTCGGGGCGGCCTGCACCTGGGCGCCGGTCAGGCTGGCCCAACCCAGGTCGAGTCGCGCGACCCGCAGGTCCGCGGACACAGGGCCCAGCACCCGTTGGGGATCGATGGACGCGTCGCGGCCAATACCGAGACCGGTGCCCAGGCCGACGCCGACCCGCTCCCACCAGCCGAGCCAGGCCGGTGGGTCGAGCGCCTCGAGGGACCCGTCGATGACTAGGCCCGGTGCCGTCGGGGCCGCGGCCCGCCGCGCCCCCAGGGTCACCCGACCGCGCGCCAGACGCGGCGGCCCCGCGTCGGGGTCCAGGACCAGGTCCCAGGCCAGCGGCTCCCAACTGCCGCTGATGGCGAGGCCGCCGCCGGGGAGCGGCACGCCAGTCAATACCAGGGGCCGCGCCGGGGCCGCCGTCTTGCCCAGGGGGCGGGGCAGGTCCAGGGCCAAGCCGCGCAGGTCCGAGCGCAGCGTGAAGGCAAACGACGTACGTTGGCCCGGACGGTCGCCGCGGGTGGGATTGCCCCGCATGGGAGAGTCCCGGCTGGGAGCGGGCGAGTACAGGTCGACCGCCAGGTCCCAGTCCAGGTCGCCGCTGCCGACCCGCCACCAGGGCGAGGCAAAGGCATCTGCCAGGACCTCGACCGGGGTCCGGGAGCGGGCCTGGATGCGCGTTGCGGCCAGCCGCGTGCCTCGGGCGGCGACCGTGTCGATGGCGAGCGTGACCGGCGCCCCCCAGAGCCGGGCGCGGATGCCCGCGGCTTGCACTGAGCCCAGACCGAAGCGCAGGTCGCCGGCAAGCGCGGTCAATTGCAGCGGGGTGCCTAGGAGGCGCAGGCCGGCAGGGCCCGGCCAGGAAAGGCGTCCGTCCAGCGTCAAGGCCCCGGCAGCGTCCAGGGGGAGTTCCAGGCCCAGGACCAGTTGCGAACGGCCATCCAGCTCCAGGACACGCGCGAGCGGTCCCAGGGGTTCATCCAGCGGGGTGTCGCGGACGAATTGCAGCCCATCGGCGAAGGGACCGCTCGCCGTGACCTGGATCGACAGCCGACGCGGGTCCCAGAGGTCAGCGATGGTGGCCCGCCCCTGGCTCAGCTCGGTCTGATAGAGGCGACCCGCGTCCAAGCGGACCTCGAGCCCCTGAGCCGCGACGCGCAACCCGCCGGCGGCGGCCTCAATGGGCGGCCAACCGGGCAGGTACCGCAGCACCAGGTCGCGATAGTCCAGGTTGACCTCAAAGCGGCCCTCCCCGGCGCCGAACGGAAACCGCTGCAGCGGGCCGCGCAGCACCAAGTCACCCCGCGGCAGGCGGCCGGCGACCAGGGCCTGGGTGAGCCAGCCGACCGCACCCGTTGCCGCGACCGGCAGATAGCGCCGAAGCTGTGCCAGGTCGGCGTCCTCGATGCCCGCTTGCAGGTCCAGGACAGGACCGGTCCCGGGCGCGGGTCCGGGCAGGACTTCCGGCAAATCGAGGGTGAAGTGCGCCCGTGCGGTGAGGTCCTGATTGCCAAGTACCAGCTCGGTACTCGCGACCTGCCAGCCGCCCGCCGGGCCGCGCGCCCAGGTGAGCCCCCCGCCGAGGCGCTCGAACCGGAGGATGGAGTCGAGGCGCGGGCGCAGGTCCAGCCCCAGTCCGGTCGTGCCGAAGCCGAGGGTTCCCCCGTCCTGATTCGCCCGCAGAATGGCGTTAAGACCCGTGATACCAGGCCATTGTCCCAGTCGCCGCAGGCCAAGTCCCCGGATGTCGGCCGCGACCTGCCAGGTCGATGGCCCTTGGGGAGGCAGCCGGACGCGCACCACCAGCTTCTCGAGCCGGCCACGCGGGTCCAGCGCGGCCATCCGCTGCGGGTCCAATGCCGAGGCTTCCAGGGTCAGTGACCGGGGCCGGGCACCCAGCACCCGCGCCACGAGCGACAGGTCGAGGTCGGCGACCACCAGGTCCAGTGCGCGTAGCCGAGCGTCCGCCGCCAGCCGCAGGTCGAGCCCCAGGTCCGCAACCCCGGCACCATCCACCGCCAGCCCGAGCTGCGCCGTCTCAACCCGCCAACCGAGGTCACGTGGGGTGAGACGGACCAGGCCGTCGAGATGGTCCAGCACCAGCAGGGGCGGTGACCTTGCCAGCCCCATGCCGGCTGTGCCCACACCCGAATCGACCTTGGGATCGGCCTCGGGATCAGTCATGGGGACCCCGGCTGGATCGGGTCCGGCGGGTCGGCGCAGGACCACACCGTTCAAGCCAATCCGATTGAGACTCTCGCGCAGTTCCCCCTGCTCCAGCCGATTCCAACTCTCCAGGTGGATACCTTGGCTGCTCAGCAATCCCGGCCCGCCCAGACTCGACGGCACCAAGGGGGCCAGATCGCCGCCGACCAGGCTGAGATAGACCTCACCGCCCCACTGGCGCGTATCGCCCGCCGCCCCCCGCAGGTCTGCGCGCAGCTGGAACTGCGCGTCGATCGGCACGGCGACCGGGGCGACCCCCGGCGCGGGTGCCGCGGCGGCCACCGGGTTGGCAGCGAGTGTGAACCGGTGCAGTCGACCGGCGTTGTGCAGCCGCAGGCTCAACTGCGTGAGTCGGATCTGCGCCCCGCCCAGGGCATCATCCGTAAAGCGCAGGTCTCCATCGGTGATCGCGAGCTCGCGGGCGGTCAGAAGGGTCGCCAGCGCACCCGGATCGTCCGTACCCGGCTCGGCCAGCCCGGCCAGGCCCACCCGACCGTCGCGCGCGCGATGCAGCGCCAGTTCGGCACCGACCAGCGTGAGGAGGCTCAGGCGGGGCTCGCCCGCCATCAGGGAGGCGAACGGGTCCAGGTCCAGTTGCAGGGCGCGCAGGCGCAACAGGTCGGCCCCGCCCTGCTGCGAGCCGATCGTCACGTTGGCGAGCACCAGTTGGGGCGACCAACCGACGAGGCGTAGCCGCATCGTCTCCACGGTGAGCGGGTGGTGAAGCCGGGCCGACAGGGCCTGGGTCAAGGGTTCGCGGTAACGGTCAGCGAAGGGCAGCGCCAGACGTACGACCGTCAGCAGGACGGCGAGCAGGATCAGGGCCAGCAGTGCGAGCCGCAGTGCCCATTGAATCAGAAGGTGCATCAGGGACTCGCGGCCATGGATGGGTGGAGCCGGCGCAGATCGGAGCACCGCCGCCTGTCCCACAGCGGCTCGGTGCGTCACCCGCCCAGGGTCAGGATGCGCTCCTCAGGCACCCGGCGCCCCATCCCCAGCCGGCCTGGCCTCGAAGGCACTCAGTACGGCATCCAACCCCGGGAAGAAGGCATCCGCCCCGACCAGACCGGTCAGTTGGGAGCGGTCAAGCTCCGCTTTGACCTCGTCGGTCAGCTGCGAAAAGACCAGTCGGATGCCCTGGTCCGCCAGGCTCACGTGGACATCCCGTAGGGCCGCGGCGGCGGTGAAGTCCACGTCATCGACCGCCGCCGCGTCGATACAGAACCAGTTGAGGGGCGAGGACGCGCTGCGCACCAGGGTCATGACCTCCTCGGTAAAGACGTGCGTATTCGCATAATACATATCGTGCATGAAACGGTAGATCATCAGACCGGGCGCCGCCTGGATCTCAGTCTTCACCGGGTGCAGGCGCCACCCGCCCGCCGCATTCGGGGCCATGAGCCGATTGTTCGGCGCGTAACCGTGTTTCGTATGGACAGCCAATGACAGGACGATCGCCAGCAGGATGCTCTCCTCCACCCCGACCAGGACGACCGTCGCCCCCGTCACCAGCGCGACCCAGAATTCCCGGCGCCGCTGCGCATAGACCCGCTTCATTCCCGCGACATCGATCAGTTCCAGCCCGATGAGGAAAACCACCGCCGAGAGCACCGCCCCCGGCATATAGGCCAGGGGTGCGGTGAGGAACAGCAAGACCAGCAGCACGATGGCACTGGTGGTGAGCATGGCCAGTTGAGTGTGCCCGCCCGCACTCGCGACCATCTGGGACTTGGTCGGGCTGCCGTTCACCACGAAGGTCCCGGTGAGACCGGCGCCGAGATTCGCGAGCCCCAGCCCCACCAGGTCCACATTCTCATCAAGCGGCTCCCGGTAACGGGCGGCATAGGCGCGGGAGGTGGCGGCGCTTTGGGCCAGAATGACCACAAACAGCGCAAAGGCGGTGGGGATCAGCGACTGGATGAGATCCCAGCGCCAGACGCCCGCGGGCAGACCAAAGCTCGGCAGACCGCTCGGCACCGGACCGAGCACCTTTATCCCATAGCTCGCCAGGTCGAAATGCCAACTGACGACAATGGCGCAGATCACGGCAAGCAACGCGCCCGGAATCCTGCGCGAGAGCATCCGGGAACCCACGATGATGGCGATGACCGCCGCGGCTACGCCCAAGGCCACCCAGTTGGTCTGGCCGATCTGCCGCGCCATGGCGATGAGCTTCTCGATCGTCCCATGTCCCCCGCCCGGCAGGCCCAGCATTCCAGAGACCTCGCCTAAGGCCACCTGGGCGCCAACCCCGGACAGGAAGCCGATCAGCACCGTGCGCGAGAGGAAATCCGCGAGGAATCCCAGTCGGACGACCCGCGCCAGGAACATGAAGACCGCGGACATGAGCGCCAGGAGCCCCGCCAGGGCGAGCCATTCGCCCGAGTAGGGGGCGGCCAGGGCCGCAATGCTGGAGGCGATGATAGCCGCGGTGGCCGAATCCGCGCCGACCACCAGATGGCGGGAGGCCCCGAACAGTGCGTACAGGGTCATCGGGATGAGGAGGGTATAGAGTCCGGTTATGACCGGGGTGCCGGCGATCTTGGTGTATCCCATCACCTCAGGGATCGCCAGTGCCGCCAAGGTGAGGCCGGCGATGAGATCGGCCGGGATCTGGGCGCGGTTGAGCGGGAGGAGGCCTTGCAATATCGGCAACGGCAGTCCGGGCCTGCTGGTAGTCACTGTTGCCATGCGTACGCGCCTGAATGGTTAGGATATTGGATCTTGATCATCATTCCGGCCGCCGGTGCTCCCGGCGCGGAGCGCCTGACACAGGCGTGACACCGCTGGAGCGGTGTCACGAGCAGTATTCGCGGCGAACGCGCTCCGCGCCGGATCTGTAGGCTGGGTAGAGCGAAGCGAAACCCAACACTCAACGCCTTAGCGGCGCGGAAAGGATGGGTTTCGCTGCGCTCTACCCATCCTACGGGAGTACTTACCCAGCCTCAGTCCTTCTTGCGCTTGCCGCCCCCTTTTTCCTTCTCTTTCTCCTCACCCGCCGCCGCATGATATTCACGCCGGATCTGGTCCAGATCCACCGTCGGCTTGGGGTATTGCAGGTCCAATGCCTCCAGCGCATCGGCGACGATGTTGGCCACCGCCAGGTTGCGGAACCATTTGTGGTCACAGGGGATGGTGAACCAGGGGGCGTGCTCGGTCGAGGTCCGCTCCAGGGCCTCATCAAAGGCGTCCAAGTAGTCGTCGAAGAATGCGCGCTCCTTGTAATCGGAGTCGCTGATCTTCCATTGCCGATTGGGGTCCTTCAGCCGCTCGGCGAAACGCCTGAGCTGCTCCTCCTTAGACACGACCAGACAGAACTTCAGGATGGTGGTGCCGTTCTCCACCGCCAGCAACCGCTCCCACTCGTTGATCAGGTCGTAACGCCGCTCCCAGACCTTGCGTGGGATGAGCTTATGGACCCGGGTGACCAATACGTCCTCATAGTGCGAGCGGTTGAACACCGCCACCTCGCCCTTGGCCGGGGCGTGCGGGTGGATGCGCCACAGGAAGTCGTGCCCTGCCTCCGCCGGGGTGGGCGCCTTGAACCCCTGAACCTTGCACCCCTGGGGGTCCATGCCGCCGATGACGTGCCAGCACACGCCATCCTTGCCGGCGGCGTCCAGGCCCTGCAGCACGATCAGGAGCGAGTGCTGATTGTCGCCATACATCTTGCGCTGCAGATCACCAAGCTTCGCCTTGGCGGTTTCCAGTGCCTTCTCCGCGCCCTGTTCGGCGTCCTCGTCCTTGCCGCGATAGGCCGGGTCGAACTGCTGGAGCCGGACCTTGGACCCCGGCTCGACGATGAGCTTCTTGGGGTAGTTCATGATGCCGGCCTCGCTGCAATGGGCCGCCCGAGCCCCGTCTGGGGCGCGTCACGCCGGTCGAGTATACGGTAGTAGATGAGCTTCACCACATCGATCACGACCATCCAGACCAGGCAGTAGAGCCAGACGATGCCGATAAGACTCCAGGGCAGTTGCGGCACCAGGATGCCATAGGCGCACATCAGGGCCGCCACGGCCTGGGTCGCGACGATGGCCAGGAAGAGCGGCAGGCTCGGGTAGGGCGGCAGGAAGATCGAGCGCCTGGAGCGCACCACGAACAGCAGCAGATGACCGCCGGCCGCGAGCTGAAGGAACAGCATGGTCTGGAGGTGGTGGTGGTCGAGCGCGAACTTGGCCATGAGCGAGGGGTTACTCATCCATTCCATGCCGGCCAAGACCAGCCCGAAGCTCTGCGCGAGGGCGAAGAGCCCCATCAAGGATGAGAACACCAGGATGCGCTGCATCTGCCAGCGTACCGGCCGCGGCGCGGTCTCCACATTGTCATAGGCGATGGTCATGATCGGGATGTCG
This sequence comes from uncultured Thiodictyon sp., assembly GCA_903837595.1. Lineage (GTDB taxonomy): Bacteria > Pseudomonadota > Gammaproteobacteria > Chromatiales > Chromatiaceae > Thiodictyon. The sequence goes on from CAILVI010000089.1 coordinate 7,982, forward strand.
TCGAGCAGGGCGAGCACCACGATCATGATGGCGGTCAGGGGCTGGAAGCCGAAAAAGACGTAGGCCATGACCACCACGAACATGATGTCGAGCGTCATGGCGATGCGGTAATAGACGTAACTCCTGATCCGCTCGAAGATCTTGCGCGCCTCGACGATCGCGTTGACGATGGTCGAAAGCCCCGGGGCCGTCAGGATCAGGGCCGCGGCACTGCGGGCGGCATCGGTGGCGCCGCTCACCGCGACACCGCAATCCGCCTCCTTCAGGGCTGGGGCATCGTTGACCCCGTCGCCGGTCATGGCGACCAGGTGGCCCAACTGCTGCAGGCTTTTTACGATCTGGTATTTGTGCTGCGGGAAGACCCGCCCGAAGCCGTCCGCCCGCTCCACCGCCCGGGCGGCGGAGAGCGGGATCTGGTCGGGGTCCGTACCCTCCTTGAAGACGTCCCCGGCCACCAGCAGGTGTCCGCCCATACCCAACTGCTTGGCGATCTCGCTGCCGATGGCGACATCGTCGCCGGTGACCATCTTCACCGAGAGTCCAAGCTTCTGGGTCTCGGCGATGGTCGACTTGGCGTCGGGGCGCGGCGGGTCCATCAGTGAGAGCAGGCCCACCAGGGTCCAGGTCTTGCCGTCGTCCCCGGAACTGGCGACCCCGAGCGCCCGGTAGCCGCGCCCGGCCAGGTCGTTCACCTGACCGTCATACTTACCGCGGGTCACCGGGTCCAGGTGGCACAGGTCGGCGATCGCCTGCGGCGCGCCCTTAGCGTACTGGAAGCTGCGCCCCTGGGCGTCGGTGACGGTGGCCTCCGTCTTCTTGTTGACGGGGTCGAAGGGGATGAACTTGGTCTGGGTGACCGTATCCAGTGCCTTGGGGTCGGCGAGGGCGTGCAGGACGGCCTGGTCAATCGCATCCTCGCTGTTGCGTTGGCTCGCCAGCGCGGCGGCAAAGACGACGTCCTGCGGCTGGGCCGTGCCATAGGGGATGGGCGCGTCCAGCTTGAGCTGGTTCATGGTCAGGGTACCGGTCTTGTCGCTGCATAGCACATCGACGCCCGCCAGTTCCTCGATGGCCGAAAGCCGCGAGACGATCGCCTTTTCCTTCGACAGCGCGAGCGCCCCGAGCGCCATGGTAACCGACATCACCGCCGGCATCGCCACCGGGACCGAGGCGATCAGCAGCACCAGCACGAACTGGGCGATGGCGCCCACCGTGTCCCAGCCCCAGACATCGGCGACCACGACGTCGCGATAGACCTGGAAGCCCACCAGGATGACCGCCAGCGCCGCGGCGAGCAGGATCAGGAAGTCGCCGATCTGCAGCACCGCCTGTTCGGAGTGCGACTTGGAGCCGGCGGCGGCGACGAGCTTGGCGGTACGGCCGAAGAAGGTCTGGTTGCCGGTGGCGGTCACCGCCGCCGTCATGGTCCCCTGCTTGGCGATGCTGCCCGAATAGGCGCTGTCGCCGACCCGCTTGGAGACCGGCAGCGATTCTCCGGTCAGGGCCGACTGGTCGACGCTGAGATACTCACCCTCCAGCAGCAGACAGTCCGCCGGCAGGATCTCGCCCGCCGCCACGGTGATCACATCCCCGGGCACCAGGTCCGCCGAATCCACCGACAACCATTGCCCCCCGCGTAAGGCGCGGGCCTTGAGCGCCAGGCCCTTCTTGAGTGCCGCAAGCGCATTGGCCGCCTTGTTGTCCTGCCAGAAGCCGACCGCGGCGTTGTAGAGCAGGAGCCCGGTCACCACGCTGAAGTCGGGCCAGTCCAGGCGCGCGAGGGAAATGATGGCCGCGGCCTCGATCATCCACGGGATCGGCCCCCAGAAATAGCCGATGAGCTTGGTCCAGCGGCTCTCCTCCTTGGCGACGATGGCGTTGGGTCCGAACTTCTCCAGCCGGGCCTTGGCCTCGTCCGCGGTGAGGCCCTTGGGCGAGGTCCCAAGTTTGCCGAGTTCCGCCGCGATGGCGGCCGGACCCAGGGTGGTCGCGGCACCAGCGCCGGCCGGCGCCCCACCGGCGGCGGTTGGTGCCGGACTGGTCGCCGTGTCCGCCGGGGCGGATTGTTCAACGGCAGTGAGCGTGGTCATGGTGTCTCCCCCATCATGCATACTGGGACTGCGACTTAAGGTTGCGCTTCGACGTCGGCCAGCCCTGACTTGAGCGCCTGCACGACCAAGTTCCGCGCCTTTTTCTCATCATCCACATCCGGCACGTCCCACTCCATGATCCGGACATACTTATTGAGCAGGTGCCGCAGGTCGTCGACGATCTCGCTATGATAACGGGCCAGCTCGATCTTCTCACTGTCTTCATTTTCGCTCACGGTCAAAATCCTCTCGGTGAACTGACGACTTAATGATTGGCCTCATTGGTCAACGCAGCCAGGCGCATACCCTGATTGGGAACCGACCGGCAATGCCTCATTGCGTGACACGACCAGCGTCGCGACCAGCCTATGCCGCAATCTAAGAAACGGATAGGTAAAATTAGCGCACGCTTACGAGCGCCGGCAAGCCGGCAGGTACCCAAGATGGGCCAGCGCACAGGCTTATCAGCGCGTCGTGTCCGCATGCCTGCGCCCAGGCATGGCTAGAGCCCAAGATTGATGATTTGTGATGATTTTGTAAAGCTCCCGGTGCCACTGACGGCCGGCAAACCCCGCACGATACGGCCCATTTTGAGTATCCGTCGCATTGACTTGCGTCGCGCAACGGCTAAAGTTATCAGCTGTTATCCTGAAGGCTCTTCCTGCGTTTCAGGCGGTTCTGGTCAGCAAGGCCGAGAGCATGGGCTGGAGCAGCCCCCGACCGCGCCGGCGGACGTTGTGCGTGAACTGAAAGAACCCCAGGTAGAGCGGCAATTGCTCCTGGGAG
>CAILVI010000090.1 GCA_903837595.1 uncultured Thiodictyon sp.
ACCACGCTCCAGTAGCGGTGGACCTTGCCGTCTTGGTTACGTGTCTTGAAGCGCAGGAACATGCCGATAGTGTCGACAAAAATGCCTGCGGGTTCAAGGATCAAGGTCGGCACTACAGGCGGTTACGCGGTCCGCCTCCTCGCGCAATCAGGTGCTTACCCGGGCTTCAGCGCCCAAGACCGCCCCGAAACGGGCGGCGGAGGGGTCGAATAGCGGAAGTCGGGCTAACACTGGGAGCCGGCCGACCGTTTCGGCTTTCTGGGCTTCCGCCTGGCTCGAGGTCCATCAGCAAGGCCGGCGCAGCCCGCGCGTCGCACAAGCGCAGCCAGGAGCAGGGCCGGCCCTGCGGGGCGTCCGGCGGGCGGCCCCCGATGCCCGCCCGCAATCCGGCGCCACCACAACCCGCCAACCCTGCGGTATCCTGTGCGCAATGACCCACCCGACCTACTCGCCCCTGGGGGCCGCCAGATGACAAAGACCGACTGCCTCACCGCCGCCATGCTCACGGTCGGTCAATGCCACACCGCCCATCTGCGGTTCACCCGCGCCCAGGTGGACACCTACTGCGCCCTGACCGGCGACGCCAACGCCATCCACCGGGACGTGGAGGCCGCGCAGCGACGCTTTCCCGGGGTGACTGACATCGTGGTCCCGGGCGGGCTGATCCAGACCACCATCTCGGGCATCTTCGGCACCCGTTTTCCGGGCGACGGGGCGCTCGGGCTGTCCTTCGTGCCCGAGCGCTTCCGCAAGCCGGTCCTGCCGGACGAGGAGGTGATCGTCAACTTCGAGATCACCCGCATCAAGAACGGGCTGGTCGACGTCGATATGACCGTGACGGACGCGCAAGGGCGGCGCCTCACCACCGCCAAGGCCCGGATACTGGCACCGGACACGGCCTATCGGCAGTGGTGGGAGGAACAGCAGGGCGGGTGAGTCGCGGCCCGCTCACGTGTGGCCCCGCGCGCTACAATTGCCCGTTACTCAATCAGTGACTCATCGAAAAGGCGGCCGATCATGACCCACACTCTCTCGTTGGCGACGCTCCTGTCCGCACTCCTGATCACCCCCGTACTCGCCGCCGGGGCGACCGCAACAGCGGTCGGCGATCTCTACAAGGAACGGGCCGCCTTGGGCGGCAAGCAGGTGACGGTGCGTGGCCAGGTGGCGAAGGTCAATACCCAGATCATGGGGCGCAACTGGGTCCACCTGCGCGACGGTACGGGCGATGCGGCCGATGGTTCCAACGACATCACGGTGACCACCCAGGACACGGCGGCCGTGAATGACCAGGTGACGGTCACTGGCACCCTGGTCGTGGACATGGACTTTGGCGCCGGTTACCGCTACCCGCTGCTGATCGAGAAGGCGACGATCGCCCCGGCCCCGGCGGCCCCCGCCGCTGCGCAGTGAGACGTGCAAGCCCGCGCCTGGCGCGCCGCGGCCTACTGCCGCTCCTGCTGGCGGGCCTCCTCGCCCCGCCTCTGACCGGTTCGCTCGCCACGCCGGAGCAGTCACTCACCCCGATCCCGGAACGGCCCGTCGCCCCGGACTTCGACCTCAAGGATCCGGAGGGCCGTCCCCAACGCCTGGCGGACTATCGCGGCCGGCCGGTGATCCTGAATTTCTGGGCCACCTGGTGTCCGCCCTGCCGGGAGGAGATGCCGTCCATCCAGCGTGCCTATGAGACCCTGGCCGCCGAGGACATCGCCGTGGTGGCCATCAGCGTCGGCGACGACCCGCAGGACATCGCGGCGTTCCTGGAGGACGAGCCGGTGGACTTCGCCTTGCCGATGGACACCGACTCCAAGGTCGCCCAGCGTTACCCCATGAAGGGCCTGCCGACCACCTTCGTGATCGATCCCGAGGGCCGTCTGGTCTATAGCGCCATGGGGAGCCGCGCGTGGGATGATCCCAAGCTGCTGGACCAGGTGCGGGCCTTGAAGCCCACCACCGCACCCGGCTCAACTCCGGGCAGGCCTTGATCGTCGTTCCGGCCCCCAGCATAAGGTCGAGGCTTTAGCCGGTCCGGCGTGCAAACGCGACGGATTTTCCTTGGATATCTTGGGAGCTGCCACCGGCTAACGGCCATGGCGCCCGCACCACCTCAAGAGATGAAAGTGGCG
>CAILVI010000091.1 GCA_903837595.1 uncultured Thiodictyon sp.
CCATGCCTCCCAGCGACCCGACCGCTCTTCACCACCCTCGTTGGCGATTACCCGCGTCATTCACCAGCTATAGGCGGGTTTAGGTCGCCATCGACAGGGGCGTCGATCTGAACAGAAACTCCGCTGCCGGGCGGTCCACCCAGCGCCGGGTGCGGCCTGCCCACTACGCCGGCCAACAGGCGTTTCTGGTCCTCCTCCCCCGGCAGTCCGTAAGAGCGCGGCGTCAAGACATCGGGAGCCGCGGACAAACCGGGTGCGTCACCGCCGGGTACCACGGGCGTGGGCCCCCGCGGTGTCAGCTCAGAGCGAGAGACCGGAGCGAGCACTGGGGCAATGCCGACGGTCGTCGGTGGCAGGCCGAGCGTCGGTGCCAGGGATTCGACCGCAGCGGTTGCGGTTGCCGCTCCGGGCACCTCCGCAGCGTCGGGTCCCGGCAGGCCCGCCCCGCCGATCGCCGTTCCCGTCGACAGCGACGGGAGTGGCGCACCATCAATCCCGCCGGGGCCCTGGGACAGCGCGGTCACGTCGAGGCCCGGCGCCCCGGCGCCCCGGCCCCCACAATCCCCGCCCCCGCGAGAATCGACGGGAGCCATGCTCCGCCCGGCGTCTGAGTCGGCGCGGCGGCCGGCGCATGCGTGGTGTGCAGTGCGGTCACCGCCTCTGCCGCCAGGCGGTCGCGCCAGACATCATCCGGCAGGATGCCCGGCGCGGCAGCCGTGAGCCCTGGCCTTTGATCACTTGTAGGTGTGAGCGTCGTCATGGAATTTGTTGACCTCCACGCCATCGAGCACCGCCAAGGCGTCCTCGGTGAGGACCGCGAGCGAGAAACACAGGGAGACCAGATAGGACGCGATCGCGTTGCGTTGATCCCCATGAAGCGAACCGAGAGCCCCAGCCCCTGCTCGCCGACCAGCCCCGGTTGGAAGAGTCCGACCACGCCTTGGCGTGACTCGCCCACGCGCAACACCAGGTGCCGCTCCTTGATCGTCTAATCTGAGTCAGTTGAGTAGACCCGGGTACTCTGACGGCGCGGCTCGCGCGAATGGATCAGCCGCCTGCTGCATCCGCGGGCTTCGTTGTCGCGGTGATCTGCTTCTCCGCTTCGACCCAGTCATCCAACTCATGTCCCGGTTCGAATCCGCGCGCCGCGGCGCGATGATACGCGGCCTCACTGATCGCCTGCACCAGCGCACTCTCACGCCGCGGCTCATCCGTCGATGGGCGCTCTGACCCTGGCGTGGAACGCCCCCGCCCGCCGTTGCCGCGCTGCCGTTCTGGCCTACTTTCCGTCTGCAATGAAGTCATTGAAGCGTACCTCTGATTGATGACGAGTGAAATCGGCCTGCCGAAGTCGCCCGACAGGAGACCCGCCGTCGGTTAAGGTCCAGGTTCCCGCCGCCATGTATCCGTCAGTCAAGAGGATGGCGTCAGTCGACGGCGGACATAGCGAGGCTAGCGCTAACCCACGGGATGCGGAAATACGATCTTTAACAATACTTAGTGCCTGGCCAGAAACCGCAAACAACTTTCTCGCTCAATCTGTTATAATCTAGCCCCATGGTTTAAGTTTGGCGCCACCTCCGATCGATGGGGCATGATACCAAGCGGTAACCGATGGATTTTCTGGGTCCGGTGGGGTACGGTCGCAATTTCGTGAATGCGCCAAGCCG
>CAILVI010000092.1 GCA_903837595.1 uncultured Thiodictyon sp.
CCGCCGAAGCGCGGGAACGCCTCTTTGGCCCCCTGTACGGGGTAAAGCCGCCCATGACCGTTGCCGATGCCCGGCGCCTGATCGCCCACCAAGTCGATGGCGGACGCGGGCCGGTACCCCCGCCGCCGCCCAAGACCGTTGCCGAAGCGCGGCAACGCCTCTTTGACCAAGTGAACGGAAACGCAGCATGAGCGCAAAACCGCCTGCACAGCCCCTAGCCACACTGGCCACCCAACTGGAGCAAGCCAAGGTAGCCGCATCCAAAGAGCTTGCTTCGATCCGTGCGCGAATCGAACAAGCGACCGCCGAGACTGATCACCTGACGAATGCGCCGCTTTCGCGAGCCGACCTTGAGGCCATCATGTTGGGCCATATGAAAGCGCTTCAGGATAAGGCAATCCAGTATTCGGGATTGGAAGAACTGCTTGACCATCAACGCCGGTTACCTGGTTCATTTGTCACGATGCGGGAAAAGTTTGGCGCATACAACCCGTTCCCGTCGCGATGGAATGATCTGGTGATGCATGCGTTCTTCACCCCCGATTCCATGATTACGAGCTTGGCCCCTGTCTTGGATCTTCTGGACTATTCCGGGGCAGGCCCGACGGTAAGCGAACGCCGGCGCGAGCTGGCCAGGCTTGACGTTGAACTCGCCGAGCTTCGCCAATCCGAGCAATCCCTGGCATCTGCCATTGGCGCCAAAGAGTAACCGATGAACGTCCAACCGCTTTCCACCGAACTGGAACAACTCGTCATCGACGTGCGCCAGCGCTACCAGGTCAAGGCCCACGCCCTTGAGGGCGCGTTGCGGGCGCGTGAGGAACTGGCCGCCGTGCCGATCACGGCCGAGGTCCTCTTGTCCGCCGCGCGCCAGTTGCTGAATACCCCGGTGTCGCCCCCCGGCACTGGCGTGCGGTTGGCCGAGATCGACGCGCGTATTTGCCAACTGGAAGGCGACCTGAACGAGCTGTTGAGGTCCGCCGCCGCTGTTGGCATCGCCCTGGATGGAGACCGCCCCGTTTCCTGATCCGGGCCATGGATCGCAACAAGTTCCGCGGCCGGTTGGCCGCCCTGAACATGACCCCCAACGGCTTCGCCGACTTTGCAGGTTGGAGCCGCAGCACGGTTCGGGAATGGGGGGAAGGTTCGCCGGTTCCCCGTCCCGCCCGCTGCATCCTTGAGTTGCTCGAAAGCCAAGTCCGCGACCGTTTCCCGGGAAACGCCGACCCCAAGGGCGAGACCAACGCCGGCCGGTGAACCTCTCAGGGCACCAGGGCGACCGCCGCCAAGGGCAGGCCCCCGACCATCCCGAAGGCGCGCCTATGTCGCGCCGCATCACGACGAGACCTTCCCGTCATGGCAATCAAAGACCTTGCGATTAAGCTGTTAATCAGTGCCCGCGATGAGGCGTCAGGGACGATCAACAGGCTATCAAAACACATCAATGGCCTTGCGGCATCGGTCCTTGGTATCGGCGCCGCTGGCTGGGGCCTAGACAAGTTATGGAAAAGCCTATCCGCCGGCGCCGCCGCCGCAGGTCAGGGCGAACAAAACCTCAACATCCTCAAGACCACGCTGGAGGCGACCGGGTACGCGGCCGGGATGTCTGCCGACGATGTTGCCCGATTGGCAAACGAGATCGACAAAAGCACCACGCTCGGGAAAGGGCAGGCCCGGGAAGGTGCGGAAATACTCGCGACGCTCAAGAGCATTAGTGGCGATCTATGGAAGGATATCGAGCTGGCCGCCGATGGAATGCAAAAGGCGGGATTCGGCGAATACACCGCAAACGTCAAGGCACTGGGTAAAGCGTTCGAGGACCCGGTGAAGGGGTTGACATTGCTCGGTCGCCAAGGCGTGACATTCACCGAGCAAGAACAGGAAGTCATCAAGGGCCTAACCGCCATGGGCGAGAAGGCCCAGGCACAAGGCATCATACTTGACGCCCTCAAGGGGCAGATTGGCGACATTGCCGAGGCCGCATCCCAGGGTTATGCCGGGTCAGTCAACCAACTGGAAAAGGCACAGAAGCAGGCCGGCAAGGCGTTTAACGCCGGCTTGCTGGAGCCGATGACAAAGGTCAACGAGGCCGTTGCCTATTTCTGGAATGAATTGGCGCGGACCGACGCAGCAAAGAACGTGGGTGCAGCGGTCGGTAGCGCGCTTAATGCAGTCGTGGACGCGGGGCTTGCACTCATAGGGAAGGTTGACTTCAAGGCCCTGGCCGAAGACATCAAGAACAGCGGTCAGGACATTGCCGCTTACCTAAGGGACCTGGGAACCAAGTTCAAGGGATTGGCACAGGATTTCGCTGATGCTTGGACCCTGGCCAAGATCATCGGCGAAGCCGGTGCAGTGGTATGGAATACGTTTCGGTCAGGAATCGAAAGCGCGGCGGCGGCATCCATGCTCTTGCTGGCCGCGCAAACCAAGCTGATGGCACTGATCGCGAAGGCCCGCGCGAACGATGATCCGTCACACAACACCCGCGAGGCCGCGCTGGCAGAGTCGCTAAACGCGAGTGCCGATCTATACTTTCAGATGGCAAAGGATTTCGGCGCCGCTTCCCTGGAACACTTGAAGAAGGCCGGGAGCGCCTTTGTTGCCGCCGGGGAGAACGCCGGACAGCTTTCAAAGAAGACCGACGAGGCGGGGCAATCGCTGGAGAGGACCGGCAACAAGGCGAAAGAGGCCGAGGGCAAGGTCCGCAAACTCACACAGGCCGAACAGGAACTGAAGGATGCGACCGACAAGGCAGCGAATAACCAGCTTGCCGCGAATATGGACGCGATTAGGGTTGCCGGTGAGCGAACGGCCGACGCATTAAGGAAGGTCGCGGACCAGGAAAAGGCATTTCAGGAAAAAATCTATGAAGCGGAAATCAAGAAGAACAAGGTTAGCCCAGACCAAGAGGCTTATTCAGCGATAGCGAACGCCCGCCGATCAATCGCTGATAATCATTGGAGCGACGCTGCAGATTGGTTGGCACGCGCGGGCGGTGCAGCCGATAAGCTCATAGAGACCGACACCGAGATGTCAAAGTATTGGCGCGCGCAAATCCGTGAGCTTGCGCTTGTCATTGAGGCTGACACCCAATCCAGAAAGGAACGCGCCGAAGCGAGCGGCGGACCGATCGACAAAGAGAGCAGCAAACTCCGTTCGGCATTGGGTGCGAATGGCGATATCGACATGGCCGGGAAGAAGGGGCTTGATTACATCGATGCCCGCCGCCGCGCCAATGAGGCCGAAACGCAATACCGTAAAGATGGCCTAAGTGAAGAAGCCGCCAGGAAGAAGGCAGATGAAGAAATACGCAAACCGGCGGGAATCATTACGCGACCAACTGCCGCACCGCATGATGAAGCGAAGCGCGCGCCCTCTGGGTCTATTCAATACATCCCTGAAGGCGTATCGCCAAAGACGCTTGCCAGAGATCCGGCACGCGAGGGCACAGCGCCACCGCCGACCACCGCGCCCGCTGCCGACGCGCCCGCGACGCAACCCGCCGGTAAATGGCTGAACGTCGAGACGCCCGAAGACCGCGCGAAGATGATCGAGGCGAGCTTGCGCCCCAAGTGGGGCGACAAGGCCGCGGCCGACTTCGCTGACGAGTATCGCCGCAAGTATGGCCAGGGGGCAGGGCACCAGGCCCCGGCGGCCGATCAATCGAGCGGCCTATCTTGGGAGACCCCGGACGCCAAGAAGGCCGCAGAGTCCCGAGGGGCGGGAAAGCTGCCCTTTGCGGTCAGTGTTTCGCCCGATCAGGTACACGAGGAAGTCACTAAGGCCCTTGCGGGTAAGCCCGTCGCCATCACGGTGGATGCAGAAAAGGCAGCCCAATCGATCTTTGATTCAATCGCAGCGAAACTGCAGAACGCTGGTTTTCAGGTTCCGGTGCGCGCGGTTATCACCGTTGATGCCGGCGGGGCTACCCAGACCGCCGGCGACCCCATCGGGACCGCCGCCGCCAAGCTTGGAACGCGTATCCAGTAACCGACCCCGCCGCTTCCAGGTCCACCGAGCCCGCCTTGTGCGGGCTTTTTCGTGGTGCCGTGTTTCCCGGGAAACGCGGAGCCGTGGCGCGGTCCCGCCGGCTGCACCTGGTGCCCAGCTGCAACCTGGTGCAACTCGCCGCGGTCAGGGTGAAGGTGGAGGGCACCCCGAGGCCCTGCCGGTGCCGATCCTGCCGCGGCGGGTTCTGGCACGGACTTGCACAGAACCCCCGCCCGGTTGGGATTACCGGGATCGACCCGAACACGCCGCGCGACATTCGCCGCCATGTACACACGTGAGGGGCTTAATCTAGGTTGTGCTTTTCCGTGACTCTCAGTGTGACCCCGTGTTAAGCTTTCCGCATATTGCCGTGCTGTACCGTGTCACTACGGGTTGAAATACCCTTGCCAAGGTTGGGGTCGCGAGTTCGAGTCTCGTTTCCCGCTCCAAATCGTAAAAAAGGGTCGCTCATTGAGCGGCCCTTTTCTTTTGTGTGACCGGCACAAGATCGGTCGCACCCCGCTGTCAGCGGTTCGGTCAAACCATCGGATCCGGAAGACCTCCCATGCGCCTTTACGACTTCGAACTCTCTGGCAATTGCTACAAGATTCGGTTGTTGCTCGCGATGCTCGGCCTGCCCTGTGAGCGGGTGCGGGTCGACAGCAGCCGCGGCGAGACCCAGACTCAGGCCTTCCGCAATCTGAATCCGCGGGGCCAGATTCCGGTCCTGATCGATGGCGACCTGCGCCTCTGGGACTCCCAGGCGATCCTGGTCTATCTGGCGCGCCGCTATGGTGACGCCGGGCGTGCCTGCGGCCCCTGGCTGCCGACGGATCCGGTGGGTGAGGCCGAGGTGATGCAGTGGCTCGCGGTGGCCGAAAACGAACTCCTGTTCGGGCTGGCTCGCGCCCGCTCGGCCTTGCGGTTTCGCCGCCCCTTTGACCTCGCGCAGTGCCAGGCCGAGGGCAAGGCCGGGCTGGCGGTACTCGAAGACCGCCTGGACGCTCGCGACTGGCTGGTAGGCGATTGTGCCACCATCGCCGACGTCGCCTGCTATCCCTATGTTCACCTAGCCCCCGAGTCCGGCGTGTCGCTGGAGCCCTACCCCAGGGTCCGCGCCTGGCTCGGGCGTTTCGCCCAATTGCCGGGCTATCAGGTGATGGTGGACCCGGCGGCGGAGCGGGCCGCCGAACTGGCGCGGGCGCAGGCAGCCAATGAACGCGATTGAACGCCACGCCGCGCGGGCGCTCCTCACCGTGCTGATCCTGCCGATGATGCCGATCCTGCTGATCTTGTTGATGCTGCTGGCCGGTTCCGGCGGCGCGGCGGCCGCCGCCCCCGAGGGTAAGCCCACGGTCGCCCAGGTGCTGGCCGCCTGCGAGCGCGGCGCCGCCAAGGGCAACAAGGGCATGGACGCGGATAACTGCAAATGGTTCGCCGCCCCCTGCGGGTGCCACCCGGGCCATATCGGTTCAGAGACCTATCGCTGGTGCACCCCCGTTACAGAGTCCACCGAGACTACGTTGGGCAAGGTGGTTGCCGAACTGCGCCGGGTGCCTGACCGCTCGGCCCCGATCGATCAGGTCGTGCCGGTCATCCTGGCGCA
>CAILVI010000093.1 GCA_903837595.1 uncultured Thiodictyon sp.
GGGCCTTGCTGCGGGCATCCGCGCGGGTGATCAGGCCCTTGTTCACCAGTTCTCTAAGGTTCTGATCCAGCGTCTGCATGCCATGGGCCTGACCGGTCTGGATGGAGGAGTACATCTGCGCGATCTTCGCCTCACGGATCAGGTTGCGGATCGCGGGGGTACCGATCATGATCTCGTGGGCGGCGATGCGGCCACCGCCAACCTTCTTAAGCAAAGTCTGGGCCACCACCGCGCGCAGGGACTCAGAGAGCATAGAGCGGATCATTTCCTTCTCAGCAGCAGGGAAGACATCGATGATACGGTCGACGGTCTTCGCCGCAGAGGTCGTGTGCAGGGTACCGAAGACCAGATGACCGGTCTCGGCGGCCGTCATGGCGAGCCGGATGGTCTCCAGATCACGCATCTCACCCACCATGATGATGTCCGGGTCCTCGCGCAGCGCTGAGCGCAGGGCCTCGCTGAAGCCCAGGGTGTCCTTATGCACCTCACGCTGATTGATCAAACACCGTTTGCTGTTATGCACGAACTCGATCGGGTCCTCGATCGTCAGGATGTGCCCATACTCAGTGTCATTTAAATGGTCCACCATCGCCGCCAGGGTTGTGGACTTGCCGGAGCCGGTGGGCCCGGTAACCAGTACCATGCCGCGCGGAACATTGATGAGATCCTTAAAGATCGCCGGGGCCTTCAGGTCCTCCAGGCTCAGCACCTTGGACGGGATGGTACGGAACACCGCCGACGCACCCCGTTTTTGGTTGAAGGCGTTGACGCGAAAGCGCGCCACGCCGGGGATCTCGAACGAAAAGTCGGTTTCCAGGAACTCCTCGTAGTCTTTGCGCTGCTTGTCGTTCATGATGTCGTAGACAAGCGAGTGTACGGTGCGGTGCTCCAGGGCGGGAACATTGATGCGACGCATGTCCCCGTCCACCCGGATCATCGGCGGCAGTCCGGCGGACAGGTGCAGGTCGGAGGCTTTGTTCTTGACGCTGAAGGCAAGTAGTTCTGCAATGTCCAAGGCTAACTCCGGTTCGATCCGCGGCCCACGGGCACAGGTGGCGCGCCGTTCGGCGCGCCCGCCGTGGTCCAATCTGTTAAGCATAACCCGAAATCGCTGAGCATCGCTGGCGAGTGCGCGCCGCTCGCTTGACGGACCTGCCGACCGCGGCTATCTTGGACTGGTAAGCTGGCGCTCTAGAATGAAAATAGATTTGGGAGTACATCAACGTGATAGCTTCTGCGCAGGAGTTCGGTGCGGCGGTCCCCCCGCTCATGCCGCCGCTGCCCCCCCCCGCCGATCCGGCGGACTCGCGCATGACCTTGGCCGACATCATGACGGCCCAGGTCGCCACCGTCCCCGCGGACTATTCGGTCCACTGGGCACTGACCCTGATGCGCGGGCAACGGATCAGCGCGCTAGTGGTGGTGGACGCCGACCGCCCGGTGGGCATCTTCACCGAGCGCAACGCGGTGCGCTTCGCCTCCTACCATCGGGATGCCGAGGTGGTGCCGGTCAGCGAGGCCATGCGCAGCCCCCCCATCACCGCCCCAATCGACATGGGCGTTCACGAGGCCTTTCAACTGGTCAACCGCCATGGTGTGCGTCACCTCATCGTCACCGACCAGGCGGGCCGGTTGGCCGGAATCATCAGCGAGGCCGATTTCATCAGCCACCTTGCGACGGCCGACCTCCTGGCTGCCAAGGATGTGGGCGCGGTCATGACCAACGGGGCGGTCGGCCTGCCTGAGGACGCGCTGATCCGGGACGCGGTGCGGCTCATGGCCGACCAGCACTTGGGCTGCGTGGTGGTGGAACGACACGACCACCCGGTGGGCATGCTCACGGAACGCGATCTGGTGCGACTCGGTGACGAGGGGATCGATTTCGTCACGACCACACTGAGCAGGGTCATGAGCCACCCGGTGCACACGGTCTCCGCCGCCGAGTCGCTACCCACCGCGATCAGGCGCATGGAAGAGGCGCAGACCCGCCGACTGGTGGTGGTCGACGACAGCGGCGCGACTGCGGGTATCGTCACCCGCCACGACATCGTCAAGGTGTTGCGCAACTAAACTGGAGTGCCCACCAGCGCCCGGACCGCAGACACCGGGTGCCGACTTGCATCGGTCGGAGCGCCGGTCGCGCACCGCCGATGAGGGGGCGCGCGACCACGACGGGCAATCGGCTCCGGGCCTTTTCTCTCCTCAAGGATTCTGATGCGCGTCCTACACGTCGAAGATAATCCTACCGACGCGGACATGACCCGACGCGCCCTCGCCCGCTTGACCCCGGGACTGGCGCTGGACTCTGTCGGTACGCTGGCGGCCGCCTGGGAGCGCTTGGCCCCTGACCGGCCCAACCGCCCAACCTATGACCTCGCACTGCTGGATTTGCGGCTCCCTGACGGCAACGGACTGGAGCTCCTGGTGCGCATCCGCGAGCATCGGTTGCCCCTGGCGGTGGTGATGCTCACCGGAGGCGGCGACCAGGAATCGGCCGTCGCGGCCCTCAAGGCCGGGGCCGATGATTACCTGAGCAAGGGTGCAACGGCCCTGGAACACCTCCCGGCCATCATCCACGGGGCGCACCAGCGTTTTCTGGAGGCCAGCTCCCGCCAATCGCGCACCCTGCGAGTGCTCTACGCCGAATGCAGCGGCGTCGACGCGCAGCGCACGCAGTCTCATCTGACCCGTCACGCCCCACACATTCGACTCACCGTGGTCCAGGACGCCGCGGCGGTGCTGCAGCTCCTGCCCGCGGGTCCGGACCGGCCTGCGGCCTTCGATGTAGTGCTGCTGGACTATCGGCAACCCGAACTGGACGCACTGGCCGTGGCCAAGGTGTTGCGCCAGGAGCGTAATCTCAGTATCCCCATCGTCCTGATCTCCGGACACGGGAGCGAAGACCTGGCGGCGGGCGCCATGCATCTGGGCGTGGACGACTATCTGAGCAAACACGAGGGTTATCTCCACGCCCTGCCGGCTACCCTGGAAAAGGTCCAGCACTTAGCCGAGCTAACGTATGAGCGGGCCCAGTTGCGCCAAGCCGCCCTCTTGCGCGAGGCGCGGCTGGCCGTGCTCGACCGCCTGACGGGCAGTGAGCCGCTGACGGCGATCCTCACACAGATCGCGACCAGCCTGGAGTCCATCCGCCCGGAACTGCGAGTCTCCATCCTGGTGCGCGACCCCCGCACCGGACGGCTCGCGACCGGCGCGGCGCCGCGCCTGCCCGAGTCCTTCAACGGCACCGTAGATTCGCTCGCTGGCGTGGTGGCATTCGACGCGGACGCCGCCGCCCCGCGCGCGGCGGGGGGCGCGGCGGAGTCGGTCTGCCACCGCTGGAGTACCGCCCTGCGCGAACTGGCCGAGCGCGCCGGACTGCACGCTGGCGGCTGCCTCCCTTTCAAGGACGACGGCGGGCAGTTCCTGGGGGTCGTCGCGCTCTTCAGTGAGGCCGGCGCCCCCCGCGACTCCGGGGTCGTGGAGTTGACCGAGGAGTTCGCCCGCCTGACCGGGCTCGCGGTTGTGCGCGCGCGCGCCGACGCGGCACGCCGCCAGGCGGCGACGGTCTTCGCCAGCACCCGCGAGGGCGTCGTGATCACCGACCTCACCGCCCGCATCCTCGCCGTCAATCGCGCCTTCACCGAGATCACCGGCTACAGCGAGGCACAGCTGCTGGGTGAGAATCCCCGGATGCTCCAATCCGGCCGCCACGACCTGGGCTTCTACCAGGCCATGTGGGCAAGCGTGCATGCCACCGGCCACTGGCAAGGCGAACTCTGGAACCGCCGCCAAAACGGTGAGACCTATCCCCAACTGCTGAGCATCAGCACGGTATCTGACGAGCAGGGCCACCCCAGTCACTATGTCGGGGTCAGCGCGGACTTGAGCCAACTCAAACGCTTCGAGGAACGCCTCGAGCACCTGGCCCACTTCGACCCACTCACCGATCTGCCCAACCGGCTGCTCGTGCAGTCGCGGCTGGAGCATGCCATCGAGCGGGCGCGCCGGCAGGGTCGGTGCATCGCGGTCCTGTCCATGGATCTCGATCGTTTCAAGACCCTTAACGATAGTCTGGGCCACCCGGCAGGCGATGAGTTGCTCGCCGCCCTGGCGCGGCGCCTGCGCGGCGGTCTGCGCCCGGACGAGACCCTGGCCCGTCTGGGCGGCGACGAATTTCTGATCATCCTGGAGGACCTGCCCCACCCCGAACAGGCGGCCACGGTCGCCCAGCAGATCCGCGGCCTGCTGGAGCGGCCATTCATACTGGCGAGCGGACAGGAGGTCTATGTGGGCGCGAGCATCGGCATCAGCCTCTTCCCCGCGGACGCCGATGGAGTGACCGCGCTCATCCAGCACGCGGATGTGGCCATGTTCAAGGCGAAGGACGAGGGCCGCAACACCTTCCAGTTCTACACCCCCGCCCTGACCGCGGCGGCGGGTGAGCGGCTCGACCTGGAGGCGAGCCTGTGGCGGGCGCTGGCGAACGGCGATTTCAGGCTCTATTACCAGCCCCAATTCGCGGTACGCGGCGGGGCGCCGACGGGTGTCGAGGCCTTGGTGCGCTGGCGCGACCCGCTGCGCGGATTGATCCCGCCGGACCGCTTCATCCCAGTCGCTGAAGAGACCGGCCTGATCGTCCCCCTGGGCGACTGGGTGTTGCGCACCGCCTGCGCCCAGGCGCGTGCCTGGAATGCGGCCGGCCGGCCGCCGCTCACCATGGCGGTCAACCTGTCCGGCCGCCAATTTCAGCAACCGGGTCTGGCCGGGCGTATCCGCGCGATACTTGCCGAGACGGATCTGCCGCCCGCTCAGCTGCGGCTGGAACTGACCGAGAGCACCGTCATGGGTCGCGGCGAGGAGGCGCGGGACCTGTTGCAGTCGCTCAAAGCGTTAGGCATCAGGCTATCCATTGATGACTTCGGTACCGGGTACTCGTCGCTCGCCTATCTCAAGCGTTTTCCGGTGGACGAACTGAAGATCGACCGCAGCTTCGTGCACGATATCCCAGCCGATCCCAACGACATGGAAATCGCCGCGGCCATCATCGCCATGGCCCACAACCTGCGCCTCGAGGTCGTGGCCGAAGGTGTCGAGACCCAGGCCCAACTGGACTTCCTGGATCGCCAGGGATGCGACAGCTTCCAGGGCTTTCTGCTCAGCCGCCCGGTCGAGGCCGACGCCTGCGCCGCGGTGCTGTGGGGCGGGGGCGGAGCGGCCTGAGCATAAACGGACAATTTCCAGCTGGCGGTGAGAATCTCGAACTCGAGTCGCGGCGCTTGGCCACGCGCTACACTATGGACACCGCAGCCCACGGTGAACCCGATCATGCGCCCGCGCCTCTCCTCCCTCTTCATCCTGTGTGCCTTGCTCGCCGGCCCGGTCGCCGTAGCCACGCCCGCCATCCCCCCGGAGCTGTCGTCATGGGTGCCCTGGGTGCTGCATCCGCAGGACGAGCGCTCCTGCCCGGTGCGGGCCGGGTCCGCGGACGACCAGACCCGCCTCTGCGCCTGGCCGGGCCGACTGGCACTGGATCTCACCCCGCGGGGAGGAACCTTCACCCAGCATTGGGAGCTCGCCGCCGCGACCTGGGCGGGGCTACCGGGTGACCCCGAACACTGGCCACAGGAGGTGCGCGACGCCGACGCACCAGTCCCGGTGGTGCTGCATGACGGGGCGCCGGCGGTGAAATTGGCCGCCGGCGCGCACCGCTTGACCGGGCGTTTTCAGTGGTCAAGTACCCCCGATGGGTTGACCCTGCCGGCGCAGACCGGGCTGCTGACACTGTTGCTGGACGGCGCCGCGGTACCCTTTCCGCGCCTGGACCGGGGCGGACGCCTGTGGCTCGGCGACCCGGCCGCGACCAACGCGCTGGAGGGCGACCGCCTCGCCCTCCAAGTGTACCGCCGGATCGACGACGACCTGCCGCTCCAGGTGACGACCCGGCTGGAGCTGGACGTGGCCGGGGGCGCACGCCAGGTCCTGATCGGCCCGATGCTGCTGCCGGGGACCACCGGGTTGCGCCTTGAAAGCCCCCTGCCCGCCCGGCTGGACGCCGACGGGGCGCTGCGCGTGCAGGTGCGCCCCGGCCACTGGGTGCTCAGCGTGGGCGCCCAGGTCGGTGGGGCCGTCGGCGCCCTGAAGCGCACCGACGCGCCCGCACCCTGGCCGGCGCAGGAGGTCTGGTCCTTCGCCGCCCGCCCCGACCTGCGCCAGGTCGAACTGAGCGGACCGGCGACGGTGGACCCGCGCCAGGCGGGCGTCCCGGCGGAGTGGGTCGCGCTGCCCGCCTATCGGCTGTCATCCGGGGAGACGCTGACCCTGAGTGAACGGCGCCGCGGCAACCCGGACCCGGGCCCGGATCGTCTCACCCTGGAGCGTGACCTGTGGCTCGATCTGGACGGCGACACCTTCAGCGTCCGCGACCGCATCACCGGCCAGCTCACCCGCAGTTGGCGACTCACCGCCATGGCGCCCCTGAGCCTGGGACGGGTCCAGGTCGATGGCGAGCCGCGCCTCATCACCCGCCTGCACGAGGCCGACCCACCCGGCGTGGAGGTGCGTCGTGGCCGGCTCGACTTGGTGGCCGACAGTCGCATCGAAGGGGAGCCGCACGACAACCCCCGGCCCATCCCCGCCGCCGGTTGGGGGCTCAAGTTCGACAGCAGCCGCGCACACCTGTATCTGCCCCCGGGCTGGGACCTGCTGGCGGCGGCGGGAACCGACAATCGACCCGACAGTTGGCTCGGGCGCTGGACCCTGCTCGACCTCTTTCTGGTGCTGATCCTGGCCTTCGGGGTCGGGCGGCTGTGGGGCGCACCCTGGGGCCTGCTCGCGGGGGCTGCCCTGCTGCTGACCTGGCAGGTCCCGGCGGCCCCGCGACTGGTGTGGGTCAACCTGCTGGTCGCCGCCGCGCTGCTGCGGCTGGTGCCGGAACAACCCCTCGCCCTAGTATGGGTACGCGCGCTGCTGCGGTGGTATCGGCACCTGGCGCTGCTCACGCTGGTCCTGATCGGGCTGCCGTTCGTGGCGGGGCAGGTCCGCACCGGGCTCTACCCCCATTTGGAGCGCCCCGAGGTCGGCCTGGGGACCAATACCACGACGCTCAGTCAGCCGGCGCATCCGGCGCCGGCACTCAGCCAGGCCCAGGCCCAGCGCCAGTTCGAGGCCCCACCCGGCGGTGAACCCATGCCGGAGACCGCGACGAGCGACGACTCGGCACCTGGCGCGGCGCGGGCGCGCAAGTCGTTTGCGCGACCGGCCGCCCCGCCGCTACCGGCCAGCGTCGCGTCGGAGCGGCCGGACCCGGACGCCGTGTTGCAGAGCGGAGCGGGGCTTCCTGACTGGCAATGGAACCGCTTCGAGCTGAGTTGGAGCGGCTCGGTCGACCCCACCGAGGGCGCCCGACTGTGGTTGCTGAGCCCCCGCTGGAACCTGCTGTGGTCGCTGCTGGGCGCTCTGCTCACGGTCATCCTGGGGCTGCGGATGGCGGACCTGATCGGCCGACCCCGGCCGCCGGGCGAGGCACCGCCCGCGTCGGAACCGGTCGACCAACCGGCGGCAGCATCCACCCTGCACCGGCCCGGCCCGCTGGGCCTGTTGCTGGCTGCCGCGCTGGGCGCCGCCGGTCTGCTCGGCCCCAGTCCAGCCCCAACCCAGGCCGGGGAGCTACCCAGCGCCGAGCTGCTGGATGAACTGCGCACGCGCCTCCTCGCACCGCCGGACTGCCTGCCGGACTGCGTCGACCTGGCCAGTGTGTCCTTGACGGCGCAGCCGCAGGCGTTGCGCCTGGTCCTGACCCTGGACGCCGCCGCCGCGGTGGCCGCGGCCTTGCCCGGTACCCCCGGCGGCTGGATGCCGACCGAACTCGACCTGGACGGCGGCCCCCTGGACGAACTGCGCCGCGATCCTAACGACTGGTTGCTGATCCCGCTGCCCGCCGGGCGCCACCGCCTGACACTGGCCGGCCCCCTGCCGAACCGTACCCAGGTGGACATCCCCTTCCCGCTGCGCCCACGTCAGCTCCAGGCCAGCCTGGATGGCTGGACACTGGAAGGGCTGGACGCGGCCGGCCTGCCGGGCCCCCAAATCCGCCTGGTGCGCGTCGCGACCGGTGAAGCGGTAGGTAGTATCCCGCTGAGCCAAGGCGCCCTGCCCGCCCTCTTGCGCATCGAGCGGGAGCTGCGGATCGGGCTCGACTGGCGCCTCGCGACGCGGGTCCTGCGCCTGTCCCCGGCGGAATTCGCGGTATCGGCGGCGGTGCCGCTGCTGCCGCGCGAGTCGGTGCAGACCCCGGGGCTGCGCGTCCAAGAGGGACGGGTACTGATCAACCTGGCCCCCGGCGAGACCGAGTCGGCCTGGGCCTCGACGCTGGAGCCCACACCGACCCTGCAACTGACGGCGGCGGCCGACCCACAGCTCACCGAATCCTGGTCACTGGCCGTGAGCCCGCGCTGGCACCTGGACTGGGCCGGCCCGGCGCCCATTGCCCAGGTCACGCCCGCCGACCGTTGGCAGCCCACCTGGCGCCCCCTGCCGGGTGAGACCCTGGCCCTGACCCTGACCCGACCTGCGGCGGAGCCGGGCCAGACCCTGACCATCGACCAGGTGGCCGTGCGGATCACCCTGGGACGCCGGGCGAGCGACGCCGAACTGCGCCTGGCCTTACGCGGCAGCCAGGGGGGACTGCATCCCGTCCGTCTGCCGGCGGGGGCCGAGGCCACGCGCCTGCAGGTCGACGGGCAGGACCTGCCGCTGCCCAAGGCCGGGGCGGTGCTGGAAATCCCGCTCGCGCCGAGACCCCAGTCGGTCCTGATCCAGTGGCGGGCACCCGCGGTGACCGGTTGGCGGATCAGCCCCGCACTACCGGACCTGGGTAGTCCGGCGGTCAATCTGACCCTGGTACTGAAGCTGCCGCAAGAGCGCTGGGTACTCTTCACGGGCGGCCCGCGGATCGGCCCGGTGGTCCTCTTCTGGGACGTGCTGCTGGTCCTGGCCGGGCTCGCCCTGGCACTGGGGCGGTTGCGTCTGACGCCGCTGAAGGCCCACGACTGGCTGTTGCTCGGCATCGGCCTGAGCCTTTCGGAGATCTGGGTGCTGGTGCTGGTGACCGGCTGGCTGCTGGCGCTCGGTGGCCGCCATCGCCTCGACGCCGCGACCCCCAGGCGCCGCTATAACCTGATCCAGGTGACCTTGGTGGTATTGACCCTGGCCGCCGGCGTCGGTCTGGTGGGCGCCGTCTCCCAGGGCCTGCTGGGGGCACCGGCCATGCAGATCATGGGCAATGGCTCCGGTGACGGGCTGCTCAACTGGTACCAGGACCGCACCGCCGGCCCCCTCCCCCCGATCTGGGTGATCACGGCGCCGATGTGGGTCTACCGCGCACTCATGCTCGCCTGGGCACTGTGGCTGGCGCTGCGCCTCTTGCACTGGCTGAACTGGGGCTGGGACGGCTTTTCCCGGCCGGTCCTGTGGCGGCCCGGGCCGCCACGGCGCCCGCGCGCGCCAGCGGAGGCACACTTGTCGGGCAGTCCGCCGGAAACGTCCTGAAATCGCGTTCCTCCGCAAATATCAGGCAAGATACGCCCCCGCTTTTCCCTATAGGACACCCCGGTGAGCCAAGCCCACGGAATTCCCACCTTGCCAACGCGCCGAACCCAGGCGGAGACCCGCTTTGTCGGCCTGATGGCGGAACTGTTCCAACTCGACGAGGCGCAGTCGCTCGACTTCGGCCTCTATCGGGTCATCCGCCGCCACAATCGCGAGGTGCGGGCCTTTCTCGGCGAGTTCGCTCCCGGGCCGGACGGCCCCACCCTCTGTGGCGGGCATCTGTCTGAACTGCTGGACCAGGCCTTTGCGACCGCCGAACACGAGGCCGAGGCCCAGACCGCGGACCGGCTCCAGGGGCTGGGACAAGATCTGGGGCTGATACCCGGCATGACCGCGGTCCAGCGCGAGGCCGCCCTTGACCAGATGGCCCTGATCCCGGCGGTCAAGGCCAAGGTGAGTGAATATCGCGAACTGGCGCAGGCGCACGCGGCCCAACGCAGCGGCGAGACCGATCACGCCGAGGTGTTGAACCGGCTCTATCAGTTCTTCTCCCGCCATTATCAGGAGGGCGATTTCATCGTGGAGCGCCGTTACGGCAAGGGCGGCGCCCGCTATCTGCGCTCCACCGGTGAGGACACCGAATTCCATTGGGCCACGGAGGCCATGTATTACGTCAAGTCCGGCGACAGCTTCAGCGACTTCCCGCTGCGCCTTGGCAACGGGCGACGCCTCTGCTTCACGGTGGAGCCATCCGGGTTGCAGGCCACCCGCGCGGCACTCAAACCCAGCGACAAGGCGCACTATGAACTGACCGCCGTCACGGTACAGGATGGCGTGATCCGCGTCGGGCTCGACTATCGCAAGGGCGCCCAGAGCGAGAAGCACAAGGAGGAGATCGTCGCGGCCATCCTCAAGGCCGGCGCCGGCGGCGGGGTCACCACCAGTACCGAGATCCGCCGCTGGCTCAACCGGTTCATCGCTCGCAACCAGAGCGACTTTTTCATCCATAAGCGCCTGGGCGAGGCCTTGGCCGACGACCTGGACATCTTCATCAAGACCGAGGTCCTGGACCTGGATCAATTGCTGACCGATGGCGCCACCGCCAGCCTGCCGCGCCGGGCCATGAAGGTCGCACGGATCGTCCGCACGGTCGGCGGCCAGATCATCGCCTTTCTTGCCACCCTGGAGAATTTTCAGAAAGCACTCTGGGAGAAGAAAAAACTGGTATTGGAGACGCGCTATATCATCACCCTGGACCGGCTGGAGCGTCATGCACCGGACTGGCTCGCGGGGCAGATCGATGCCATCGTCGCGGCCCAGGCCGCGGAGTGGCGCGCACTCGGGCTCGGCGACTATCCGGACGCGGATGCCTGTCGGCGCACCATCCCGGGCGACCTGCTGACCGCGACCACCACCCGCTATCTGCCCCTGCCGGTCGATACCGGCCATTTTCCTGAGGACTTCAAGTGGTCGTTACTGGAAGCGGTGACCGCCGCGATCCCCCTGGATCAGGCGGTGGATGGTGTCGCCATTCATTCCGACAACTGGCAGGCCTTGAATCTACTCCGGGACAAATACCGGGAGCGGGTCAAGTGCATCTATATCGATCCCCCGTATAATACCGGTGGGGATGGTTTTCCCTACAAGGATGCCTATCAACACGCCAGTTGGATGACGATGATCGACAACCGATTGGAGGCCAGCCAGTCATTGATGTCAGCAGACGCTGCCCTATTTGTTTCTCTGGATGATCGAGAACATTCCGCCTTTCGGCAACTCGGAAACCGCAACCTGGGGGGGGGAATTTCGTTGCGAACGTTATCTGGCAAAAGAATTACTCCCCGAAGAATACAGCCCGCCATTTTTCTGAAGATCATGACCATATTTTTGTCTACGCTCGCGATGCCGGGCATTGGTCCCCATATCTATTGCCCCGCACCGAGGCTATGGAAGCGCGCTATAGCAATCCTGACGTTGATGCACGTGGGGACTGGAAGCCGGGGGATCTTTCGGCCCGTAATCCATATAGCGAAGGTATTTATTCGATTAACTGCCCCTCCGGCAGAATTATTTCAGGCCCACCACCGGGGACATACTGGAGAGTATCAAAACTAAAGTTCGATGAACTTGATCGTGACAAAAGAATTTGGTGGGGTTTGGATGGGAATAATGCCCCTGCCATTAAGAGGTTTTTATCTGAAGTCAAGCAAGGAAGCATACCAAAGACCATCTGGCCATATACCCAGGTCGGTCACACTCAAGATGCAAAGAAAGAATTATTGGCTTATACCAACCTATCAGCTGATGAATCCGTATTCAACACCCCGAAGCCTACCGGGCTAATCCGACAAATGCTGCGGCTTGCAACGGACACGGAAGCCGACGACCAGTGGGTCGTTGACTATTTCGCGGGCTCCGGGACCACCGGTCATGCCGTCATTGGCCAGAATCACGAGGACAAGGCTGGACGCCGTTTCCTGCTGGTCGAATGCAATCAATATTTTGAGACATTGCTGATCCCCCGACTAAAGCGAGCATCCGTTGCACCTGACTTGAAAAAGATCGAGTCCCGCGAGGGACCTGGGCTTTTCCTGCGTGTTCAACGGCTGGAACAATATGACGACTGCCTGGAGAGTCTGGACACCGAACCGGACGCGGGCGATAGTGCCGACCTCCCCTTCGACGACCCGGCACTCGCACTGCGCTACCGCCTGGATCGCGCCACGCGGCGCCTGTATTGCTCGGTGAAGCGCTTCGGCTCGCCGCTCGGCTACCAGTTGCGGCGTGCGGACGGCGGCGGCGAGGCCAGGCCCTGCGCGGTTGACCTCATGGAAAGCCTGGTCTATCTCTTGGGCCTGGACATTGAGCGGCTGTATCGCGAACCCTTGGGCGTGGTCCTGTTAGGCCGCAACCGGCGCGGGCAGACGGCGGGCATCTTCTTCCGCGAGTGTGACGACCCGGGGTCGCCCGACTGGGTAGCCGCCAAACTGGTACAGCACCCGGCGGATCGGGTCTACACCAATGACCCGGCCACCCTCGGCTTCGCGGGTGGCGAGCGACTGGAGGCGATCGAGGCCATTTTCGCCTTGCAATTTGCGAAAATGGACTATGCTTAGTCTGACGCAGCCACCCAAGGGGCCAAGAAGGACTTTGCGAGTGCTGGTCGGTGAAATTGGCGAAGCCCTTCGGGCGGCCCGCGGTATCGCGCCGGGTGGCTAATCAACCCGAGAGGGCGTCCGCGAAGACTCCCCGGCTGGCTGCGGAGTGCTGCCGGGCGGGAGCGGAGTCTCGCCGGACTCCCGCGGAGTCTCACCGGGAGTCCGCGGACGGCTGACGGGATACTGAAAAAATAATATAAATCAATAGATTATGAGGTACCGATAGATTGCGAAGCCGCCGGGAGTCCGGCGGCCGTCCGCGGGAGTCAATCGAGGGTCCGCGGGAGCCCATCGCGGGTCCACGGGAGCCCATCGCAGGTCCACGGGAGTCCATCGCGGGTCCACGGGAATCCATTGAGGGTCCACGGGAGTCTATCGAGAGTCCAGGAATGACCACGCGAGAGTCCGCGCACGCTCGCCGATACTTGACGGGAGGCGATCGGGCATTCAGCCGCAGTCACTTAGAGGAGGTAACCAACATGTCTGGCTCAGATTTCGTCCCCTCTGGGGATCATAATGTACTGGTTTGGGGAGAAAGGTTGCATGGCAAACTGACCGCCGATCCGGCTGGCCATGGCGTGAGTGTCGAGAAGATCGCCGCCCTGGGGGCGCTGAATGCGGATTTTCGTGCCCGCAGCGCCGCCGTCGCCGATATCACCGCGACCGCCAAGCGGGTCACCGCCGACAAGGATCAGACCGAGGATGCCTTGATTGCCTTAGGCCGCGAAATTGCACGGACGATCAAGGCGCGCCCGGGATATACCGAGGGCGAGGGAAAGGAGCTCGGGATCGTCGGCCATCAGGCGCGCTTCGACCCCGCCACGGCCAAACCCAGTCTGAGCGGCACCGACCGGACTGGTGAGAAGTTGGAGCTACGCTTCGTCAAGGGCCCGACCGCCGGTGTGAATGTCTACTGCCAGCGCGAAGGGGAAAACGGCTGGGTCCCGGTCGGCCGCGCCAACCATTCGCCCTTCATTGACACCCGCCCCCTACTCCAGCCCGGCAAGGCCGAATTGCGGCGCTACACAGCAATTTATGTGATTCATGATCAGGAGATCGGGCAATTCAGCGATACCCTCGAGATTACTTGCGCGCCCTAAGGCGCCGGGGCGCTATGCCCCCGCCCCTGAGGCCGATGACTTGTGTCATGCTGCGGTATCAGGGGCGGTGCGCCGGGGACCTTCATCATGGCATTCGTCGCGGCCGGGGGGCCGCTCCTACGCCGCCGGCCTCGATCGTCGTTCCGGCCACAGGAGGTCGAGGCTTTAGCCGGTCCGGCGTGCAGGCATCACTGATTTTTTTTGGATATGTCGGGAGCCGCCACCGGCTAAAGCCTCGACCTCCGTTTGCGGACGGGTCGCGGATGGCCGGAACGATGATCAAACCCACGCCGCCCGTAGGAGCGGCCCCCCGGCCGCGACGGGTTGCCGCAAGCGTTGGTGGCCGGAATGATGATTATGAGTAAAGCTCCCATTAAGCGCTCCGGCCACGCCCGTCTCAAGGCGGCCTTGGTCCTGCGCGATGCCTTGGCCGGCGAAATCGGCTTGCGGCTCCCCGCGGCGATGGCCCAATTGCGAACGGTCGAGGAGACCTGCGGCGCCGCGCCCGGACTGGCGCAAGGCCGCTATCTGGAGGCACTGGCCTCACTGTCCCACGCGGACGGGGCTACGCTCACGCGCCTGGATAGTCAGGTCAGCCAGGCCTGTAGCCTGGTGCAGTTTGCGCCCCGCTATGCCCAATATCTGGCGCTGATGCTGTTCGCGTGCTGGGTCGACGCCCAGTTGGACGATCAGGAGGCGTTGCGCGCCCGGCTGAATGCGTGGCTGGCGGCTCATCCACCCAAGGGCGAATCGGTACCGGCCTTCACTCCGGGCGATCTGCAACTGGCGGCCTTCTGGATGGCCACGGCGGCCGGCAAGACCCACCTGCTGCATGCCTGTCTGGCCCTGCTGGAGCGCCGCCGGCCCTGGGGCCGGATGCTCGTGGTGACGCCATCGGAGGCCCTGACCCGCCAACACGCGGAGCGGCTGCGCCGACTTGGCACCTGGGATGTGTTCGCCTATCCTTTGGACGGCGAGGCCGCCGCCTTGGGGCGGTTGCCGCCGGAGACGGTGATTGTGCTCGACATCAATAAGCTGACCGCGCAGAAGCGCGGCGACGGGGTGACGGTACCTACCCATGTCTTCAGCGATGGCCGCAACCTGGTCTTCGTTGACGAGGGGCACAAGGGCCAGCGTGCGGAGGCGAGCGTGTGGAAGGCCCTCCAGGCAGACTTGGCCGGGATCGACGCCCCGGAGCCGACCCGGCGCGGACTGCTGATCGAGTTCTCCGCCACTTTCGGTCAGGTGGCAGAGGGTGAGCACGCCTTCGACCGCTATGCCAAGGCAGTGATCTTTGATTATGCCTATGACCGCTTCCATCGTGATCGCTATGGCAAAGACTTCTGGCATGTGCGGGTGCAGGCGGATGGGGATGCCGGCCGGGCCGCCCAGCAACAGACCCTGACCGCCGCGCTGCTGGCCTTTTGGCATCAGGTTGCCTGCTTTCGGTCCGCGGATGGCCGCCGCGCGGCGTTGGCGCAGGGGCTGGAGCTGGCCGCGCCGCTCTGGGTGCTGCTTGGACTCTCGGTCATCGGCAGCACCAAGAATGAGGGCGACAAGGAGCAGACCTCCGATGTGGTGGATGTTTTGCGGTTTCTCTGCGGCATTCTCGCGGCCCCGGCTGATCTAACCGACTGGCTGACTGCGCTGCTGGCGGCCGCGACGGTCAGTGCCGAGTCCGGCGTGGAGCTGCTCCCGCCCACGGTGCGTGGCGCCGCAACGGGTTACGCGCCGCCGGCACTCGCCGCCCAGCTGTTGGGCGACTGCTTCGGCTGGCAACCCGGCGACAAGCCGGTATTGCGCCTGATCGGCTCGACCGCCGGCGAGTTGGGGTTGGGCCTGCGCCGAGGGGATCAGACCCATTATTATGGGGTGGTGAATGTCGGGGATGCCGGCGGGCTCAAACGCGCCCTGGAGGCGGTGGGGCTGATGGTGGAGGAGGATGCACTCTCAGGGTCACTCTTCGCTGCCATCGACACCCCGGGGAGCGGGCTCAATTGTCTGATCGGGTCGCGGCGTTTCGCCGAGGGCTGGGACAACTACCGCGCCTCCTCGCTCACCTTGTTACGGCTGGGCCAGGGGGAAGGCTCGCTCATCATCCAGATGTTCGGGCGGGTCGTGCGTCTTGCCGGGGTCCATGGGGATGGCAAGCGGCTGGAGCGGCCCCCGGCGGTCCTAGCGCCTTTGCAGACCGCCTATGTCTATGGGCTGAAGTCCCGCTATCTGGATGCCTTTCTCAATGGCCTGATCGACAACGGGGCACCGGAAAGCCAACGCATCGAGTGTGCGGTGCAGGCGCATACGCCGCCCATCCTGCAGGCCGTGCGGGCCATCACGCCGGGGCGCGGTGAATTCCAGGTTGCCGCCCAGGGCGGCGCATGGTTGGCGGGACTCGGCACGGTCAGCGTGTCACTGACGGCCGCCATCAGCACGTCCAGACTCGCGGATGGTCAAGTCCAGACCCGCCAAGGCACGCTCGGTCAGGACATCACCGCGGAATTCCGTCAGCGGCTGAACCTGGTGGACCAGGACGGGGTGTGGCGCGACCTGATCGAGTGGCGGCGCGTGCAGCACCGATGGAATCTGACCTTCGATCGGGCCGCGATCGGCGCCGCTCTGGCGGACGGACATTACCAAATCCAGGGGCTGCCGGGGCAGTTCGCGGTCCGCACGGCGGCGGACTTGGCCCGCATCAACCGTTTGGCGACCACCCTGGTGCAACGCCTGCTGGAGGCCGCCGATCGGCGGGCAGAGAATCGGCTCAGCCGCTATGCCCTAACCGCGCTGACGGCCAGTGGTATACCGGATAGATATTTCAAGGAGATCGCCCATGGCGACTAAACGTCCGCCCGCTCCTGGGCAGCGTGAATTGTTCGGCGGCACGGCCTTGGACTGCCCAGGGATTGGGAATCTGCCCTTGATTGTGGACTCCCATTGTGCGGGCATCGAGGTGCTCGCCCCCGGCAGTGTCTATCAGCCACTGCTTCTCAAGCCGCGGGACGATCGGGTCGATGCCGGGCCGGGGACGCTGGATCTTAACGAAGAGGCCTTCGTGCGAGACCTGATCCTACGGCTCTATCCCGCCGGCAATCATCCCAAGGGGGCACGCACGCCGCTCAAATGGGGCGCGCATGATCTCTGGCTAAAACGCAATATCGAGAAGCGCAACGACTCTTTCCGCCTGCGGGTGGGCGATTCCGACTGGTTTTATCCAGATTTCATCGTCTGGATACTGGACTATGAGCGGCGCATCCAGACCTTCGGTTTCGTTGACCCCAAGGGGCTGGCCATCGGTGCCGGAGCCGGCTGGTCAGATTATAAAATGGTCGCCACCCTGTATATGCCCCATGTCGTAGAGCGGCAACTGGCGACATCCAATCAGCAAGTGGTCTACGCGGGGGAGCCCTGGACCTTCCGCGTTCGCGGTGTCTTGCTGTCCACCTCATCCTATGAGGGCCTGACGGCCCAGGCGAAATTCGCGATCAGAGATGAGACCGGACAGGATGTCAATCCCACAATGCAGGACTTTGGGCGCGGCCGGGTCCTGTTCCCCCGCGCCGACCGCAGTCATATCGATGATATCCTGCGGCTGTTGACCCAAGATACCGAGCTTGACCCGGTATTGGCACTCGCCGCGGCGGTGCTGGACGACACCAGTTATTTCACCCCGGAAGGGGAGTTACAGCATGAGGTCGCGCTGCGCCGGGGGGATTGCGATCAGCCGGAATGCACTTTCATCGGCGCCCTGCTGCGGGACTATCTGCGCGCCGATGCCCAGGGCCGCATCGGCGCCTCGGCCATCTGGCATCGGCAACGGCAATTGATGGATTATGCGCAGGCAGGCCATTTTGGCATCGGCGGCGAGAAGGCGACGGTGTTGCGTGATCATCCGACCCCCTGCGCGGAATTGTGGCGCCGCAAGCACCAGGCCACGGCATCCTGATGACTGCCGATTGGTCGCGCGCCGCCGCGCCACCGCGGCCCCCAAGGGCGCCATGGCCACATCTCGCGCCCCGATCATGGTGAACAGAGTGCCGATGTGGACCTTCCCTGCAAAGAGATAGCCTTTGTACCTGATATCTCGACAGACGCATGATGTAGGGGCGGGTTTGAAACCCGCCCCTACACCCGGCCATCACGTCCGAGCCTGATGTACGTCTACGGGCGGGTTTGAAAGCCGCCCTGATCCCTTTGGCTGACGCGGCGCGCATGGGGGCAACGGGTCCACACCAGCGCCGGCGCCAGGCGCCGCGGCTTGAGGTCGGACGAGAACTGGACCACAAAACCGACCGCGGAAGGTTGCGTCCTGTGTCTGCGTCGATTATTATAAAATCTTAATGTTCACAATGCGTGAAAGACCAACAGGCACCAGTCGGCATCAACGGATGGAACCTAACTCATTGATCGATAGATGTTCTGCGATCGTTGACGCGAACGCTGGCGATCTGTTGGCTGACGCCCCCCGACACGCCGCCCCCTCGATCTTGCCGCACGCGATCGACGATCCGACGTTGTAAGAAGTACAGCGGGAATCCCCCCATGGCCACCGAACATAAGAAGTTCACTATCGCCCTTTGCGGCTTTTCCGAGACGGAGGAAAAGAGCCTGGGGCGGGCCTTTCAGTTGTCCGAGGTGCGCACCTGCCACTATATCCCCTGGTCGCGCGGTCATGATCGTCCGGATATCTGCATCATCAACGAGGATATCGCCGTCGGCGTGCAGGACTGGACGGCGTTGCGCGGCACGCTGCCGGGCGCCAGTTTCCCGGTGGTGCGGGTGGGCATGACGGATAAGGCGTCACACCTTTTCGGCGGGGTCGTCAACGTCTTTTTCAAGCGGCCGGTGCTGGCGAACCGGATACTCAAGGCCCTGGACGATCTGGTCGCAGAGGTCTATCACTATGCCCCGGAAACGGACATCAGTGACCATATGTCCACGCAGGTCGTGGCCGATCACGTCGAGAATCCGGCCCCCGCGGTGGCGGCCTCGGCCAAGCGCATCCTGGTGGTGGACGATAGCGAATCGGTCCGCAAGATGATGGAGGTGCGGCTCGGAATGGCAGGGTACGCCGTCGACTTTGCCGAAACCGGCGAAGAGGCCCTGGCCAAGGCGGGCGACTACAATTACGATCTGATCTTCCTCGACGTCATGCTCCCGGGCATCAACGGCTACGAGGTCTCCCGCACGCTGAAGAAAAAGATGCGGGTCCAGGCCCCAGTGGTGATGTTGACCGGCAAGACATCGCGGTTTGACAAACTCCGCGGGACACTCGCCTCGGCCGATGTCTACCTGACCAAGCCCCTGACGATCGATCACCTGAACGCCACGCTGCAACGCTATTTGAAGTAAATTGATACGAATGCCATTGCAGTCACACGAGGTCAAGTATGGCGAAGCTACTTGTTGTTGATGATTCTGCTACCGAGCGCGATCACTTGAGAGAGGTCCTGGTGAAGGCCGGTCACACCGTGGTGACTGCCGTGTCGGGGCAAGCGGTCGTGGCGTTGGCACAAAGCGAACGGCCCGATCTGATTTTCATGGATATCGTGATGGAGGGTGTGGACGGCTATCACGCGACGCGCGCGCTACGCGAAGACCCGACCACCATGCATATCCCGGTGGTCGTCGTCAGCAGCAAGAATCAGAAGGCCGACAAGATGTGGGCGCAGTTGCAGGGGGCCAAGGGTTATATCGTCAAGCCCTATGCGGCCGAGGAGATTCTGAAACAGATCGCGCATTTGCTGGGCGGGGGCGCCGCTGCGTCATGAACGAGGTCGATGCCCCAGCGGATGCGACCACCCGCGCCGATGCGCCGATTTGGCCCTGGCTGCCGGCGTCGCTCGATGCAACGGACCAGACCCAGCCGATCGGCGATTTTCGTCACGTCTTTCGGATCGGCCAACGCTGGCTGCTGGTCCCCGCGGGGATGCCGGGGGAGGTCTATCCGCCGCTGCATTGCGCGCGCCTGCCCTTTACCCACCCTTGGTGTCTGGGGCTCGCCAGCTTCCGCGGCGATCTGGCGCCGGTCTACGATCTGGGCGCCATCGTCAACGAGCGCACGCCCGAGCCGGGCCGCTATTTTCTGCTGCTGGGGCGACGCGATACCTGCGCGGCGCTCGGCATTGATGAAGTCAACGGGATTACGGTCCCGCCGGACACACCCATTACTTGCCCACCCCCATTGCGTGGGCTGCCATCCGAACTCGCCCGTGGCGCACTGGCGGTGGACGGGACCAGTTATGTCGAGGTCGATCTCCTCGGCTTGCTCGAACTGCTGGCCGAGCGCGCGAGTCTACTTCAGGCCAGTCCCCTCACGTCGGAAGAATAATCCATGACACTCAGCGACATCTCCATTTCGGCCAGACTGACCATTGCGACGACCGCGCTGGTATTGCTCGTATTCGTGCTCATTGCCGGCTCTGTGTTGTTAAGCGTGAACGGGTTGTACCAGGAACGCACCGAAGTGACGCAGACACTGCACCCGGACCAAAATCCCGAACTCGCCACGCTCCTCAAACAAGTGCCACCGCAATTCCAGGCCGCCGCCAATCGCTACTTGACGCAGCAGCTGGAGTCGATCCAGACCGCCAAGGCCAACCAGCGCCAGGTTGCCATGGCACTGCTGGTGGCGGTACTCCTGCTCGGCGCCCTACTCACCGGTCTGGTGTTCTATATCACCCTGGTCCGGCTGGCCACGCGCTTTATCCTCAAGCCGGCCGAGCGTATTCGCGACGGTCTGAACCGGATTCGCGGCGCACTCAAGGGCATGGAGTTGCGGCGCGACTTTTCCGAACGGCTCGATCCCGGCGCGGAGGACGAGCTGGGAACGACCGTGGTGGCCTTCAATAAGGCACTCGATTATCTCGAGCGTCAGAACGATCAGCTGAACGACTCCATCATCGAGATGCTGCAGATCAGTAGTGAGATCAGCCAGGCGCGCGACCTGACGCTGAAGCTGCCGGTCAAGGAAGACATCACCGGGCCCCTGGGCGATGCCTTGAACCGCGTCACCTCCGAGAGTGCGCGCGTCCTCGTGCAGGTGCGTGAAATCGCCCAGCAGGTCGGCCAGGCCTCTGCCGAGGTACAGGCGCAGGGGCGTCAGGTGGTGGCGGTGGCCGATGCCGAACGCGCACAGATCGAGCAAACGGCCAACGACCTGGCGCAGACCGTCGAGGCCATCGACCACATGGGCGAACTGGCACAGTTTTGCAGTGATGCCGCCAACAAGGCCACACAATCCAACGACGAGGCGCTGGCCTCGGTCAAGGGCGCGGTGCAGGGCATGGGCAGCATTCGCGCATCCATTCAAGAGACCGGCAAGCGCATCAAACGCCTGGGCGAGCGCTCGCAGGAGATCAGCGGCATCGTCGACATCATCAATAGCTTCTCGGAGCGTACCCACGTGCTGGCCATCAATGCCTCGATGCAGGCGGCCACCGCCGGCGAGGCCGGGCGCGGCTTCGCCGTGGTCGCCCAAGAGGTGCAGCGCCTGGCGGACAGTTCGCGCCAGGCGACCAATCAGATCGCCACGCTGATCCGCAATATCCAGGTCGAGACTCAGGACACCATCCAGACGGTGAATCAGGCGACCGAGGCCGTGGGCAACGAGTCCCGTACGATCGAAGGCGCGGGCGATCGGATGCTGGCAACCCAGCAGACCACGGCCAACCTGGCCGAGGCGGTACGACAGATCGATGCCAGCGCCCAAACGCAGGTCGCCGCCAACCGCACTCTGATGACCCGCGTCGACGCGATGCGCGCGAGCACGGTCGAGACCACCGATCAGATCGATCAGCAGGCTGCCGAGACCAATAGCCTGGTAGGTTATTCCAAGCAACTACTCGATTCGATCGGGCTCTTCCGCTTGCCGGCACCAGCGCGGGCGAATGAACCAGGCCGGGCCTAGGCGAGGGACCGGACGATGAACCCGGTTGCTTTTGCCAAGGTCTTTGCCGCCGCCTTACCCGCGGCTCAAGAAGCCATTGAGTTAGCGGGAAACCCAGCGGCAGCGCAAGATGACCGGCTGACGGCGGCGAACGCATTCGCCGAGTCACTGGGCGATCTGTGGCCGTCGGCCGAGGAACTGGGACCGCATATCACGGAGCTGCTGGCCGTCATTGATGGGCTGGTCAGCGGTCTGCCACACCGCGCGGCGGGCAGCGATTCGGCGGGGGTGGCCGCCCTCGAGGTCATGGCCTTGCTGGAGGCCCATCTCGCGGAGCCGCATGATCAGGAGATTGTCGATGCGCTCATCGAACTGGCAGGCTCCGAGGCCTTCGACCCGCCGTTGAGCCCGGAGGCGGCGGCCCTGTGGCACGACCATGTCGCCGCGGGCGATGGCGCCGCGCCGCTTGCCCCGGAGACACCGATGGTGGCGGCAATCAGTGATGATTTGGCCGCACCCGTCGCCGCGGAGCCGCAGGACGATGCGGCTGATCAGGAAGCCGCCGGCGCCGACGCCGCCGAGGAGATCACTGCGCCACCGCAGTTCCCGTCCAGGCCAGTCGCCAGCGCCCACTCCGGGGAACTGAGCGACGACGCGCTTGAACTCCTTGCCATCCTGGCCGCCGCCGTGGAGGACAACGCGCAAGACTTCTTGCACCGCGTCGCCGATATCGCCCGGGCGACGCGGGCCGCCGACCGCACCGCCGCGGCCGAGGCCGGCCGGGAAATTCTGGAGCGCTTCGCCGAGGCCTCCGCCGATGTCGGTTTCGCCGGCTTTGGCACCCTGTGCGCCGGCCTTGCGGAGCAGATGAGTGCACGCTCCCCCAAGAACCCCTGGCCCAAGTCACTGATCGGGGACCTGAGCCAGCTACCCCAGCGGATGCTGGACTATCTGGCCGGGCCGTTGGCGCAAGCCCCACGAACGGCCCTGGTCGCGACCCTGGCCCATCCACGCTGGCCCGAACCGCTCGCCTTGG
The DNA here is from genome assembly GCA_903837595.1 of uncultured Thiodictyon sp. Lineage (GTDB taxonomy): Bacteria > Pseudomonadota > Gammaproteobacteria > Chromatiales > Chromatiaceae > Thiodictyon. Next base: position 22,726 of record CAILVI010000093.1, read on the forward strand.
AGCGCACCGCGGAACTCGCCCAGGCGCTCTATGACGATCCGCTCGCGCTTGAGACCGAGACCGGTCCGCAGCGGGTGGCCGCGGTGCAGGACGAGGACCTTTCATTAGCCCCGGCAGACGATATGGACGACAGCGTGCTGGCCAGTTTCCGGCGCGAAGGACCGGATATGGCCCAGCGGTTGGCGACTGTCATCCAGGTCATCCTACGCGGCGGCGCCGTCGAAGACGCCCTGCGACAGGCCCAGCGCTATGCCCACACCTTGAAAGGCTCCGCCAATGTCTGCGGGGTGCGCGCCGTCGCATTCCTGGGCCATCACCTGGAGGACCTGCTGGAATTTCTGACCGAGCAGGAACTGGCCCCCAGTCCGCCGCTCGGCGAGACCTTGGTCGCGGCGGCGGATGGGCTCGCCGCGATGTTCGATGTCATCAATGGCCTGGAAAGCCACGATCCGGAAGCATTTCGGCCGATCGTACAACAAGTGCTGGACTGGGCGAACCGCATCGACCAGGAGGGCGCCGCGGCACTGGAGTGGACCGAGCCGCTCAAGGCGCCAGCCGCTGCGACATCGGCGACCCCCGCCGCCGCAAGGGCCGGCGCCGCGGCGGACTCGGTCACGATGGCCTCCCTGGTGACGCCGGAAACCTTGTCTGGCGCCCTGGAGTCTCCGGCAGCGCGGGTCACGACGGCATCCATGGTGACGCCAGAAACCTTGTCTGGCGCCCTGGAGTCTCCGGCAGCGCGGTCAAGGGGGGGGACCGTGCAGGACGCCGAGGACGCCTACCTGCAGGTCCCGGCCCAGGCCATCGTCAACCTGCTGCGGCTGGCGGGCGAGATGTCGCTGGCGCTGTCGCAATCGGCGGAGCAGATTCGGCTGGCACAACGCACATTGCAGGAATCCGCCGAGATCGATCTGCGCAATTTGCTTCAGGTCACTGAACTCGAAAAGCTGGTCGACCTGCGCGGGCTGGCATCCGGGGGCGCCGCCGCCGCATCCACCTATGACCCGCTGGAGTTGGACCAGTACGACGAGATGTATATCGCCACCCGGCGGCTCAACGAGGGGGTGAACGATGCGCGTGATCTGGTGCAGACCCTGAACGGGACTATTGGCAGCCTGGATGAGTTGGCCCAACAGCAGATCAAGCTGAGCCAGGAGCTGCGGCAATTGACCATGGCCACCCGGCTGGTGCCGGTCAGCTCAGTCGTCGGGCGCCTGCAGCGGGCGGTGCGCCAAACCTGCCGGGCGACCGGGAAGGAGGGCGAGCTGAAGGTCCAGGGCAATGAGGTCCAAGTCGATGGCGACGTACTCGACCGGCTCATGCCGGCCCTGATGCACGTGGTACGTAACTCGGTCGATCACGGCATCGAACCGGCCGATCAGCGCGCCGCTGCCGGAAAACCGGCCGAAGGCGAACTCACGATCGCGTTTCGCCAGTCCGGCGACCAGATCGAGGTGACCTTCAGCGACGATGGCGCCGGTCTGGATCTGGAGCGAGTCAAGAGCAAGGCGATCCGGCTGGGGCTGCTCGCCGCCGATGCCGCACCCACCCCCCAAGAATTGGCCTTACTGACGCTGCGCCCCGGCTTCTCCACGCGTGAGCAGGCCACCCAAACGTCCGGGCGGGGTGTCGGCATGGATGTCGTCGCCAACACTGTCAGGGCACTCAATGGCTCGCTGACCATCGAATCGCAGCGCGGCGCCGGCTATCGACTACAGGCCCGCTTCCCGTCTTCGCTACAGACCATCTATTGCCTCTTGATCCACTGCAACGGCGAGCCGTTGGCCATGCCGGCCAATGAGGTGCGCTTCGCCGTGCTGGCCGCCGAGGGCGAGATCTCCGAATGTGCCGAGGGTTGGCAGTTTCGCCATGCGGAAGACACCTATCCGCTGGTCCACATCAACACGCTGATTGGGCTACCGACGCGCGCACCGGACGTGAAGGGCGCCGTGGTGCTGATCGTCGTGTCGGATCGCGGCGACCAGGCGGTGATGGTCGACGAACTGATCGACGGGCGCGAACTGGTGGTCAAGAAACTGGGGGCACTGGTACCACCCATCCCTGGACTCCTGGCCGCCTCGATCCTCGGCGACGGCCGGGTCGTTCCCATCGTCGAACTGCGTGCCATGATGCGCGTCGTCTCCAATGTCGATCTCTCGACCCTGGCGCACGCGCAGGACCTGGAGCAGATCAAGCTGCCGACCGTCCTGATTGTCGATGACTCGCTGTCCATGCGGCGCGTATTGGCCCAACTCGTCACCGATGCCGGCTATCATGCGCTGACTGCGCGCGATGGAATGGACGCCCTGACGACACTGAGCCGGGAGCCGGCGGACGTGCTGTTGGTCGACATGGAGATGCCGCAGATGAACGGTCTGGAGTTGACCACCCACCTGCGCGCGCAAGCGCCAACGCGCCGCCTACCGATCGCCATGATCACCTCGCGCTCCACCGAGCGGCATCGGCGCGAGGCCATCACCGCCGGGGTCGATCGCTATTTCGTCAAGCCTTATCATGACGAAGAGGTCCTGGATTTCATACAACAGGCGCTGGAGCAGGTGTCGTAATGGTGCGCACCTGGTATACCGTACGCATTGCCGCCGATGAGCAATGCGCCGGATCGACAATTGGCTCAGATCGGAAACCGATAAGATGACCACGCTATTTAACTTGACCTATTACTCGTTCCTGACCTGCGGCATCGCCGCCCTGGCGGCGGTCATGTATTTCCTGACCCAAATCCCGCAATTGACCGGAAGACTGCGCCTGCTGGCCCTGCTCAATGTCGGCATCTGCACGGTGTCCGCCGTCCTGCATTTCTATTTCTTCACCCGCCTGCAGCCCATCGCGGGCACGGCGAGCATCGCTGAGATGACATCGGCCATCAGTTCGCTGCCGCTGGTGCTGCGTTACGCCTATTGGTTGGCGACGACCCTGGTACTGATCAGTATGTTCCCTCTACTGATGGGCCTGGAGCGCGTCGGCATGACCTTCCTGCGCAACCTCGCACTGACCGATGTCGGGATGATCGTCACTGGCTATTTCGGTGAGTATGCGACCCACGCCCATGTTGGCGAGGGCCTACCGCTGTTTGCCCTGTTCTGGTTCACGGTCAGCGGCTTGCTGTTTGCCTACATGACGATCTCGATCTTCGAGGTACTGCGGCGCCTGCCGGGCTCGGAGATGGTCCCCGCCCAGCGCGATACGCTCGCCTACATGTTCTTCTTTTTCCTGATCGGCTGGTCGATCTTTCCGGCGGGATTCTTCTATGCGCTGGTCTTCGATCCCAGTGTCAGCGTGGTGCTGCGCGAGTTCACTGTGAACATCGGCGACATCGTCAACAAGGTGATCTGGGGCCTGCTGGTGGTCTACACCGCGGTGGAGATCGCCAAGGCCGAGCGCAGCACCGCCGCAGCGTAACGATCACTCCGTCACCAGCTCATCCCAGTCAAAGAGCAATTCCGGGCGCGGGGCATAAATGACCGCGCCCTGCGCATAGCCAACACCGCTGGCCCACACCGGGGCGACCAGCGCGGCAGAGTCGACGCCGCTGGCGATCACCTGCGCCTGGCCGCGGTTGAGGCGCTGGACCAACTGGTTGAATCGATCCGCCTTGAGTTGCTGTAGCACCCCCGGGGCAAGCCTCACGAAGGGCGGTTTGAGCTCATTAACCAACTCCAGGGCCACCGCCGTTTCATCGACACCCGCCAGACAGACCTGAATACCGATTTTGCGCAACGCGGCGATGACGGCGCCGGCGCAATGGCGGTGCCGCAGCAGGTCCTGTAGGTGCAGATCGACGATGGGGCAACGCTCAATCAGGGCGTTGCTCACTATCTGGGCGCGCAGCCACGCCAGAGCGCCAGCATCCATCAGGCTCTCCAGGTGCTGGCGAATGAAGAGCCGCAACCTGGGCTGGACGGCGCCTTGCTGCGCGAGGACCCCCAACGCGTGGAGCATGGTCCAGCGATCGATCGCATTGCTGCGGCCGGCGCGTTCGGCCAGCGGCAGGAAGTCCGCCGCTTCGATCAAGGTGCCATCCCCCGCGTCCAGGCGCAGCATGACTTCCACGTGACAGAGCCCGTGGTGCCCAATGGCCACCATGGGCTGGTAGAAGATCTCGAAACCGCCCGTCGGATCGGATGCGACCAGCGCACGCTCGATCAACTGGGTCAGCAGTCGCTCGTGAGCCACGTCCGGCGCTGCGGCTACCGTGGGGTCATCAACCACCACCCGATTGCCGCCGCCCGCCGCCGCCTCGGCGCAGGCCCGCTCGGCGCGCTTGATCATGGTCACGACGTCTCCCGCGTCGGGTCGCAAGCGACCGATCCCGATACTCACGCAGATGATCACGGGGTGACCGTCCACCTGGAAGGGGGAATCTGCGATCAGGCACCGCAAGGCTTCCGCAACCTTCACGAGTGCTTGCGCATCGCCGCGGTGAACTAACAAGGCATGACGATAGTCGTCCAGACGCGTGGCCAGATCCGCTTGCCCTAGATGCGCCCCGATCAGACCACCGATATGGTCCGCCGCCAGGTCGGCTGCGCCAGTCCCCCAGCGTGCGTTGAGCTGAGTGACACCATCCAGGGCGACGACCAAGAGACCATGACCAGGCTCAATGCCGTCGGGCCCGGCGATCACGCGCGCCAGGCTGCGCATGAAATGGCGGCGGCGGGCCAGCCCCGTATCCGGGTCCAGATGATCGGCTGCCGGCACGGGCGCATTGATGGCGGGCATGCACGCGATCCGCTGCGTCACGGCACCGACCAAGGATTCCGGTCGCAGCGGCGACGCACCGTCGGCCACGGCACCCGCACCGGGGGTCGCGGTGCGCGGTTGCCGGCGATGGTCAACGTCGCAAACGAGCAGCGGCACGAGCCGAACAGTGCCCGGCCCGCGGGCGACGGCAACCAACTCCAAGCCGCTGGTCGCCGGAATGGGGGCCGGAGCCAGGATCAGATCGGGCTGAAAGGACCCCATCAATTCCACCAGCTCGCAGGTATCGGTGAGCGTCTGCACCACGCAACCCGCGGTCTTCAGAATGTGCTCGGTCAGGAGTGCCCGCATCGCACTGTCATGTACGACGATAACCCGGGGAGCGCCCGGTCCGCCTGCTGCGGCTTGGCCCGTCTCTGAATCGCCGTTCATCGCACCGTCCCCGAATCAACCGGTAATCGCCCGCAGGGCACGCTGCAGCGCATCAAGGTCCACCAGACCCGCCGGGCGGCCCAGGACACGGAGTGCAACCTGGATGAAGAGGCCTTCGGCCGCCGCGCGATGGCCGGTCTCGGCGCTGAGACCGTCCGGAGTGACCCGCTCCAAGCGCGGCATCCCCGGGCTCTCAATGGCGAAGAACGGGGCCGCGCTCTCGCCGCCGCCCGGGGCAAAACACACGGCCGCATAGGCGCGGTGGGTCGGCCCGGTGAAGGCGGTTGGGCGCACGAGGGGCAGCCGCAGGCCGCGCCAGCCAAGATACCCGCGCAACCACTCCGGTGCCCTCGGCCCGGGCTCGCCCACAGGGTCTGCGCGCACAATCTCGGCCACGGCCGCCGCGGGCAGTAACAAATCCCAGGGGTCTGGATCGGACCACACCGGCAGGAGTAAGACCCGTAGCCCTTGCGAATGCGCCTTCACTGCCGCTGCTCCGCAAGTAAGGAGCTGATCTCGTCGAGTAATTCAGATTCCCGGTAGGGTTTTCCGAGGAAGCGGTTGACGCCCAGCGACAGTGCATGGTCGCGGTGCTTCTCGCCGGTACGCGAGGTAATCATGATGATCGGCAGGGTCCGCAGCCGCTCCGAGCGGCGGATGTGACGGGTCAGCTCATAGCCGTCCATACGCGGCATCTCAATATCCAACAGCATCAAGTCGGGTACACGCTCGGCTAGCATGGTCAGTGCCTCCACTCCGTCCTTGGCAGTGAGTACCTCGATATTGCGATTACGCAGCATGCGGGTGGTGACCCGGCGCACGGTCAGGGAGTCGTCCACCACCATGACACACCGCCCAGAGGTCGTGCCCGCATCCGCTGCCGCTGCCGAGGCTGGGCGCGGTGACAACTGCTCATGGACCGCGCCGGAGCGCAGCAAGGCGAGGATATCCAGGATCAAAGCGACCCGCCCGTCCGCCAGGATAGTGCCGCCGGCGAGCCAACGCAGCGCGGCCAACTTGGCGCCCAGGGGCTTGACCAGGACCCGCGCACTCTCGATCAAGGTATCCACTTGCAGGGCGACCCGTAGATCGCCGGCCCGCACCAGCAGAAGCGGCAGCCAGCGGGACTCACCCAGGTCCGGTGGTACCCGGGGATCGAGCAGGCTGCCCACCGCGGCGACCCGGTAGGCCTGGCCGCGGTAGTCAAAATCCTTCCCCTTATCCTGGTAGATGGCCGCCAGTTCCTCCCGGCCGATCCGCGCCACCGCCTCAATGGACGCATAGGGCACTGCGTATACGCTGCTCCCAACGCCCACCAAGAGCGCCTTCACGATAGCCAGGGTCAGCGGCAGCCGGATGCTGAAGCTGGTCCCACGCCCGGGGAAGGAAACGAGGTCGATGGTCCCGTTGGCGACCTTGATTTCGGAGGCGACCACGTCCAATCCGACCCCGCGACCCGAGATCTGGGTCACCTGTTCCTGGGTGGTGAAGCCGGGCTCAAAGACGAACTGCATCAGCGCCGCGTCCGCCAACGCCACTTGGGGGGCCAACAGACCACGCGCCACCGCCAGGCTGCGAATCGCTGCCAGATCGAGCCCGGGGCCATCATCGGCGATCTTGATGATCACGTCGTTGCCCTCCCGACTCAGCTCCAGGGTCACCTGGCCGGTGGCGGGTTTGCCGGCGGCGGCACGCACCGCCGGCGACTCCAGTCCGTGGTCGACGGCATTGCGCAGCAGGTGCTCCAGGGGTGCTTCCAGGCGGTCGAGGATCGCACGGTCGAGTTCCACCTCGGGCCCGATCACCTCCAGCCGGGCCGATTTTCCCAGGCTGTCAGCGGTCTGGCGCACCAAGCGATGCAGCCGCGGGACCACTTGGACGAAGGGCACCATGCGGGTGCGCAACAGCCCGTCCTGCAGGTCATCGGCGAGGCGCGCCTGCTGCGTCAGCAGGTCAGTGGACTCGCGTTGGTACCCGCCCAACACATCCCGCAAACTCACCAGGTCATTGACGGTCTCGGCCAGGCTGCGGGAGAGCTGTTGGAGGGTCGAGAAGCGGTCCAACTCCAGCGGATCGAAGGCCGGGCCCTCCGCCCCGGGCGCCTCCTCACGCTCAAAGCGAAAGAGAATCTGGGTCTCGGTCTCGATCTCCAGTTGTCGCAATTTCTCGCGCAGACGCATCACGGTCTGGTCCAACTCCCCGAGACTGAAACCCAGCATGCCATTGCGCTGACTGAGGCGGGCGCGGTAGAGGCCGATCTCACCGGCATTGTCGACCAGTCGGTTGAGCAGATCCGAGCGCACCCGGATCTGCGATACGGTCGCGCCCCTCGCGGCCGTCCGTCTGGCGCCGCCGCCGGTGTGGAGCACACTCGCCGCGGCGTCAGGCTCTGGCACAGCTTGCGCTATGACGGCATGCCGCATGGCCAGGTCAGGCGCTTGCACCTGCGCGTCGGCGCGCAACTGCAGCGGCATGCTCAAGGCCTTCGCCAAGGCCGTGGCACGCGGAATCGGCGCGTGCTGCTCCAGCGCATCCAATTGAACTGACAGCGTATCCACGGCCTGCTGGGCCAGTTCCAGGGTGGTGTCATCAAAGCGCCCATGCGCGTCCCCGATCGCCGTCAGCCGGGTCTCCAAGGCATGGCTCAAGTCGCCGATGGCCGGCAGGTCCGTGAGGCGGGCACCACCCTTGAGTGTATGCAGCAGGCGGTTGATACCATCCAGAATCCCTACTTCCTGAGGGGCCAGCTGCCAGGCACGGATCTTGGTATCGATCCCATCCAGCAGGTCCCGTGCCTCCTCCATAAACAGGGCCACCAGCTCCGGATCGTCAGGATAGTCGTCCTGGTCCTCCAGGTCCGGCACCACCGCGGGTTCCGGCACCACCACGGGCTCCGGCACCACCACGGGTTCCGGCACCACCGCGGGTTCCGGCACCACCACCGGCTCCGGCACCACCACCGGCTCCGGCACCACCACGGGTTCCGGCACCACCACGGGTTCCGGCACCACCACGGGTTCCGGCACCACCACGGGTTCCGGCACCACCACGGGTTCCGGCACCAC
>CAILVI010000094.1 GCA_903837595.1 uncultured Thiodictyon sp.
CTTTTGAGGATTACTCCCCTTCCCCCACATCCGCTCTCGTTCATGCGCTCAAGGATGGGCTGTTCAGTGCCATTGTCATGAGTCAGGTTCTAGAACATGCGTTTGATGTGAATCTCTGGATCAGCAAGGCAAATGGCTTGTTGAAGACTGGTGGCATATTGGCTATTGCTGTACCTAATTTTGACAGCTTCCTAAGGTATATTTTTGGCATTAATGAGCCGTATATTATCCCACCTGCTCACCTCAACTTTTTTTCGCCATCCAGCTTAAGCCGGTTGTTGGAACGGCACGGTTTCAAGGTGGAGAGGGTCCAACATGTGTCGAGAATTCCGCGTGATGTGTTCAAGAAGCGGCTGCCTGCTTGGGCGGCACCGCTGGTTTCGGTTCCCTACAATGCTACGCGAGCTGTATTGTCGGGCCTTGACCAAGCCCACATGGGGATGATCATCAATGTTTACGCTAGTAAACGATCGAACAGCCCTCTAAGCGTTCTACCATTTCCATGAACGACAAGATGGCGGTGATGGACTGGCAACGGGGCGATGCGCCCGTGGCCGTGGTGATGATCTCGCTCAACGAGGGCCACAACATGGAGGCGGTCCTGCGGAATCTGGCTGGTTGGGCGCAGGAGGTTTTCTTGGTCGACAGTTTCAGCCAAGACGAGACGGTAGAGATCGCTTTGCGCCATGGCGTCCAGGTCGTCCAGCGCCGCTTTCTTGGGTTTGGCGATCAATGGAATTTCGCGCTCAGTGAATTGCGGATCACCGCGCCCTGGACCATGAAGCTGGACCCTGACGAGCGCTTATCCGATGAAGTAAAGCGCAATCTGGTCCAGGTCATGGAGCGCGACGATGCGATGGGTGTCTCAGTGGTGCGTCGGCTGTGGTTTATGGGGCGCCCCTTAGCTGTCAGGCAGGAGTTGGTGCGTGTCTGGCGAACTGGACATTGTCGCTTTACCGATGTGGCTGTGAACGAGCATCCGGTGGTGGCGGGTGCGATCTCTCAGGTCCACGGGGAGATCGAACACCATGATAGCCCTGATATGGATCATTGGTTGGAGAAGCAAAATCGCTATACCACGGCGGAGGCGATCATCGCGTACCAGAAGTCCGCGCTGGCCGATCATCCGCGTTTGCTGGGTACGCCATTGCAAAGGCGGATGTGGCTGAAGCAGCGATTCTGGGGCTTGCCTTTTCGTTATGCGCTGTTTTTCCTCTATAACTGGCTTTGGCTCGGTGCCTGGAGGACGGGTTGGGTCGGGTACGCTTGGGCTCGATTACGCGGTGATGTCATGCGGCTCATAGAATACAAGCGCCGCGAGATCGAGTTGACCGGATGCTTGCCAACCCGGCGGGTCTATGGGGCAGGTCAACCGGATGCGCGGGTGCGGCAGTATGAATAGGTCTTGCGGATGTGCGGTCTAGTCGGCTACGCGGGTCAATTCCTGCCTGGTCTCGTGGCAAGGATGAACGGCGGTCAGGCGAACCGTGGCCCGGACGGGGAGGGTGTGTTTGAGGACCCGGCCGCCGACTTAGCGCTTGGGCACGTTCGCCTCGCCATCCTTGACCTCAGCTCCGCCGCAGCCCAGCCAATGCACTCGGCGGACGGGCGTTTTGTGCTGGTCTTCAATGGCGAAATCTATAACTTTCAGGGGCTCCGCCGCGACCTGATCGCCCGGGGGCATGGTTTTGGCTCAACCGGCGACACCGAGGTTTTGTTGCATGGTCTGGTGGCGCACGGCGCTGCCTTTGTCGAACGACTGAACGGCATTTTCGCCTTTGCGCTCTGGGATCGGCGTGACCGCGAGCTATTGATCGCCCGCGATCCGCTCGGGGTCAAGCCGCTCTACTATGCGGAGCCCAACCCTGGCACGCTGCTGTTTGGCAGTGAGATCAAGTCGCTTCTCCAACACCCCGGGCTTTCGCGCGAGCCTGACTTCGTCGCACTTCAGCAGCACCTGGGCTATTGCCATGCCTCCGATGGGCGCACGGCGCTGCGTTCAGTCAAGCGGCTGCTGCCCGGCTGTTTGTTGCGCTGGCGCAAAGGCCGGGCGCTCGACGTCCAGCGCTACTGGCCCAATCCATTCGGTCGGACGCCGTTGCGGGATCGCCCGAGCGAATTGATTGAGCTGCGCCGACAGTTGCATACGGCAACTCGCCGACAGATGGTGGCTGACGTGCCGGTTGGCATGTTCCTCAGCGGTGGCTTGGACAGTAGCCTGATCACCGCTTTGGCGGCGCGCGAGGCCAATGCCAAGTTTGATTGCTTTACCGTCGCCTATTCCAGTGCGGATAACCGACTCGACCGGGCGGGCGAGGACCTGCCGCACGCCCGCGACCTGGCGCAGCGGCTCGGTCTGCCCTTGCACGAGATCGTGATTGAGCCCAAGGTGGCGGACCTGTGGCCGGAGTTGGTCTGGCACCTGGATGAGCCGCTGGCGGATCCGGCCGCGATTGCCTGTTATCTGATCTGTCGGCTCGCGCGTGAGCAGGGCGTGAAGGTGTTGTTGTCCGGGCAGGGGGCCGACGAGCTCTTTTGTGGCTATCCGCGCTATCAGGTGTTGCATGCCACGGCGGGGTTGGATCGGTTGCCGTTGGCGCCCAGGCGCCTGATCGCCCGTCTCACGCGGGCCCTACCTGGCGCCCGCGAAGGGCGGTTTGGTTCTATGTTGCGGCGGGTCCGGCGCGTGCTGGCTGAATTGGGTGAACCGGCCGCGACCCGCTTTCTGAACCTCTGTGCCAGTACGCCCCAGGCGGAGATCAGCCGGGTCTGGTCGCCGGCGGTGCGGGATGCCTTGGGCACTGAGACCTTTCGTGACGACTGCGTGCGCCATATTGCCGAGACTGGCCTGACCGGGCTGTCGGCGTTGCAGGAACGCGACCTTGCGATCTATCTGCCCAATCACAATCTGAATTATACTGATAAGATGAGCATGGCGGTCGGGATCGAGGCGCGCGTGCCGCTGTTGGATCTTGATCTGGTCGAGCGGGTTACCCGCTACCCCTATCCCTGGCTGCTGGGGCGTGACACCAAGGTGTTGTTGCGTGAGGCGGCGCGGGGTCTGGTTCCGGACGCCATTATCGACCGTCCGAAGGCGGGTTTCGGGGCGCCTTATCGCAAATGGCTGCGCTACGATTTGGCGGATATGTGGCATGAGGTGACATCCGAGTCCGCAGTGAAGGGCCGCGGTTGGTTCGACTATAAGGCGCTGCAGGATGCCCGCGCCCGGAGTCAATCGGGGCAGGATGATTTGTATATGCTGCAATGGGCGGTATTGACGATGGAGCTGTGGGCCAGGCGGTTTATCGACTGACCGAACATGCGATCGAGCATACACGGCGACGCCTGGCGGCGTTTGGGTTGACCTCGCAGTTGGCGTGGGCGATGCGGAGAACCTGGACTTTCCCGAAGGGTCGTTCGATCAGGTGTATTCCTGGGGTGTGTTGTATCACAGATCCGATACGCCAAGGGCCGTTGCTGAGGTATGGCGGGTGCTGAAGCGGGGGGGGCAGGCCCGGGTGATGATCTATCACAAGGCGAGTGTCATCGGTTTGATGCTTTGGCTGCGCTACGGGCTCTTGGTTGGTCGGCCATGGCGTTCTTTTGCCGATCTCTATGCTCATCATCTCGAAAGCCCCGGGACCAAGGCCTATACCATCTCGGAGGCCCGGAAACTGTGTTCGCGGTTTTCGCAGTGCGACATTACGACGATGTTGACTCATGGTGACTTGCTGACATCCGATGCGGGTCAACGTCATCGGGGGGTGTTGCTGAACGTGGCGCGGGTGCTCTGGCCACGTTGGCTGATTCGGCGGTTCTTTGCTCGCAATGGGCTGTTTATGTTGATTCGAGTGGTCAAGTAGCCCCGGAGGCCTTGATCATGGTGCTGGCCGCCTAGCTGGATTCTGCGCGTTCGTGCTGGCTGAGAGATTGCCGTGCCTGGTTTGGATTCCGGCGTCCCGGCCGGAATGACGGTGCGGCCTCTGCCCGGAACGACGATCAAGGCCGTCGGATGGGATTTAGGTGCGACTTAAGTCGCACCGACACTTGGCTCTATGCCAACTGCTGGAAATCGCCTTATGTGCCCTAAATGGCCCGCCCGTGCGATCGGTCTGGATCGCCTCCGTGTTCCCCACCCTCCCGCGCGCCCACTGCGCCATGTCCCGATCCCCACGCCGACGTTGATTCCGTGTGTCCTCCCACCCGGCGGGTGCGCCGCACGACGGCTCCTATAAGCATCTGTTCTCCCATCCGGAGATGGTCGAGGGTCTGCTGCGCGACTTTGTGCAGGAGGACTGGCTGGCGCTGATCGACTTCACCACCTTGGAGAAGCAGGGCGGCAGCTATGTCAGCGACGACCTGCGCGAGCGCGAGGATGACATCATCTGGCGGGTACGGGTGGCGGGGGACTGGCTGTATGTGTACCTGCTGTTCGAGTTCCAGAGCCAGGTCGATCCCTGGATGGCGGTGCGGGTGGTGGTCTACACCGGGCTGCTGTATCAGGACCTGATCAAGAGCCAGGCGGTGACGGCGGGTGAGCGTCTGCCGCCGGTGTTTCCGCGGGTTCTCTATAACGGCAGCGGGCGTTGGACGGCCGCGCGAGACGTGGCCGAGCTGATCGCCCCTTTGCCGGACGCACTGGCCCGCGGCCTTGGTCATCGCTCCGGCGAGACCTGTTCTTGTGGCAACCCGTCGCGGCCTAGGGGCCGCTCCTACGCGGGGAGGAGCGGCCCCCAGGCCGCGACGAATGTTCGCGGGGTGGCCCGAACAGCGATCAAGGCCGTTGCCCTGAAGGGCGACCTCCATGGCTCTATCGGCTGGGCCTGGACCGCGACGACATCTTGAGCCTCTATGCCTTCATCGACTGGGTGTTGGCGTTGCCGGAGGCGTTGGAAGAAGACTACCATCGGTGCATTCAGGCGATCGAGGAGGCTGAGCACATGCAATACGTGACCACTGCTGAACGTATCGGGATTCGGAAGGGCCGGCAAGAGGGCCGGCAAGAGGGCCGGCAAGAGGGTTGGCAGGATGGTCGGCAGGAGGGCCAACGCGAGTTGTTGGAGCAGCTGCTGGCGGCGCGGTTCGGTGCCTTGCCGGGTGCGGTTGCGGTGCGGCTGGCGGAGGCCGAGTCGGCGCAGCTCGTGGCTTGGTTCCAGCGGGCGCTGACGGTGCCCTCGCTGGAGGCTGTGTTTGCGGACGGGTGAGGTCGTGCCGGCGCTGGGAGACTCTGAGATGGGCGAGGTGGCCGTGATCCATTCCCCCCACCCGTCGCGGCCCCCGGCCGCGACGAGTCGCGGCGAGAACTGGTGGCCGGAGTCGTGATCAAAGGTCCCGCGGGCATTGATCGTCGTTCCGGTCGCTGGCAGGTATCGGTCGGCCTTCCCCGCCCTACAGCGCGACGACTACGATTCGCCGCGGAAGGCCTTGCTTGACCGCTGGCATCAGCGATTTTTTGAGTTCTTTTTTCCCGTGGCGGCTGCTGACATCGATTGGTCACGTGGGTTGAGGTCCGGCCCGCTGGTTCCGCGAAAGCGCGCGCCGATCTGGATCGCACCGACCCGCAGCAGCCGGCGGGGCGACCCGAACGACGATGAGGGCCAGTCCGGCGGCCCTGTGTTTGGCGCGGATCACTATCCTGCGTCCGACCGGGGGCTGAGTGTCGCAGTCATTGATTATATAAATACAATGACCAAAGAATGATCCGATTTCCTCCTTGTGCCTCGACCGGTTGTTGATCATAATCTAGCCTCGGAAACGGACCCGCGATCGCTCGGCAAACGCCGTGACCACGGCACATATAACTATCTCTCGGAGGAACGATCATGACTACCGTAAACCACCTGGGTGGGTACGCCGTTCAACCTTTGTCTGTCAGCCGCGTGTCAGTGATCAGACCCTTGGTCTGGTTGTGGCGGGGCTTCGGTGATCTGAACCATTCGCCTGGCGCCAGCCTCGCCTACGGGCTCATGGTGTCGGTGATGGGGGCGATCATTCTCGGCTTTTGGCGGCACCCCTACCTGATCGCTGCCAGCATTACCGGCTTTCTGCTGGTGGGGCCGCTCCTGACGGCGGGGCCGTGCGAGCTGTCGCGCCGCCGGGCGGCGGGCGAGGCCGTCGATTTCGACGCCTCGCTGTCGGTGCTCGGGCTCCATCGTGAGGCCTTGGCGCGGTTTGGCGCCGGCCTGCTGACGATTGGTGCCCTCTGGTTCGCCGTCTCGACGCTAATTCTCACGGTTGCCTTGGGCAGCGCGGCGCCGAGCGTCAGTGGGACCCTCTGGGGCGGTGTACTCGATCAGATGACCATGGTCCAGGCGATTTCCTATGTCGTCATCGGCGCTATCCTGGCCGGCCTGGTCTTTGCGCGGTCGGTCATCTCCATTCCGGTGATCATCGATCGCGATGCCGATGCGCAGACCGCCATCAACACCAGCAAGCGCGTTATGCTGGATGATCTGCCGGCGATGATCGTCTGGTCCGTGCTCATTGTGGGCTTGGTGGCGATCGGCTTTGCCACCTATCTGGTCGGGATGGTCGTGGTGTTTCCGCTGCTGGGTCATGCGACCTGGCATGCCTACCGGGATTTGGTCCGCTAGCCGGGGCCAGAATAACGAGGGCTGGGGAAGGGGGCTAGTCTTGAATTAGGCCTCGGTCAGTTGCTCATGATACCGGTCCGCGCGTGATAGCGTCGCGGCCGGGGCCGCTCCTACGGCGTAGGAGCGGCCCCCGGCCGCGACTACCGCACCGCGGCCTCGTCGCCAACCGTCTTTTCTGGATTATTCATGAAAAAGCTCAGTCGCTTAGGCAGGGGCGGGACCTGCAGGTGTTGCTCCTGGCGGGCCTGACCCGGATAGAGCGGCTCGGCGACCACGGTGACTGCACGGGTGGTGCTGGAGAACCATAGGTAGCGCTTCAGCGGTGTCTTTCCGATGTAGTTACCGTCCACATAGATGGCCGCCGGCGTCGGGGACGACTCGATCTCCACCAGGTCGTTGGAGGTGCCGGGAGGGATATAACGGCAGGGGTCCGGGGGGGCGACGCAGTGCTCGGTCGCCGCGTCGCAGCGCGGTTTGGGCCCGGCGCTGCAATCCAGGTTGGCGGTGGCGCAGCCCCCGCTAAGGGCCGCGAGCGCGAGCGTCAGTACGATGGTTGGCCTGTTGGTCACGTGGCGGCGGCCGCTTCCAGTTCCTCTAGAACGCCTTGGGCGGCCTTGTCCCAGGTGAAGTGGGATGCCCGCTCGATCCCCGCCGCGATCAGGCGCGTGCGCAGTTCCTGGTCCTGGAGCAGGCGCGCGAGGCTCGCGGTGATGGCGGGCACGTCCAAGGGATCGAAGAGCAGCCCGGCGTCGCCCACCACCTCCGGGATGCTCGATGCATTGGCGGCGCAGACCGGCGTGCCGCTGGCCATGGCCTCCAGCACCGGGATCCCGAACCCCTCGAACAGCGAGGGGAAGGCCAGCGCGTCTGCCGCGGCATAGAGTGCAGGGATCACCTCATCGGGGACGAATCCGGGGAAGACGACCTGCTCGGTTAGTCCGAGTTCAACTACCCTCGCCTTGATGACCTCGGCCCCGCTCCAGCGCCCGCCCACCAGGACCAGCTTGTGGGGGAGGGCGGTGTCGCGCTTGAGTTGCGCGAAGGCCTCCAGCAGGCGGACATGGTTCTTGCCTGGGTGCTCCAGACGGGCGATATAGAGTATGTAGGGGTCGGGGATCTTGAGCGCCGGCGGCAACTGCGCGCGCGCCACCGCGCGAGGGCGGGGGGCGAAGCGTTTGAGGTCGGCACCGTTGTAGATGACTCGGATACGCGCCGCGGGGACCCGGGCGAATGACTCCAGGTCGCGGCGGGTGGACTCGCTGACCGAGATGACCCGGGTCAGGCGTCGCATCATCCGCGGCAGGACCCGCATGACATAGAACATGCGCGCCGCGTCGTATTTCTGCGGGACGTGCAGTTGGGAGAAGTCGTGCACGGTACCAACGCTGGGCACCCCATAGGACCAGGCGAGCCGCCGGTTGCCCGCGGGCATGAAGACCACATCGCAGCCATAGCGCCGCAGCATCGCCGGCAGCATGAAAAGGTGCCAGAAGAGGCTTGCCACCGGGTGACCGGTCCAATCAGGCAGGGCGATGACCGTCAGGCGTGGGTGCCAGCTCTGCAC
>CAILVI010000095.1 GCA_903837595.1 uncultured Thiodictyon sp.
AACAACAGGGCACAACCGGTCCCTCCAGTGTAGGCGAACGTCGCCGCGTTGTCGGCTCGGCATCCGCCTCGCCCGGCTGCGGAATTCGCCACCAGTGTCAGGAACGAACCCCAACGCAATGGCGCGGGCGTCGCATTGTTGGGGTTCGTTCCTCGCCCCAACCTACGGGTTTGCGTTTGATTCAACTGAAGAGCGATTCCCCATGCGGCGTATCAATATCAGCCACGTCACCGAGTACCGGTTCCCCACCCCGGTCTCGCTGCTACCCCATCGGTTGCTGTTGCGCCCGCGGGAGAACCACAACGTCAGGATTGAATCCTCACTCCTGGAGATCGTTCCAGCCCATACCGTGCAATGGAAACGCGACGTGTTGGACAATTCGGTGGCGCTGGTCAGTTTCACCGAGCCGGCCGATCGGCTGCACATCGCGAGCCGCGTGGTGATCCAGCACTACGAGGACAACCCCTTCGATTTCCTGCTGGACGACTCTGCCGTCACCCTCCCCTTTGACTATGCGCAGGAGGATGGGATCGAACTCGCACCCTTCCGGCAGGTGGTCTACCCGAGCGACCAGCCGGCCGTAGAGGACTGGCTGGACGGCCTGGGCCTGCGGGAGCCCATGGAGACCTTCGCGCTGTTGGACCAGATGAACCGCGCCATTGCCGGCGGGTTCCAGTATCAGATGCGGGAGGAGCCTGGCGTCCAGTCACCAGCACAGACGCTGGAGTACAACAGCGGTTCTTGTCGCGACTTTGCGGCCCTCTTCATGGAGGCATGCCGCCATCTGGGGCTGGCCAGCCGCTTCGTCAGCGGCTATCTGCACACCCCGGACAGCGACGCCGGCAACGCCGCCACCCATGCCTGGGGCGAGGTCTACCTGCCCGGGGCCGGGTGGAAGGGCTTCGACCCCACCAGCGGCGAGGTCGCCGGCAATCACCACATTGCGGCAGCCGTGGCACGCCACCCGGAGGCGGTGCCGCCGGTCGCGGGCAGCTACCTGGGCCGGCCCGATCAGCACCCAACGCTGAGCGTGGCGGTATGTGTCAGTGCGCTCCCGGCCTGAGTTTCAGTATCGCGACGACCGGCAGGACAACCGCTTCAACCCTCAGGAACCCACATGACCCCCAACGAGATTTTCGAGGCACTCGCCACCGCCGGCCCCGGCCGGTTCCCCCGGACGGCACTGATCGCGGCCGTTGAGCAGCGCGAGACGGTCACGCCCTTGTTGCTCGACGAACTGCGCCGGCAGCTCGACGCCGAGTTCGAGCCGGCCTTCGCGACCAAGGACTATTGGCGTCACATCTTCGCGCTCTACCTGCTGGCCTATTTCCGCGAGCCGGCGGCCTATCCGCTGTTCGTGCAGATGGGTACCTTGCCCGGCGAGACCTTGTTCGACGCCATCGGCGACACGGTGACCGAGGGCTACAAGGGCCAATTGGCTGCCGTGTGCCACGGCGACACGCGCGGCCTCGAGCGCCTGATCGAAGACCCCACGCTCAACGAGTACGTCCGAACCGCGGCCATCGGTGCGCTGGAGGTCCTCTTTGCCATCGGGGAGCTTGATCGCGACGCGCTGCAGGATCGCCTGGGCCGATTTGCGCGGCGCTGGCTGGACGAAGCGGAGGCCGGGGAAGCGCCCACAGACGCGACCGCTTGGGTCTGGGCTACCCTAGTCTGGCTCGCCGCCGCCATCGACGCGCAAGCGCTGGTCCCACTGGTCCGCCGAGCGTTCGAGCTCGAGCTGGTAGACACCTGGTTTGCCGGGGGTGCGGAGCGATTCGAGCAGGTCATGGCGGAGCACCGGAACCACCCACAACCTTACGAGCCATCGCACGGAGCCAGGCTGCCCGGACACCCGGCGGACGAGTTGGCGCGCTGGTACTGTTTTCAGACCCCGGTGGAGCCTAAGCCTACGAATCCCGACCGGCACCCGGTTGTCCGTCAGGTGCCGTTGCGGGCAGCCACGAAGGTGGGCCGCAACGACCCTTGTCCTTGCGGCAGTGGCAAGAAGTACAAGAAATGCTGCGGGGGCTGAGCGGCGCGAAATAGCCCCAGCCGCCAGCGCCAGCGTGGCGGATCGCCCTGCGGGCATCTGCCCGCCGGTCCTCTCGACAGATCAGGCCCGGTCGATGGCTTCGGAAAGCGAAATTCTATCGCGCCGTCGGTCTTGTCGGTGCCGCTCAGGATGGGCTTGGCCGTGGCCGGGTCGAAGCCTCATCGTTCGCGGTTAAACGGATGGTCGTCGCGGGGTGGAACCGGGCGCCGCGGTCGAGGCAATGGACTTGGCATGGTGTCCATCGAGACAGTCCCCGACACCCCTGCGCAACTCAATGATAGTCCGGGGATGCCGGCGCACTACCCCGGAATCTCCGCGAGTTCCCCGGGGCTGCTCCTGGATTCCCCTGGGACTCAACTTTGAAACCCTGGATAGTTCCGTGACTCCCCCGAGGGCGTCGCGGAGTCCCCCGAGGTATCGACGGACTCCCCTGGGGTCGGGGTTCGCCGAAGGATGATGCAAAATATTGTTTTATATTATTTTTCATGCTCTTCCGCGAGTCGTCCGCGGACTCCCCCGAGGACTCCGTCCCCTCCCTGCCAGACTCCGCGGAGTCCCCCGAGCATCAGCCGGCCACGGACCCGCGCTTCCCGGAGTCCCCGGAGGACGGCGGCAACTCCCCCGCCGGCGTCACTGAGTCCCCTGCGGCCTCTGCGGAAGGCCTATCCGACGCCGCCCGTGCCCTGCTCGCCTTCAAACAGAGTCGGCTACGCGACTGGTGGACATCCGAACATGGTTCCAAGCCCCGCAAACGTCCAATGTGGGCCGGTGGTGTAACCCACCAGCAATAACCCGCCGTACCCAGCCGCAGGCGGTTCCGTCATGTGTGATAGTGGCAATGGCGAGTACCTGCCGTGGGTGTAGTTGGTCTCGAAGGCGCCCCACAGGAACGCCATATATTGCTGCTCCTTCGGGCTCTTGAAGGAGAGTGGCAGATAGGCGCCCAGTTCCATGGCTTCTTCCATGGCTCACGCTTCCGTCGGGGCCGGCTCATCCTCCCCCCAGAGGCGGGCCAGCGTGGCCTGAATCTTCTTCTCGAAGCGGGTGATCAACTCGCGGTTGGCGTCGACCAGCGCCTGCTCGGCCTCGATCTCGGCCACGATGGCTTGCTGGACCGCAAGGGCTGGAAGCGGAAACTTTCGCACCTCCATTCCGCCCTTGGTCGCATGCATCATCGCAATTCCATTACCTTCAGACTTGATCGTCTCGGAATCCGCCGCCAGAAGGTGAAAAAGGAATCGCTTCTCGATTGCTTCGGTCGTTTCGATCTTCCAAATGTGATAGTGGTAAATGGCGCGTGGGCCTTCCCAGATCCGAGGCCCAAATGAAGCTGACCAAGCATATAGAAGGTCGCCTGCGTTGCAGTACTTGTCCGCCTCTAACTCCAAATCGGAGTAGTACCAGTTTCGGTTTGAAAAGAAGTTTCCAACACGCAGGACCGGAGTCGGTCCCTCGCTGAGAAGCTCGTCTTGTTTATAGGCACGGCCGTTTATGAGTCGCGCGACAGTGCGGAGCTCCACGAATGGCCAGTCGGGGCGGATCTGGATGTGGGGGCGGTAGTTGTCGAGAACGGCGCGGGCTCCGTCGATGACTTTCTGGTAGCACTCAATCTCCGCCACGATCTCCTTCTGCACCTCCAGCGGCGGCAGGGGGATCTGGAGCGACTCAACGTCTGTCTGATTGATACTCGGGTAGGCTCCCTTCCCAGCCATTCCAACCATCTGATCGACCGACCTGTCGTCACGCAACACAATGATGAGAAAGCCCGGAAGCAATCGATCAGGTTTGGCTCGCAGCACGGCGAAACCAGTTGACGCAACAGCCCTCTCGGGAACGTCGGTCAGCAGGGCGAAGGCTTTCAGATTTGGACGAACCGTAGACATCAGGACGTCGCCCTGTTTCACCGACCTGCGGGCGCGGCTTGGCGCTTCATCTGTCGCAGTCTTGTTCGGGCCGAGGAACTTGCCCGACTTGTTTTCAACGCAAGAGATGTCAATGTAGTTGAAGTGAGCGTTGGGATATAGCTCCGCAGGACTCGCGGTTTCAGGATTGATTTCGCAGACTTCGTTCAGCGTAACGTGAGGAAATTCAGACAGCGTCGCCGCCCCATCCCGATACCTCTCCCCGCTGAGGTTATAGTCACCATTCGCAGCGATCTTCTCTTTGGAGACGATCAGCCCGAGCCCCTCTGCGATCAAACTATTTAACATGGATGAAGAGGATGTACAGGATGAATCTTTCTTATCCTCTTCATCCTGTCCATCGATGTTAAACCACTCCTTTAGCGCCACTGCCACCCGCGGCAGATCGTTCTGGTCGATGGCACGGCGTTGGGCGCCGAGGCCGAAGCCGTCATTAGCTACCTTGAAGAAGGCAATGTGATGGGCGCGCCTCGCCAGCGACCGATCAAGGATCAGGATCGATGTCTTGACGCCGGAATAGGGATTGAACACCCCCGCCGGCAGTGAGACGACGGCGACCAGGAAGTTCTCTACCAGCATCTTGCGCAGTTGGATGTAGGCCGTCTGGCTCTGGAAGATGATGCCCTCCGGCACGATGATGCCGGCGCGGCCTTGGGGCGTCAGGTGCTCGGCCATGTAGTCCACGAACAGCACCTCGCTGCGCTTGCTCTGCACCGAGAAGCGTTTGTGCGGCTTGATACCGCCCTTCGGCGACATGAAGGGGGGGTTGGCGAGAATGACGTCGGCGTAATCGTTCCAGCGTTCCTGGCTGGTCAGGGTGTCGTATTCGAAGATGTGCGGGTCGGTGAAACCGTGCAGGTAAAGGTTGACCAGCGACAGACGCACCATATCGGGCGAGATGTCATAGCCCTTGAAGTTCTGCGCGAGCCGCCCGCGTTCGTCGGGAGTGAGGGTGCTGTTACCGTCCGCGTCGGTGTTCGCCTTGAGAATGTGCTTCCACGACGAGATCAGGAATCCGGCGGTGCCGCATGCGGGATCGAGTACGGTCTCGTTCTTCTTCGGGTCGAGGACGTCGACGATAAAATCGATGACGTGGCGCGGGGTGCGGAACTGCCCGGCGTCGCCCTGGCTGCCCAGCACCGAAAGCAGATATTCGAAGGCGTCGCCCAGGCGCTCGCTGTGGTCGTACTCGAATTCGTCGATGATCTTCAGGAACGCCCGCAGGGTCTCCGGGTCGCGATAGGGCAGGTAGGCGTTCTTGAAGATCTCGCGGAAGAGCGGCGGGATACCAGGGTTCTCCGGCATCTTGGCGATGGCCTCGGCGTAGAGATTCAGGGTCTCGTGGCCACCCAAACCGGAGCGCATGAGTTTGGCCCATCCGTAGCGGGCAAAATCACCAGCGAAGAACTTGCGGCGGCCACCCAGCTCCTCGGCCTCGGCGTCCATGTCGTCCATGAACTTGTAGATCAGCGCGATGGTGATCTGCTCGACCTGGCTCTTGGGGTCGGGCACCTTGCCCACGAGGATGTCGCGAGCGGTGTCGATGCGGCGTTTGGTATCGGTGTCAAGCATGGGGATCTTACATACATGGATGAAGAGGATGGACAGGATAAACTCTTTTCATCTTCATCCTGTTTATCCTGTGCATCCATGTTCAAAATCCTTACTTCGCGTGAAACGCCTGTACTCCAGCTTTGGGTTACCGAAGTTGATCAACAAACCGTTATCCATGTCGATTCTCACGCGGCAAACTGGTTCAAGGAGACGTAGTCCTTGATGTAATCGGGGATGAGCGCACGGTATTTGGGCGGCACGGCCTTGAAGTCGCGGGTCGAGAACATCGGGTTGGTCGCCAGGTCGGTGAATTGGCGGCTGTCGATGATGTCGCGGACACGGCCGCTGGTGGCATAGGCCTTGAAGAAGGTCTTGATGGCCGGAATGGCCGCTGCCTCATCGGGCTTGCGGTCGGCGACGAACTTGGCGAACTCCTCCTCCAGCAGTTCGTCCCTGGACTTGAAGCGGGGGATGAGACCAAAGACCTTCTCCAAGATCTCCCGCAGGGTCAGGCGGCGGTCGACGGCGGCGGCCTTACGCAGTTTGTCGAGGGTGTAGTATTCCTCTGGCTTGTCGAAGACCTCGCGGTTCACGTAGTCAATGACTTGGTCCCACTGGCCCGCTTCGACGGCGGCCACGATCGCGGGGTTCTCGCGGATGTTGTCCTCGAATTTCTCGAAGAACATGCGGTCGATCTTCATGCCCTCGGCGGTGATCTGCTCGACCCGGAGCGAGGCGATGATGTCACCGCCCAGGTGCTCATAGGTGCCGCCGACAGCGACTGGGCCAGTGCCGCCTTCACACCCCATGCCTTGGGGACGCGGGAGTTTCAGCACCTCGTCGTAATTGAACTCGGTCTCGAAATACTCGCAGTTGGCAAAGAAGTCAAAGAGCTTGAAGGCGGTCTTCTCGGGTTGCAACACGCCGTCTTTGACGCTCTCGTCGAAGAGTTGATCGAGAAAATTGTGCTTGCGCGTGCCGCGTCCCTTGATCTGAATGAAGTCAGTGGGCGAGAAGATGGGGCGGAACAGGCCGAGATTGAGGATGTCGGGACAATCGTAGCCCGTGGTCATCATACCGACGGTCACGCACACCCGTGCCTTACTGGATTTGTAAGCAGGTACGAAGTTACCCGAGCCAAGCAGGCTGTTGTTCGTGAAATTGATGGTGAACTGCTGGGCATCAGGAATCTGCGAAGTCACTTGGACGGCAAAGTCCGACTGGTACTTGCCGGGAAATAGGCGGTCTGCCATCTGATTGAGGATCTGGGTCAATTTGGCAGCGTGGTTCTGGCTGACCGCAAAGATGATCGACTTGCCGATTTCGCGACTGACCGGATCGCGCAAGGCATTCTCCAAGAAGGTCTTGCAGAAAAGCTGGTTGGTGGCGTCGGAGAAGAAGCGCTTTTCGAACTGACGCTGCTTATATGACTCTTGCTGGTCATCGCCCGTGTCGTCCGTAACGGAGACCACAAAGCCTTCTTCGGAAAGCAGCTCGGTGGTTATGTCGGTGCGGGCATCGACCACCGTCGGGTTGACCAGAAAGCCTTCTTTCACGCCGTCGAGCAGGGAGTAGCGATACGTCGGTTGGCTGTTTTCGCAGCCAAAGGTCCGATAGGTATCGAGCAGCAGGCGGCGCTCGGCTTCGCGCGGGTCGCGTGTGGTCGGATTGGTGCTGTCGAACCGTTTGAGGTAGTCGCGGGGGGTGGCGGTCAGGCCCAGTTTGTAGCCGATGAAATAGTCGAAGACGGCGCGGGCATTCCCCCCGATGGAGCGGTGCGCTTCGTCGGAGATCACCAGGTCGAAGTCGGTCGGCGAGAAGAGCCGCTGGTACTTGTTGTTGAAGAGGAGCGACTGTACCGTGGTGACAACGATCTCTGCGCGCCGCCAGTCGTCGCGGCTGTCCTTGTAGATGACGGTGTGAAAGTCGGCGGATAGCAGTGCCGAGAATGCCTTCTTGGCTTGATCCTCCAGTTCGAGCCGATCCACCAGAAAAAGTACCCGTTGGGCGTTGCCGGTGCGCAAGAAGAGCTTGATCACCGCGGCGGCAGTCAGCGTCTTGCCGGTGCCGGTCGCCATCTCGAACAGAAAGCGATCCAGGCCCTCGCTGACGGCTCGTTGCAGAACATGGACCGCTTTGAGCTGGTACAGCCGCAGGAAGCGGAGCTTATTGACTTTGATGTAGTCGGAGCGCTCCGACTCGTTGAGCCAGGCTGCCTCGGACCGATAGGTCGGGCGCTGCGTCAGCACGATGTAGTCCTCAGCCACCGGTTCATCAATGAGGCGCTGCGGGTTGGGCCTTACCTTCTGGTAACCAATGACAGAGTCGGGGGTGGGGAAGGACGTAATGACGTAAGGGTTGCCCCGTTCGAGGTCCCAAAAATAGTGCAGGTTGCCGTTGGAGAGGATGACAAACCGGCAGTTCAGAGACTTGGCGTATTTGCGGGTTTGCTCCTTGGCGCTCAGGGGATTCTTGTCCTCGGCCTTGGCCTCCAGAACGATCAGCGGGAACCCCAAGGGATTCAGCAGCAGAAAGTCGATAAAACCCTTGGTGGCCTTTTCGAAGTTGTCGCCAAGGGCGTCCAGGTCGGACGCCTTGATCGTCACGCAGGGTTCAAGGCGAATGTTGGCGGGCCGGCCACCTTCCGCAAAGAAGCGCCAGCCGGCGGCTTCAAGCAGCTTGTTGATTTTGATGCGCGCTGTTGCTTCCTTGGGGGGCACTGCGGTCCGTCTCCTTTGGTGGTTGTCGATGGGTGTGCTAGCCGAGGCGCGTCGGCGTTGAAACCACTCGCCTTGGGTGTGAGTCTCACCTGATCATAGACCTGTTGCAAGCCTTGCTGCCCAGCCTGGGGGACATAGTAATTTAAATCAGTGACATACCACGAAAGTAGCTCGTTGTTAGCTCCCCCGCACCCGATGGCCCAGCCCCGCTCAGGCCGATCCGCCAAAAACCTGCTTGGGAAGATAGTGGGAAAGTAGGGGACGTACCACGAAAAAAGCTCGCCATCTTCTCGTTCCCACGCTCCAGCGTGGGAATGCCATGCGGACGCTCCGCGTCCGCCTATGGCACTGCGGAAAGGCACTGCCAGATCTTTGCGGCAGGGGCAATCGGACTACGCTTCCTCCCCCATTCCTAGACCGTCTGCCCAACGTCCGCCAACTCCCGCTCGGCTTGCTTGCGCTCCTCACCGGCGGGCCCGACGCTTTCATGAACCCGCCGCTCGGCGATCTGAAAAGCGCACCGGCAGATGCTACCGGTCAAGTAGGTTGACATTGCCGCCCATCAGGGGCTAGCGTTCCAATGCAAACACATGAGGAGCCGACCATGAGTGCGTGTCCACAACCGCGGCCGACCTTGTACGAACAGCTTGAGGCCCTGCCCGAAGGACTCACCGGGGAGATCCTCAACGGCCAACTCTATGCCCAGCCGCGCCCCAGCGGCCCGCATGGTTTCACCGCGTCATCGCTGGGATATGACCTGATCGGGCCCTTCCAGCGGGGCCGGGACGGTCCCGGGGGCTGGTGGATCATCGACGAGCCGGAACTTCACTTCATCCACAACGCCGAGGTCGATGTCCCCGACCTGGCGGGCTGGCGCTGTAGCCGATTGCCGCTGATTCCCACTGATCATCGCTTTACCGTGGTGCCGGATTGGGTCTGTGAGGTCCTGTCGCCGTCCACGGAGAGTAAGGATCGCGACGTCAAGATGCCCATCTACGCCCAGTTCGGGGTCGCCTACGCCTGGCTGATCGATCCGCGTGCGCACACCCTGGAAGCCTACGCGCTGGATGGTGGGGCATGGCGCGAAATCGGGCGCTTCGCGGGCGGCGCGCGGGTCGCGGTCCCACCCTTCGAGGCGGCAACGATCAGTCTGGATGACCTCTGGGCACCGACTTAGCATCAAATGTAGGTGCGACTGAAGTCGCACCTACATCCTATTCGACGATGACGGGTATCAGGCTTGCCGGAAGTCGCCCTAGACCTTGACCTCCTGTCG
Organism: uncultured Thiodictyon sp.; assembly: GCA_903837595.1. Classification (GTDB taxonomy): domain Bacteria; phylum Pseudomonadota; class Gammaproteobacteria; order Chromatiales; family Chromatiaceae; genus Thiodictyon. Next base: position 9,529 of record CAILVI010000095.1, read on the forward strand.
CAACGCCGCCAATTCCGCCTCCACCTCGGCGTCCACCTCCATCTTAAGAAACTCCCGCTCACTCTCGCTGTACTCGCCGGAGAGTTCAGCGCGTGCCTCCATCCGCGCCTCCATCTCGCCGACCTTGTCCGCCATACGACCGAAGGTGTGATCGAGATCCAGTCCGACCTGGAACCGGTCGCGGACCTGATCCATCTGATCGAGCGCCTGCGAGGCCCGTTGCCGGGCGACCAGACTGCCCTTCTTGAGCCACGCCTCGGCGAGCTTCGCCTCCAGAGCGCGCAGTTGGGTCTTGATCCGCTCGCTGGTCCCCCGGGCCGACTCCCAGGATCGTTGCAGGTTGGCGACGATCCCGTCGTGCTCCTTCTTGCGCAGCAGGGCCTCGCGCGCCAGGGCCTCGTTGCCGGCGGCCAGCGCGCGGCGGGCGCGTTCATGGCATTCGCCGGCCTGGCGACGCTGGCTCTCGAGTTCCTTGGCCAATAGCTTCTCACTGGCGAGGGCATCGATCGCGCCCTCCCGGGCGCTGTTGATGTTCTCCTCCATCTCCCGGATGAGTTGCTTGATCATGCGTTCCGGGTCCTCGACCCGGTCCACCAGATCGTTGAGATTCGCGGCAATGACATCGCTGATACGCTTGAACATACTGGCCATGGAGCACCTCGAACGAGTGGGAACAGACAGGAAATGTCGAGACATTGACTTTAGTTCAGACGCATGGCCGCTGCCAACAGGCACCGGACGGGGCAGCCGCGACGCTCACGCGGGATTTGCAGGGCCGGGGCGGGATCGGGTACCTTGATCGGCTTACCACGCGCCCCAGGAGGCGGTCCGCCGGGCCGCCTCCCCACCAACAGAGAAGTACCTGCCATGCAACCCGTCCTGAAGTCCGCCAAACTGGCCAATGTCTGCTACGACATCCGCGGCCCGGTGATGGCCCGCGCCAGCCAGATGGAGGAGGAGGGCCACCATATCATCAAGCTGAACATCGGCAACCCGGCCGCCTTCGGCTTCGAGGCGCCGGACGAGATCGTGCGGGACGTCATCCACAACCTGCCCAACGCCTGCGGCTATGCCGAATCCAAGGGGGTCTTCGCCGCGCGCAAAGCAGTGATGCACTACACCCAGGAAAAGCAGATCCGCGGCGTCCAGGTGGGTGATATCTATATCGGCAACGGGGTCTCCGAGCTGATCGTGATGACCATGCAGGCGCTGCTCGACACCGGCGACGAGGTGCTGGTACCGGCGCCGGACTACCCACTGTGGACCGCCGCCGTGTCGCTGGCCGGCGGTGCCCCCTGCCACTATCTGTGTGACGAGGGTGCGGGCTGGCTGCCGGATCTGGACGACATCCGCGCCAAGATCACCCCGGCCACCCGCGCCATCGTGATCATCAACCCGAACAATCCGACCGGCGCACTCTACCCGGTGGACTTCCTGCTGGAGATCGTGGAGATCGCCCGCACCCACCAGTTGATCATCTACGCGGACGAGATCTACGACAAGGTCCTCTACGACGGCGCCACCCATACCTCCATCGCCTCGCTGGCGGACGACGTGCTGTTCGTGACCTTCAACGGGCTGTCCAAGAACTACCGCGCCTGCGGCTACCGCGCCGGTTGGGCGATCGTGTCCGGCGAGAAGCGCCACGCCCGCGACTATATCGAGGGGCTGGACATCCTCTCCTCCATGCGGCTGTGTGCCAACGTGCCGGCCCAATACGCCATCCAGACCGCGTTGGGCGGTTATCAGAGCATCGACGATCTGGTGGCGCCCCATGGACGCCTGTGTAAGCAGCGCGATCTGGCCTGGGAGATGCTGACCGCCATCCCCGGCGTTACCTGCCACAAGCCCCAGGCGGCCCTGTACCTGTTCCCCCGGCTGGACCCCAAGGTCTACCCCATCCTCAATGACCAGCAGTTCATCCTGGAACTGCTGTTGGATGCAAAGGTCCTGCTGGTGCAGGGCAGCGGCTTCAACTGGCCCCACCCGGACCATCTGCGCGTCGTCTTCCTGCCCAATACCGACGACCTGCAAGAGGCCATGGGACGGATCACCCGCTTCCTCGATGGTTACCGCAAGCGGCACGGCGGCTGATGCTGCCCCAAGGTCGAGCGGAGTTAGAATCGACCCACCCCAGACCGCGCGACCCATCGCCCATGCCCGACCTGCACGACCTCGAACTGCTGCTGCGCTCCGCGGCCCCGATCATCCTGATCGAGTCGGTCGAGGAGCCGCGGGTGGTGACACTGTTTGCGCAGCTCGCGCTGCGCCTGGCGCAGCCGGCCTATCGCTGGTCGGTCACCGATGGTCTGCGGCGCATCGAGTTCGACCCAGAGCCCGAGCAGCGCCTCACCGACCCCACCCAAGCCCTACGCTATCTGCGCGCCGGGGCGCAGACCGGGGTCTATCTGCTGCTCGACTTCCATCCGTATCTGGACAATCCGCTGCATGTGCGACTGCTCAAGGAGATCGCCCAGGGGTATGAGGAACACCAGCGGACCCTGGTCCTCGTGAGTTATGCGCTCGCCGTCCCGCCGGAGTTGCGGCACCTGTGCGTGCGGTGCAACCTGCACCTGCCGGATCGCAACCGCATCCTGGCACTGATCCGCGAGGAGGCCCACGCCTGGAAGCAGAGCGGCGCCGGCAGCGTGCATGCCGTGCGGGAGGCGATCGACCAGCTCGCCCAGAACCTGCTCGGTATCACCGAGTCCGACGCCCGCCGGCTGATCCGCAACGCCATCCGCAACGACGGGGCCATCACCGTGGAGGACGTGGCGGAGGTGAAGCGGGCCAAGTACGAGCTGTTGAGCCCCGGGGGCACGATCAGCTTCGAGTACGACACCCGCTCCTTTGCCGACGTGGCCGGGCTCGCCAACCTCAAGGCGTGGGTGGAACGGCGCCGCAAGCCCTTCCTCGACCCTGCCAGGACCAAAGATTACCCGCGCGGCATCCTGCTCTTGGGCGTGCAGGGCGGCGGCAAGAGCCTGGCCGCCAAGGCGGTGGCCGGGTGTTTTGGGGTGCCGCTCCTGCGCCTGGACTGCGGCGCGCTCTACGACAAATACATCGGTGAGACCGAGAAAAACCTGCGCCAGGCGCTGGCCAGCGCCGACCAGATGGCTCCCTGCTGCCTGTGGATCGACGAGATCGAAAAGGGCATCGCGATTGGCCCGGAGGACGAGGGGGTGGGGCGGCGGGTTCTGGGCACGCTGCTGACCTGGATGGCGGAGCGCAACACCCGGGTCTTTCTGGTGGCCACCGCCAATGACATCACCCGGCTGCCGCCTGAACTGGTCCGCAAGGGGCGGATCGACGAGCTATTCTTTGTCGACCTGCCGGACGCCGACGTCCGCGCCGAGGTCTTCGCGATCCACCTGCGCAACCGCGGGCTGGACCCGGCCGGCTTCGACCTCCCGCGCCTGGCGCAGGCAAGCGAGGGCTTCACCGGGGCCGGAATCGAGCAGGCAGTGGTCTCCGCCCTGTATGCAGTGGACGCAAGCGCCCAACCGTCCGGCCGGGCCACCCCGGACACCAACGCACTGCTCACCGAACTCGCGCGGACCCAGCCGCTGTCAGTGGTCATGGCCGAGCAGATCGAGGCACTGCGTGACTGGGCGCGGGAGCGCTGCGTGCCGGCCCACGGGCCCATGGCGTCGGCAGCGGCCGCGTTACCGTGAAAGTCGCGCCGGGAGCGCGCTCCACTTCCCCTCCCCTATTGGGGGAGGGGGAACGGCCAAGGCGCCCGCCACTTTCATCGTTCGGGGTGGTGCGGGCGCCATGGCCGTTAGCGGCGTATCATTGGGAGACGGGGGCGGGCCGGTGGAACCTGGACCTTGAATCCCCATATTGAACAACGATTCGAGCCCTGCTGTCGCTACCCCAGATATCCTGCTCCGAGACGCCGCCTATGGAATACAAGGACTACTACAAGACCCTGGGCCTGGCCCGGGATGCTACCCCGGACGACATCAAGCGCGCCTACCGCAAGCTGGCCCGCAAATTCCACCCGGACGTGAGCAAAGAACCGAACGCCGAGGCCCGCTTCAAGGAGATCAACGAGGCCCAGGAGGTCCTCAAGGACCCGGAGAAGCGCGCCGCCTATGACGCGCTCGGCAACAACTGGCGGGCCGGTCAGGACTTCCGCCCGCCCCCGGGCGGCCCGGGTGGGGCGCGTCAGGGGTTCAACTTCAGCCCGGACGAGGCGGCCGATTTCAGCGATTTCTTCTCAAGCCTGTTCAACCGTGGCGGCGGGGCCGGGGGCGGCGCGCCGCGCAAGCGCCGCGGCCAAGACCAGACGGTGCGTATCCAGATCGACCTGGAGGACGCCTTCCATGGCGCCACCCGCCAGCTGCGCCTGGAGGTCCCGGAGATGGGCGCGGACGGGCGCGCCATCAGTCACGAGCGCACCCTCAACGTGCGCATCCCGGCGGGGGTGACCCAGGGCCGACAGATCCGCTTGAGCGGCCAGGGCGGACCGGGTATACACGGCGGACCGGCCGGCGACCTGTATCTTGAGGTCGATCTCAAGCCCCACCGGCACTTCACCGCAGACGGGCGCGATGTACAGTTGCGACTGCCGATCGCCCCCTGGGAGGCCGCCCTGGGGGCGACCATCCCGGTGCCGACCCTGGGCGGGGCGGTGAATCTCAAGATCCCGGCCGGGTCTCAGACCGGCAAAAAGATGCGCCTGAAGGGGCGCGGGCTCCCGGGAGAGCCGGCGGGCGACGAGATGGTGGTCCTGGAGATCGTGGTACCGCCCGCCAAGACCGAGGAGGCGCGGCGGGTCTTTGAACACATGGCGGAGCAGTTACACTTCAACCCGCGAGCGGACCTGGGGGTCTGAGACCATGCTACAGAGCGAGACACGCATCGAAGGGATCGTCCTGGACGAAGGCCTGGTCGTTACCCTCGCGGAACTGACCCAACTGTGCGGCTCGAGCGGCCGCACCCTGCAACTCATGGTGGGCGAGGGCCTGCTGCGACCGCAGGCCGGGGCCGCGCCGGGGGAGTGGCGCTTCGACGGGGTGGCGGTGCAACGCGCCCGCCGGGCGCTAAGACTGCGCCACGACCTGGAACTCAACCTGTCCGGCACCGCCCTGGCGCTGGACCTGCTCGATGAGCTGGAGGCCCTGCGCAGACGCATCCACGCCCTGGAGCACCAGCTTGGGGGGCTGAGCTAGTACCCGGTTCCACCCGATGTTGCTTGTCGACCCCAACGGGGTCGAACATACCAGCCCAGGGCAACGCCCTGGGTATGAAGGTATATTTGAGGGAGCCTAGCCCTGAAAGGGCGTGACATAACGACGCAGGGCCGTATGTCACGCCCTTTCAGGGCTAGGCTGAACACGATGCTATCCCAGGGCGTTGCCCTGGGCTGATATGTCGTGCCCCTTCGGGGCTTGGCTGGTCGCAAGACACGATCGAACGCCCTACTAACCCTTGCGCGCTTTCAGCAGATGGACGCTGAAATAGTGCAGCGGATCGAGCCAGACCTTGTCGCTGTCCCAACCGGCTTCCCAGGCCAGCTCCTGGAACTCCTGCGGCGAATACTTATAGGAGTTTTCGGTGTGGATGGACTCCCCCGCCTTGAACTCGAATCGGCGGTCAGCGACTCGCACACACTGGTCGCGGCGGCTGACCAGGTGCATCTCGATACGCCCGCGTGGCTCGTTATAGAACGCATGGTGGCTGAAGCCGTCCAGCTGCACTTCAGCCGCGAGCTCTTGCCGAATCCGGCGCAGCAGGTTCAGATTGAACGCGGCCGTCACCCCGGCCGCGTCGTTATACGCGCGATTGAGTACCTCCACCGACTTCTTGGTATCGATACCGATCAGCAAACGTCCCTGGGCACCGGCCTTGTTGCGCAGGTCCGAGAGAAACCCGATCGCCTCCACCGGGGAGAAGTTGCCGAGGCTGGAGCCGGGATAAAAGAAGATGCGGCCAGCAACCGGTATCTCGTCCGGCAGCGTGAAAGGCTGGGTGTGATCGACGCAGACCGCGTGGATCGGCAGATGAGGATAATCGGCTGCCAGGCGCTGCGCCGAACTGCGCAGATGCTCAGCGGAGATGTCCATCGGCACATACATCGCGGCAGATGCACGATCGAGCAGAAACCGCACCTTACGGCCGCAGCCCGCCCCGGGTTCGATCAGGGTGCGGCCGTCGAGCGCCAGACTGCGCATGATGTCCGCGGCATGGGTTTCAAAGATGCTGCGCTCAACCGCCGGGACATAGTATTCAGGCTGCTCGCAGATCTGCGCAAATAACCGCGACCCCTCCTCGTCGTAGAAGAACTTCGGCGGCAGCTGTTTGGGTGACCCGGCGAACCCCGTCATGACACACTGGCGCAGGTCATCGGATTGCGGATGGTAGTCGTGAAATTGCAGGTTCATCATGCGACTCCCGGGTCACAGGTCCGCGGCCAGACGGATACCGCAGAAGGGCCAGCGCTCATGGGGATAGAAGAAATTGCGATAGCTGGCCCGCATATGATTCTGTGAAGTCGCACAGCTGCCGCCGCGCAGCACCATCTGATTGCACATGAACTTGCCGTTATATTCCCCGGCAGACCCCGCCAGCGGCCGGAAACCCGGATATGGCAGATAGGCCGATCCGGTCCAGGTCCACAGGTCGCCAAACCACTGCCCGTCGGGGGCGGCCGGCTGCGGGTGCAGGAATCCCTGATCGAAGAAATTGCCGCACAACGGCTTCTGCGCGAGCACGACCTCCAGTTCTGCCTCAGTGGGCAGACGCTGTCCGGCCCAGCGGGCGAAGGCCTCGGCCTCATAGTAGCTGACGTGACAGACCGGCGCGTGCAAGTCGAGCGCACGCCAACCGCCCAGCGTCATCTCCAGCCAGCCGTCCGCCTCGTCACGCTCCCAATACAGTGGGTGTCGCCAGTCATGGCGACGGCTGTGTGCCCAGCCATCGGACAGCCACAGACCCGCCTGGCCATAACCGCCGGCGGCGATGAATTCAAGGTATTCGGCATTGGTCACCAGACGATTGGCGACACGGTACGGCGGCAGATAGACGCGATGACGGGGGCACTCGTTGTCGTAGCCAAAGCCCGGGCCGGCATGACCGATCTCGTACAGATCGCCCGCCTGCTCATGCCATTGCACCGGGGCCGTCGCGGCGACCTGGCGGCGCGGCAGGTCGCCGCGATACACCGGCTTGAGCGGGTTGACCGAGAAATTGGCCTTGATGTCCATGCACAGCAACTCCTGATGCTGCTGCTCATGGTGGATGCCCAGTTCGATGAATGACAATACGTGGTCATCCGGGGTGCGCTCAAGCCGGTCGCACAGCGCCTCCATCGCGTGATCCACCGCGCGGCGGTAGCGATACACCTCCTCCACCGCCGGCCGCGCCAGATGACCACGCTGCTCTCTGGGATGGAATTTGCCGATCGACTCGTAATACGAATTGAACAGTCTGTCAAAACCAGGAAATTGCGTGCAATAGCCGTCGTGGTACGGTTTGAGCAGAAAGGTCTCGAAGAACCAGGTCACATGGGCCAGATGCCATTTCGGTGGACTGGCCTCGGGGCAGGACTGGGTCTGGTAGTCCTCGATCAGCAAGGGCGAGCACAGTGACTCGCTCACCTGCCGCGTGGCCAGATACCTCTGGCGTAGCGACCATTCAGCAGTTAGCGGGGTAGCAGCCATCGGACCTCTCGCTGATGATGGTGAAAAACACACCCAATCGTTCGCCAGAGTATCCGCCCCCACCAACCGTCAGTCAACGGGCTGAGCAAGCGAGACCGCGCCGAGATTTCGCCATGGCCCTCATGCCTCCTAATAGCTGACATGACAGACCGGGCGTGCAGACGGAAGGCCGCTCAGCGCCAGGATCAGGGGGGCGGACAGGCCGCGCGGGCGGTCGGGCATACCGCTTGCCAAGCGCAGGTATTATCGCCTATATTCACTATTTAAATACCCCCTCACCACCCCTGCGGAGCCGCTCAGATGCCCGGTTTACGCCTCATCGACCACGGCCCGTTCCCCGCCGCACCCACCAGCGGTCGTCCACCGTCCCCTCCATGGGGAAACAATCCCCTCGCGAGAGCGTAACCTGCCACGCGGATGATCCTGGCCCGGCCCGACCGGCCAATCCCGCGTAGACAGACCGCGCCCTTGAGTTCCCCCGCGTGTGCCTTCCCCACACGAATAGAATGAGGAGCGTCCCAATGAAGTCGGTTACCCTGTCCCGGTTGCGGTCGTTGACCCTGCTGGCCCTCGTGGCGTGGTGCGGCATCGCCCTCGCGGCGGATGCCCACGTCGGTGCGGCGGAGGCCGCGACGGCCGCCCCCATCCCCCTGGCGGAGCTCGGCCAGCGCGCCGATGCCCAGCAGCCCGCGCCGGCGCCGGTCCTGACCGGCGACCAGGCGACCCTCGCCGCCCCCCTCCAGGCCCTGCGGGGCGAGCTCGACCCGGCGGGCCTGACCGTTGAATCGACCTCGGCCAGCGAGGGCGGGGGCCGCTTCCGGCTGACGCCCACGCACCTCGGCAAAGGGGGGCGCCCGTGTCCCTGCCTGCCGGCACCGTCAGCCTGCGCGGGCCGGCCGTGGTCCTCGAGCGCGGGCCGCTGACGGAGATCCTGACCGCCTCCGGCGATGGACTGCGCCAGGACTTCGTGGTGGAGCAGGCACCCGCCGGGAAGGAGCCGCTGACCCTCACGCTGGCCCTGGAGGGCGCGACCGCCAGTGCCGCACCCGCGGGGGTCGCACTGACCCTGCCGGGCGGGCGCCAACTGAGCTACCACCGGCTACACATCACCGACGCCGCTGGCCAAGTGGGACGGTAGCGCCTGGTCGGCCCTCGGCAGCGGCCTGGGTAACGGCTCCGGGGCTCATTATGTCAACGCCCTGGCGGTGTCCGGCAGCGACCTCTATGTCGGCGGCTGGATCACCAGCGCCGGCGGCAACGCGGCCAACCGGATCGCCAAATGGAGCGGCAGCGCCTGGTCGGCCCTCGGCAGCGGCCTGGATAGCACTGTGAACGCGCTGGCGGTATCCGGCAGCGACCTCTATGTCGGTGGCAACTTCACCACCGCCGGCGGCAGCCCGGCCAATGACATCGCCAAATGGGACGGCAGCGCCTGGTCGGCCCTCGGCAGCGGCGTGAACAACGGGGTCAGCGCTCTGGCGGTGTTCGGCAGCCACCTCTATGTCGGCGGCGGCTTCATCACCGCCGGCGGCAAATTCTCCCCCTATGCCGCCGCTGTCAACCTCATCCCCAACAATTTGGACCTGTTACTGCCTAGTCGCGGAGGTTGGCGGGCGATTCTTGGGCAGTGATTCAATCCCAACACTGGATAAGCGAGCGCGCGCGGGGACCGCGCGCTCGCTAGCGATCCTCGTAGCGATAGCCGACCCCATAGACCGAATGCACCAGCTCCTGCTGCGGCAGCAGCTCTTGCAGCCGACGGCGCAGCTTCTTCACATGGCTGTCGATGGTGCGGTCTGAGACCACCCGGTGGTCCCGATAAATCCGCTCCATCAGCCGCTCGCGCGAGAAGATCCGACCCGGGGCCTGGTGCAGGGTCGCCAGCAGGGCGAATTCAACCGCGGTCAGCTCGATCTCCCGACCCGCGGCGCGCACCCGCAGGCGGTCCGGGTCCAGGGTCAGGGGGTCCGCGGCGACCGGGTCAGACGTGGTCCCGGCGCCGGGCGCCGCCCCGGAACTGCGTCGCAACACCGCCTTGACCCGCGCCACCAACTCCCGCGGACTGTAGGGCTTGCACACATAGTCATCGGCGCCCAGCCCCAACCCGAGCAGGCGATCGATCTCCTCCACCCGGGCGGTGGTCATGATGATCGGGACCTGACTCTCGGCACGGATCTCACTGCACAGGGTGAGCCCGTCCTTGCCGGGCAGCATCAGGTCCAGAATGATCAGGTCCGGCGCCTGGGCACGCACCCAGTCCAGAACCCCCAGCCCCTCAAAGCACAGGTGGACGGCGAAGCCCGCGGCCTTGAGATAGTCCGCCACCAGGGTGGCCAGACGCTCCTCGTCCTCGACGATCAGGATCAGCTGTGGGCTATTCATGGGCATCACTCAGGTAGGCAGCTCAATATGGATCCACAGTCCGCCGGCGGGGGCGGCGGCGGCACGGATAGCCCCCCCGTGGGCCTCGATCACGTTCTTGACGATGGCCAGCCCCAGGCCCGCCCCGCCGGTTTGGCGACTGCGCGACCCCTCCACCCGGTAGAGCCGATCGAAGAGCCGCGGCAGTGATTCGGGCGGGCAGCCGGGGGCGGTGTCCTGGAAATCGAGCGTGACCTGACCGGGCGCAGCGTCCAAACGGACGGTCAGCCCCCCGCCGGCATCGGTATATTTTAGGCTATTTCCCAGGAGGTTGCGGATGGCCTGGGAGAGGCGATCGAGGTCGGCGCTGAGGATCACCGGCCCCGGTGCCCGGTCGTCCAGTTCCAGGCGCAGTCCGGCGGCCACGAAACGGGGGCGGAAGGCGTCCAGGTCAGCCGCCAGCAGCTCGCGCAGATCGGTCTCGACCATGCGGTAGCTCAGTGCCCCCAGGTCGGTGACTGACAACTCGTGCAGGTCCCCCACCAGACGGCCCAGGCGCAGCACATCGGCGTGCAGCGCGTCCACACCGGCCCGGTTCAATGGCCGCACCCCGTCCTGCATGGCCTCCAGTTCCGCCCGCAGGAGTGAGATGGGGGTGCGCAACTCGTGGGCGATGTCAGCCACCCACCGGCGGCGCGCCTGTTCGTTACCCTCCAGGGTCGCGGCCAGTGCATTGAGGTTGCGCCCCAGGCGGGCGAGCTCGTCGCGGCCCTGCACCGTCACCCGGGCACTGAAGTCACCGGCGGCGAGCCGCCGCGTCGCCTCCTGGATGCGGCGCACCGGCCGTACCAACCAGCGCGACAGGGGGGAGGCCAGGGCGGCGGAGACCAGCAACATACCGAGCGCGATGATCCACAGCCGGCTGCCCTGGCGAGACTGGAACTCAATCTCCGGCAGGTCGGTCAGGGGCGGGCCGGGCAGGATGGCGAGGCTGCCGATCGGGTGCCCATCCAATTCCAGAGGGCGGCGCCTGGCCCCGGCCAGCCGATCCGACTGGCCATAGATGACGACCCCGGCGGCATCGAGCAGCATGAGGCGCAGCTCAATCGGGGGCGGCCGCTCGCGCTCGCGCAGGTGATCCAGGGCAGAGCGGGGCGGCCAGACCCCGGGCTCTGCCAGGGCGTGGCGCACCCAGGGCGGCGGGCGGTTGCGGCGGGGACCTTCGGCCGCCCCGCCAGGTCCCGGCTCGCGACCCAACACCGCGTCGCGCCCGAGCTCGTGCCCGATGAGGATCGCGACCCAGCGACGCGGGTCGGTGCGCAGCGCCTCCCAGCCGCCGTCCTGGGCATAGACCATGGTCAGCCGCTCAGCGATCTCCGCGATGCGTTCGCCCTCGCGGGCGTCCGCCAGCTCGATGAGCCCCTGTTGCAGCGACCAGCGCACGAAGGCATGGGTGCCGATCACCACCAGCAGGCAGGCCAGCAGCAGGGTCAGGAAGAGTTTGGCGCGGATGGACAGGGCCATGGGTCTGGCGGGCAGCCGCCGGGGTCAGTGTCAGGCGTGAACGGGTACCACAGAGGATGCACCCGTCGGGTGCAACAAAAATGGAAGGAACGGTCGACGGCGCCGCGTCCAGCCGCCGGCACCAACCCACTTCCCCCACGCAGGTATTGGCATTTACCTTTTCCCGACAAAGGACTAACCTGTGTGCGCCGACTTCGGCGACACCAAGCACCATCCCATCAACCATCACACGCCTCTTCGCATCACCTACTACCCTTTCGGGAGTCACCATGAAGCTGCGCCTCATCGCAATCGCTTGCTCCGCCATTCTGGTCAGTGGCCTCACCGCCGGCCCGGTCCTTGCCGCTGGTCCGGCCGCCGCGCCGGCCCCGACCGACGATGCCGCCCTGCGCGACAAGGCCAAGTCTGCCGGGCTTCAGGCCCTGCCCTACGGCGCCGGCAAGGTCACCAATAACCCGATGACCCACGAGAAGATCGACCTGGGTGCCATGCTGTTCTTCGAACCACGCCTGTCGGCCAGCGGCCTGATCAGCTGCGCCACCTGTCACAACTTGAGTATAGGCGGCGACGACAACCAATCGACCTCGGTCGGTCATGGCTGGCAGAAGGGCCCACGCAACGCCCCGACCGTCTTGAACGCCGTCTACAACACCGCCCAATTCTGGGACGGCCGTGCCGCGGACCTCAAGGCCCAGGCGAAGGGTCCGATCCAGGCCGGCCCGGAGATGAACAACAAGCCCGAGGCCGTGGTGGCGACCCTAAAGAGCATGCCGGAGTATGTGGAGCGCTTCCGTCGCGCCTTCCCCGGCGAGACCGATCCGGTCACCTTCGACAACATGGCCAAGGCGATCGAGGCCTTCGAGGCGACCCTGGTCACCCCGTCCGCGCCCTTCGACACCTGGCTGGAGGGCGACGACGCGGCCATGACCAGCGAGCAGAAGGAGGGATTGGCGCTCTTTATCGGCAAGGGCTGTACTGCCTGTCACACCGGGGTGAACGTCGGCGGCCAGGCCTATTTCCCCTTCGGTCTGATCAAGAAGCCGGGCGCCGACATCCTGCCCCTCGGCGACAAGGGCCGTTTTGCCGTGACCAAGACCGCGACCGATGAGTACGTCTTCCGCGCCGGCCCGCTGCGCAACATCGCACTGACCGCCCCCTACTTCCATTCCGGTCAGGTCTGGGACCTGGAGGAGGCGGTGGGCATCATGTCCAATGCCCAACTCGGCAAAGAGCTGTCGGGCCATGACGCCAAGCAGATCGCCATCTTCCTGACCGCGCTCACTGGCCAGCAGCCGCAGGTGATGGTTCCAATCCTGCCGGTCGAGACCAAGGACACACCCAAGCCCAAGCCCTGAGCGTTGCGCCGCCGTTTGTCGGGACTTTAGGTGTTGCCCGTCGCGGCCGGGGGGCCGCTCCTACCCGGGTAGGAGCGGCCCCCCGGCCGCGACGCATGTCACCAAAGCTCACCCCGGAAAGGCCGCCGGCTCGGGAAGCTGCATCCCGCTGACGCGGATCACCTGGACGCAGGCGTCAACAACCTGCTGGTCATACTGGGTGCCCTTGCCCCGCTCGATCTCCGCCAAGGCCACCTCCATACCCAAGGCGGCGCGGTAGGGCCGGTGCGAGGACATCGCCTCGACCACGTCGGCGACGGCCAGGATGCGCGACTCCAGCAGCATCGCCTCACCGCGCAGCCCATGGGGATAGCCCGAGCCGTCGATCCGCTCGTGGTGCTGGACGATCATCTCGGCCAGGGGCCAAGGGAATTCGATCCCGGCGACGATCTGGCCGCCGGTCAGTGCATGTTGCTGGATCAACTGATACTCAATGGGGGTCAGGCGGCTGGGCTTGGTCAGGATCTCCGCCGGCACCGCGATCTTGCCAATATCGTGGATCAGGCCCCCGAGATAAAGCCCTTCGATCATTGACTCGGACAGCCCCATGGCCCGGGCGATGGCCACCGCCAGGGTCGCCACCCGCAATTGATGACCGGAGGTATAGGGGTCACGGATCTCCACGGTCCGCGCGAGCGCGGCGACCGTACCCCGCATCGCCTGGCCCAACTGACTGAGGTAGCGATTGCGCTCCAGCGCGGTGCGCATGACATCGATACCGTGCCCCAGGTCCGCGGCTAGTTCCTGTAGGAGCGTCATCTCCTCGCCATCGAACCCGTCGAGGCTCGCCGCGACGACCGTCAGCGACCCCAGCATCTCGTGATCGTGAACCAGGGGGAGTTGAACCGCGGTCTGGGCGCTATCCCGCCCCCTTTCGCACCGGTCACGAAAGGCCGCCTCGTCCCCCCACCAGGCGACGGTGCGCTGCCCCGCGGGGCCGGCCGGGTCCGGATAGGCGATCCAGACCACCAGATAGTTACCCACCTCGACCAAGTCGTGGCAGATCGCCTGGAGCAACTCATCCTCGGCGCGTGCCCGCACCATGACCTGATTGCAGACCGAGATGGTCCGCAGGGTCCGATTCAGCCGACGGATGCGCGCCTCCCGCTCCACCCGCTCGGTGACGTCATCATAGACCGCCACCACCTCACCGCTGCCCAACCGATAAACGGCGTTCTCACGCCAGCCGCTGATTCGCTCATCCTGATAGCGCGCCGGCGCCAGCCGCTCGGCCACACCGGTGCGGGCGACCCGCTGCAGCGCATCAAGTAGACCGATGGCAGCGACCCCGGGAAAGACTGTCGCGACGTCGCGCCCCAGCAAATCCTGACGGGACACACCCTCAATGCGCTCCACCGCCCGGTTCAACGATTGGATGGTGAAGGTTGCGCCCGCTGCATCGGGCCGATAGATGACCACCCCGCTGCCGATGGTCTCGAACAACTGATGATAGCGATCCTCGCTCTCATGCAACGCGCCCTGCGCCCGCTCATGCTCAGTGATGGCCCGCCGCTCATCCAATGCGCGATTGACCGCCGCGGGCAAGCGCGCCAGGCGGTCTTTCAGGATGTAATCGGTGGCACCCGCCTTCATGCTCGCCACCGCCAGTTCCTCACCCATGGTACCGGAGACGAAGATGAAGGGAATGGTGGGCGCACGCTCGCGACAGATCGCTAGTGCCCGCATGCCGTCGAATCCGGGCAGGTGATAGTCGGCCAGGATCAGGTCCGGCCGGAACTCATCCAGGGCCGCGATCAGGGTGGGTTCCTTATCCACGCGCCGTGCAATGAAGACCAGGCCCGCCTTATGCAGTTCCCGTTCGTTCAGTTCCGCATCGGTGAGCGAATCCTCCAGCAACAGGAGGCGCAAGGGCTCAGTCATGATGGGGTCCCGATCCCTGGCGGAACCCGGTTGATCAGCATCCAGTACAGGCCGAGGTCCGCCACGGTCCGGGCAAACTCGTCGAAGGCCACCGGCTTGGACACAAAGCTGTTGACGCCGAACTGATAGGTGGCGACCAGGTCGCGTTCCTCCTTAGACGAGGTAAGTACAACGACCGGCAAGGCGCGCGTGGCCTCGCAGGCGCGGATCTGTTGCAGGACCTCGATGCCGTCCACCTTGGGCAGCCGCAAATCCAACAGGACGAGGCGGGGAACGCCATTGCCGCGTCCGGCCCAGGCGCCGCGATGAAAGAGAAAATCCAGCGCTGCGGCACCGTCCTTGATCCACTCCACCCGGTTGGCCAGATTGTGCTTACTCAGTGCGCGCAATGCCAGCTCGGCATCATTTGGATTGTCTTCCACCAACAGGATATCCACCGGCAAATCATTCGTCATTGGGGCCTCCCGGCAGGCTGAAGCAGAAGGTGGCGCCGGCACCCAGGCGCCCCTCCCCCGTCACCCGCCCACCGTGTTTTTCGATATAGCGTTTGACGATGGCCAGCCCCACCCCGGTGCCCTCGAATTCATCCATCCCGTGGAGGCGCTGGAACAGACCAAACAGTTTGCCGGCATAGGCCGGGTCGAAACCGGCGCCGTTGTCGGCGACACGATAGAAGATCGTCCCGGGGACTGTCTCACCCGCCTCCGGTCGCCCGCTAACCTCGATCACCGCGGGTTGGCGGTCCCGGCTGAATTTCAGCGCATTGCCCAGCAGGTTCTGCCAGACCTGACGCACCGCACCCGGGTCGCCCCAGGCGGGCGGCAACTCGGCCAGGTGCAGGTCCACCGCCCGTCCGGTCCGCTGCGGCTCCAACCCCTGCCAGACCTCCTGCACCAGCGCGTTCATATCGAGCTCAATCAGCCGCAAGGTCTGGCGACCGGCGCGCGACAGCGCCAGGATATCGTCGATCAGTTGCGCCATCCGGCGGGCATTGTCGCTGACTACGCCCAGCAGTCGCACCCCTTCCGCATCCAGCCGGGGGGCATAATCCTCGCGCAGGATCGCCGCGAAACCGTCGATCGCGCGCAACGGGGCGCGCAGGTCGTGCGACACCGAATAACTGAAGGCCTCCAGGTCCGCGTTGGCGGTCTCCAACTCGGCGGTGCGCCGGCTGAGTGCCGCGGTGCGTTCTTCCACCAGTGTCTTGGAGTCACGTAAGCGGCCGGTCATGGCGTTGAAGGCCGCGGCCAGCCGGCCGAGTTCGTCCCCGCTCTCGACCGTCACCTGATAGGCGAGGTTGCCGCCCTCCACCCGGTGCATCGCGGCCCCCAGCCGCTCCAGCCCGTGGATCAGGCGCCGACTGAGCCAGGTCAACAGGGTGACGCTGAGCAAGGTCAAGACCGTGAGCGCGACCAGCACCAGGTTATCGATCCGCCGCTGGATCTGTACCACCTCCAAGTGCTCGCGGCTGGCGAGCTGACGCGCCTTGAAACGCAGGTCCTGGACCTTGACCAGCAAGGCGCCCGCGAGCTGATCGCGGCTGACGGCCGTCCCTTGAAGCAAGAGTCTGAGTAGTCGCCCAAGGTCGCCCTGGCCTTGCCGGATGGATTCCAATAATGCCCGTTGTTCGGGGGCGGTGAACCGCGCAGCGGCCAGGCTCGCGGCCAGAATCGCCTGCTGTTTAGCCAATTGGCCGGCGACACGGGACCCGCCGTAGAGCAGGAACTCCTGAGTCAAGGCGTTCAACTCAGAGATAGTGCGGACGCTCAACTCGGCCTGCTCCGCCCGCGCCCGCGCCCGGTCCACACCCTGCCAGGACACCCAGAGTCCCGCGCCGATGACGAGCCCAAAGAGTGCGGGCAACCAGGCAGCAACGCGCAATTGCGTCTTGATGGACATGTTACAGGTCCTAATCGACGATCGAGACGGCCTGCGGCCTGACCGCCCGCAGGTCTTTGAGATCGATCAGCTGCATGAAGTCCGGCAGCGGGGGCCGCTCGGGCGCCGGCAGTAGACCGATCTGCCAGCGTGCCGCATTCTCCAGGATGAAGGGCAGCGGCTGGTCGAGCCTGACGCCGAACTCGTGCAGCGAGCGGACAAACTTGAAGTTCTCGGCCGGTTCCTCATAGACAGGCGCCAGCAGCCGCGCAGCCTCGTCCGGTGCCGCGGCCATCGACTGTTCCGCCCGGATAAGTGCGCGCAGGACCGCTTGGACCGGGCTGGCCGCCTGCTCAACCACGTCTTGGCGTGCCAACAACAGAAATGGGCTGACCACCAGACCGGGGAAGCTGAAGACCTGGGCACGCTCACCCAACGCTTTGGCCAGGTTGCGGATGTTTGGCTCCCAATGGGCGGCGGCATCGACCGAGCCAGCCAGCAGGGCCGGGCCGATCTCCTGGGGCTGCAGATAGACCTCGGTGACATCGCCGGCGGTCAGCCCCTGGGAGGCCAGGAACATATCCAGAAAATAGTGTGCCGAGGTCGCCCGCGCCACCGCGATCCGTCGGCCGCGCAGGTCCGCCGGGGCCGCAATGCCGCGGTCCCGGTAGGCGACGATGCCTTCGAATTGGCCGGAGGATGAGAGCGCCGCCAGGATGCGGAAGTCGGCGCGGTGCAGTGCCTGGAATACCACCGGGGGGACGGCGGCGGTCGACAGGGCACAGTCGCCGGCCAGCATCGCCGCCAGCGCCTGAAAGCCGCTCGGGAAGTGCCGCGTCTGCACCTCCAGACCTTCGACCTGATAGAAACCCTGGAGCTTCGCCAGCGGCACTAGGGCCGCGGCCTCGCTCCCGTGGCAGATCGTGATCGGGTCCACGCCTGCCGCCAGGCCTGGCGCCGCACTGATGGCCACGGCAAGCACCGCGCCCAAGGCCGTACGCATCGATCGCAGTAAAAACGCTATACTCATCGTGCTTGCCCTGTCGGGTCGGAAACCACTATTGATGATACACCAAAGCTTACTGATTGTCGGCAGCCTGCTGATCCTGCTGGCCGCCGGCTGGGAATTGGCACTGGCGCCGCGGTGGACCCAGCGTCTGCCGCCGGATTGGACTTGGCAGGCCAATTATATCGGCATCACCGCTGCACCGGACCCGGCCACCGGGCGGTTCCCGGCCGATAATCGCATTTCGACCTACCAGCGCTCCGTCGCTATCGCCTCCGCTACCGAGCGTCCACGCGTCGTCAAGATCAGGGATAGCTACATCATCCGTGACGTCGAGACGGGCGCCGTCGCCTATGAATACATCATAGATGCGATGGTCGACCCGGCGACCGGCGCCTATACGGCGCCGGCGCTGCAGGGCCAGGTACTGGTTTTCCCACGGCATGCCGAAAAGAAGACTTACCGGCTGCGCGCCAGCTATCTCAAAGGGGTCCCACTCGACTATCAGGGCGAAGAGAATATCGGCGGCCTGACGACCTATGTCTACGGTTACCAAGGCCGCGGAGAGTATACGCAATCCTATGCCGGCACAGAGCGCTATCCCGGCGCCCCACTCGCGGCCGGGCAGGAGGTGAAATGCGCCGGCGATCAATTCTACTTAAAGGTTTGGGTAGAGCCCCTGACCGGCGAAACGCTCAAGCTCGATGAGGGGTGCCCGTCAGGCGATTATGTTTATGACATCGCCACTGGCCGGCAACTCGCCCCGGTCGTGCGCTGGGCCGGAACCACGGCCGGTGACGACATATTGATCCGCGCCGACCAGATCCGCGCCGACCGTCGCCGACTGCTGTGGTTCGATCGCTATCTGCCGGCCGGCGCCGCCCTGATCGGACTGTTGGTGCTCGGTTGGGCCGGCGTCAGGCGCGCGGTGGTCGGAGCCCGCGGATGAAACGTCCCACGCGCTCGCTCACCGCCCGCATCCTATTCGGGCAGGCCATCGGTTTTATCATCGCCGTCGGTTTGGGCCTCATCATCCTCTATTTTGGCATCCGCGCGCAGATGTATAACGGCATTCGGACCTATGGTCTGGCGCCCTTGGAAATGCTGGTCCATTTGCTCAAGGAGGACACACACCTACTCAAGGAAGACCCGGCGCTCCTACGGTCGGGTGCGCCCGCCAGGGGCAAGGGTCTCAACCGCTCCATCGCCGAATTCGCCGCGAGCTTTCCCGATATCGCCCGTTTGAGCGTCGTGGATTATCGGCTGCGCGTCTTGGCCGATAGCAGCGGCGTGCCGCCGGGCAGTACCACCGATCAAAACGCATTGATAGAACTCATGCGCGGCAGGGATCGGGAGGCGACCTATTCTCTTTCTTATACATCCTTTGGTCAGCATTATCTCCGACTCTCCCAGGCCATTCATGGCGCCTATGATCCAGTGCGCGCATCGGACGTGATCGGCGCGGCATCCATCGACTTGTCGCTGTCAGCGGCAGAGCGGCACATCGACTCAAGCTTTATGCAGGCGGCCGGAGTACTCATCTTCCTTTTCATGTTGCAGATCGGCATGCAATATCTGCTCCTGCGCCGGCTCGCCTTGATCCCGATCCGCGCCCTCATGATGACGGTCCAACAGCTTGAGCGTGGCCGGCTCGATGCCCGCGCCGCAGGCGATGCCCCCCGGTGAACCCGGCGAACTGGGGCGGGCGTTCAATCGCATGGCGGACGAGATCGAGCGGACCAGCAAGGCGCTACGCGAGCACAGCCTGAAATTCGAGACGATCATTCAGTCCTCACCCTTGGCGATGATCCAACTGGACAGCCACAAGCAGGTCACGATCTGGAATCGCGCGGCCGAGCGCCTATTCGGTTGGAGCGAGGCCGAGGCCCTGGCGCACCCATTGCAAACCGTTCCACCGGAAAAACAGGCTGAACATTCGGCCATTCTGGTCGCGCTCGCACGGGGCGAAACGCTATCGAACCTGGCGACTCAGCGCTTGCGCAAAGACGGCAGCCTGGTGCATGTCAGTGCATCCATGTCGCCGATACGCGACATCACCGGCGCGATCACCGGATACACTGCCTTCATCGCCGATAATTCGCACATTAAGAAGGCCGAGGATGAACTCTTGGCGGCCAATGACAGGCTCTCGCTGTCAGTGGCAACGCTTGAACAAAGGACCGGCGAACTCACCCTCTTGGGTGAAATGGGCAATCTGCTGCAGGCCTGCACCACGCCGCCGGAAGCACATCACGTGATTGCCCAGGCCATCGCGAAGATCTTTCCCGGCATGGCGGGGGCACTGTATGAGATTCCACCCTCCCGCGATCGGATCGAGCCGGTCATCGGCTGGAATGACGGCGACACCAGAGCGGAGGCCTTTACCATGGATGAGTGCTGGGCCTTGCGGCGCGGATGTGCTCACCGCGTAGATGATTGCGCAACCGGCCTGATCTGCGGGCACGTCGCCGCCGCGGGAGATGCGGCGCGCCCCTATCTGTGCGTGCCGCTGATCGCGCAGGGCGAGGCGCTGGGCCTCCTGCACTTGCGGTGCGCGCCCGGCGCACCGGCCCTTAGCCAGGAAAACCAGCGACTGGCCGAAACGATCGCCGAACAGATCGCCATGGCACTGTCCAACCTGAAGCTGCGGGAGGCCTTGCGGCAGCAATCGATCCGCGATGCACTGACCGGGCTCTTCAACCGCCGCTATATGGACGCGACCCTGAGCCGCGAGATCGAACGCGCCAGACGCCACCAGGCGCCAGTGGCCGTGCTCATGCTGGATATCGACCTTTTCAAGCACTTCAACGACACCTACGGCCACCGCGCGGGCGATCTGTTATTAACCGCGCTGGGCCAATTTCTAAAGACGCAGATCCGTCTCGATGACATTGCCTGCCGCTATGGCGGCGAAGAGTTCACGCTCATCCTGCCCGGCGCCTCGCAGGAGTTGGCACAGCAACGCGCCGAGGAAGTGCGAGCCAACGTTCACGCGCTTGCGGTGGATTTCGCGGGGCAGCGGCTGGGGAGAGTCACCCTCTCATTGGGTGTCGCGGTCTTTCCGGTTCACGGCGCGAGCGGCCAGGCCGTACTGGACGCCGCCGATGCCGCGCTGTACCGCGCCAAGGAAAATGGGCGGGATCGCGTCGAGATAGCCGTGGACCCGGCGACGAGCGGCTGACGCAGCGGCGCATTCTCTCGCACCTCGCGGCGTCGCTGTCCGAGCTTAGTCAGCATCGCCGGAACCGAATCAACAGCGTCTGACCTTGCGCAGTACCGGCAATCCTATGCTTGCGCCTTGGGGGCATCCCCTGCCAGGTCCGCCCCGGCCGCCAGGGCGGTCAGGCAAGGCAGGCACAGGCAGTCCCGATACCGTCCGTTGATGGCCGACCGGGTCGCCGCGCAGAGTTCCACCCGGGCACAGTCGCAGTGTGCGGGGTCGTTTCGTCGACACTCAAACACCCGGCCGCAACGCGGGCAGACCTTGATCTCAGGTGCCGTGCCCAGGTCTGCCATGAGCCCCCCTCAGTCCAACTGCCGTGCATTGATTGACATGATGCGCGGGACTAGCCGCGTTCGCCCCGCCAACCCGCCAGGATACCCATGCAGATCGCGTTCATCTGCGCCGCCCGCGCCGGACTGTCCGCCTCCGTATAGGCACGCAGTTCCGGCGCGTTGCCGGAGGGGCGCAGGTGGGCGATCTCACCGCTCGCGAAGGTGATGCGCAGCCCGTCGGTGTCGTCGAGTCCGGCGACCGGCCCGAAGGCCGGAGCAAACACCGCCGCCACGGCGGCCAGATTGCCCGCCGCGTCATTGCCCGTCAGGGCGGCGAGCCGCGCCGCGCTCACTTGCGTGGGGAAGTCCTTGATGCGGTCACTGTAGGTAAAGCGCGCCGGCAGGTCGGCGGCCAGGGCCGCCACCGGCCGTCCCTGCGCGACCGCCGCCAGGAGGATGGTGACGGCCACCAGCACCGCATCACGGGTGGGCAGTGCGGCCAGGGTGCGCCCGGCGCGCTCGATCGGGGTCTGCAACAGGAAACCGCCGTTGGCCTCATATCCCGCCACCGGGGCCAGCCCGTGGGCGCTCAGTTGCGCCATCCCCTCGATCACGAAGGGCGAGCCGATGCGGGTGCGCAGGACCTGGGCGAAGGCCCCGCAGCGCTCCACCGCGGTGTTGCTGCTGACCGGCGTGACGAGCCCACGCACCCCAAGCGCACGGGCGCACAGGATGCCGGCGATGTCGCCGCGCAGCCACTCGCCGTCCGCGCCGGCGACCAGTGGACGGTCGCCGTCACCGTCGGCCGAGACCAGGGCATCGAATGCGCCGGTGGCCGCCCAGTCCCGGGCGAGGACGACATCCTCCGGGCGGATCGCCTCGGTATCGACCGGGATGAAGCGATCCGACCAGCCGAGCCGGGTCACCTGGGCACCCAGACCCTCCAAGACCACACGATAGACCTCCCGGGCGACGCTAGAGTGCTCATAGACACCGACGCGCAATCCGGCGAGACAACCGGCCGGGAAAAAGTCCAGATAGCGACGCACATAGGCGTCATAGGCCAGCGGTTCCTCCGGCGGCAGGGCATCAGGCTCACCGGCCGCGAGCATCCCGTCCGCATCGAACAGGCCCGCCGGGAGGCTGACCGTCTGGGCGCGGATGCCGGCCTCGTCGGCCTTCAGCACCTCCCCCGTCGGCAGGTTGAACTTGATGCCGTTGCGGTCATCGGGGATGTGACTGCCGGTCACCATCAATGAGGGGATGCCGTGGGCGATGCCGTAGGCGGCCACCGCGGGGCTGGGGATGCGGCCGAAGTTGCGTGGGCGGCAGCCCAGATCCAGGACGGCGCGGGCACAGGCGGCCAGAATGCGCCCGGTGCTGGGGCGCAGATCGCCGGCCAGGGCGACCTCGCATCCGGGCGTGGCGGCACCCGCGGCGAGCAGGTATTGCAGGAAGCCCGCCGTGTAGGCATGACAGACCCGGTCAGTCATCGCCACCGCCAGCCCGCGGGCACCACTGGTGCCGAACCCGACCCCGCTCTCGCTCATCAGATCGCCGATACGCATAAGGACCTCCGACTGGGGCGCGGCCAACCGCGCGTGGATAGCGCCGTCCGGCGACGGCGGCGCCAGTTTAACCCGTCAGCGGCCCGGCGCGGCACGGCGATACTGCCCCCTGGCGGGCGAGTCGGTTACATTGCACCAGCCGGCCCAGGCCCCGCGCAACGACGGTCACCCCGTCAGGATGCCTTGAATTAACAGACGCCTGAGGGCATCTTGCAGGGCTTGACGGGTCGTACCGATCCGACACCATCGACGAGGAGACAGAGCATGTTCGAGACCCCCAGGCCCCTGACATTCGCATCCGCCGGCGTACTCGCCCTGGCCTTGAGTCAGGGGATCGCCCTGGCGGCGGCGCCGGCCGCAGCCCCCGTACCCGCTGCGGCGCCGGTGGCGGCACCGGCCGCACCGACCGCGGCCAATCCCGGCGCCCCCGCCGGCGCCCCGGCCGCGGCGAGCACCATGGACCCGGCGCATTGCGACCACATGATGCAAATGACCCCGCAAGAGCGCCAGGCCGCGCGCGAAGCGCACTGGAAGGAGCACCGGGCACGGGCCGCCGAGCATGGTGTGGAACTGCCCGAGACCCCACCGTGGGTGGCTGCCGAGCAGCGGCGCAAGGCCGATCAGGAGCGGTTCGAGCAGTATCGTAAGACCGTCGAGGCCCTGACCCCGGAGCAACGGGAGGCCGCCCAGGCCCTGTTCGGACGCGGTGGTGCGCGCGCGCAGGGACCGGACTGGTCCATGCCGCCGATGCCCCCGCGCGGCGGCGGCTACGGCTACGGCCCCCAGGGCGGCTATCCGGGCTACGGCTATGGCCCCTACCAGGGCGGCCCCATGCCCTATGATGAAGGCGACATGTGGCAAGGGCCGTCCGCAGCTGCGGCACCACCCGCGTCGGCGCCCGCCCCGGTGGCCAAATAGCGGCTGGCCGCCGCGAACCCGCCCCTTGGTCATCATCCTGGTCACACCGTACCCCCGCGCTCGTGAACCGCGGGACAAGTGCGCGGGATAGCTCGCCTTAGACGATTTCCAAGAATCAGCAGACCGCCAAGTGTAGGTGCGACTTAAGTCGCACCTACAGCGCCTCACTTCCGCACTTGGCGATGAGCGTAGAGCAACACCGCATGCCGGCGCCCCCCGCAAGGGTTTGTCGGGATCTGGATTGCGCAAGATATTGCTTGATCATCGCCAAGGAGCAACGGCTCAAGCCGATGATTTCCCGCCCATCGCAAAGCACTGACATTCTGCACACCTGGCCCACCGACAAGCCCGGGTGCGCTGCCGCACAGACCCACTCCACCCGCTCCGACTATACGTGATGACGTAGGCAGAATGAACCAGTCACCCAGACGGCGAATGGTCAGCAGGGGCCAGCGGACGTCAATCACCAACTAGCGGAACAACAACATGAAGACGATCCTTACGGCCTTGTGTAGCGGGCTACTCATGATGACCATCATGACGAATGCAGGCGCGGCCACCTGTATCGATGACACCTGGGGCTCCGGATGTACCAAGCAACAGCGCGCAGCGGCTACCCAGCACCCGGCGCCAGTGGTGCAGCAGAAGGCGGCGAACCACCGGGGCAACGCATATAACCAGGGCAATAAGCAGGGCAATAAGCATTACTACAGGGATGGCCATGGCAACAAGCGCTACTTCAGCAATAATAATGGCAACAGGCGCTACTACACCAGTGGCAACAGGCAGTACTACTATCGCAACGGCGTACGCGTCTATCGCTGATTCAGCCAGCCAGACATCGGGTTGACGCCTGGCTGTAGCGACTGGTCAAGCGTGACCGTGGACCTGTGCCGCGGCGTCACCCAAGCGGCCCGACGTCAGCGGTCATCGAACAGGTCGAGCTGGATTCCGCCGGGCCGTGGCGCCCGGAATCGCCGCGTATCCAAGCCCCAACCGTGGTCCTGCGGGTCCATCCGCCCGGCAAGCCCCAGGCGGCGGGTGGTGAGACGAAAGCGCTGGGCCAGCAGGTCCGCGACCGGCCCGGCGCCGGTCATGCGCGCGCCGAAGCGCGCGTCAGTGAGCTGACCGTCGCGGCACTGACGAATCAGGCTCAGGACCTTTTCTGCACGCTGCGGATAGTGGGTGCGCAACCAATCATCGAACAGCCCCCCGAGTTCATTGGGCAGCCGGATCAGCGCAGTCCCGGCGCGGGTCGCCCCGGCCGCGGCGGCGCGCTCCAGAATGCGCTCCAGGTCGGCATCGGTGAGCCCCGGGATCACGGGGGCCACCAGCACCCCCACCGGTATCCCGGCCCCCGCCAGGGCGGCGATTACCTCCAGCCGACGCTGCGGTGCCGCGGCGCGGGGCTCCAGGCGCCGCGCGAGTTCCCGGTCCAGGGTGGTCACCGAGACCAGCACCGCGGCGAGCCGCTGCTCGGCCATGAGGGCCAGCAGGTCCAGGTCGCGCAGCACCAGCGCGGACTTGGTGGTGATAGCGACCGGGTGGCGGCAGTCGGCGAGCACCTCCAAGACTTGGCGGGTAAGTTTCAGACCGCGCTCGATGGGCTGATAGGGGTCGGTGTTGGCACCCAGCAGCAGGGTCGCCGGCCGATAGCGCCGCGCAGCCAGTTCCGCCTCCAATTGAGCAGCCACGTCCGGTTTATGGAAGAGCCGGGTCTCGAAGTCCAGCCCCGGCGAGAGCCCGAGCCAGGCGTGACTCGGCCGGGCATAACAATAGATGCAGCCGTGCTCGCAGCCCCGGTAGGGATTGACCGAGCGGTCGAAACACAGATCAGGCGACTGGTTGTAGCTGATGACGGTGCGGCTTGTGTCCACCTCCACCACCGTGCGCAGCGGCGGCGGTGCCTCGCCCGCAGGCCAGCCGTCGTCTTCCGACTCACGACGCCAGGCGGCGAAGCGGCTGTCCGGATTGGCGGTGGCACCGCGGGGTGGGAGGGGGATTTTAGGGGGCATAAGAGGTGGGGATCGATCGGTGGCTCTCAGACGAACCCTCATCGTCCTAGCCGGATAGCGAGGACCCTGCCCAGCGATGGTTAACTGAGGAGGGCGGAACCGCCCAGACAGTTCCACCCTAGGCGGTCTGGGCAATGGCGGCTCGCCCTGCGGGAATCTGTCCTATGGCCCTCAATCAAGAAAAAATCACTCTCTCCAGCCAAGTTGCCAGATCCATGAGTCGCCCGGTCTCGACATGGGTGCGTATTTGCTTCGCAGCCCCGCGGCCTGTTTCCCCATAGGCCGCCAACACTCCCTTGGGATTGATATGAACCACGTGTGTGAATAGCAATGCATTCTGCCGGCGGCGCTCGCAGGCGGCTTTGAGGCGTGCTGCGTCGAACTCGTTGGTAATCAGGGTGTAGGAGAAATTCTGCCCAGCCGATTCCAACCGCGCATAGGCTTCAAAGTCGCTCAGGAACTGTTCTTCACGATCCGCACGGATACTCCATTTGGCGCTAATCAGGTTTCGTTGTCTTGGGCCGATGATGGCGAGATCGACCTTTTTGATCTTTTCGTTCGGTGCCGGTGCGTGAAAACCGGGCAAGTCATGCAGCACAGCGCGGTTGCGAATCGCATGGTCAGTGGTGTCGGTCAGGCGGGAGACAACCGCCGCGATGACATCTTCGAATCCTTCGCCGACGAGATTTCGTCTCTCGTTCTCCTGGCTCAGGTGCGCATGAATGCGCCGGGTCAGTTTACGCAGCTCGTCGTCGGGCGGCCGCCGATCCATCCATGGGGCCAGCATCTCTCGGATGATTCCGACCAATTCGGGATCTTCGCCCGGTTCAGGGAAACCTCTGCCGACGTAGTGCGCGCGCTGCGTCTCATAGGCCGCGCTACGGGAGGTCACGGCCTGACTAGCGAGGTCGCCGATGGCTTCCCGAAATAGCCAGTCGATGGTGTCGCCCAGTTCGCCGGGCTCTAAATTGAGGGCGGTCGCCAACCAGTCGTGAAAGGCTAGGCTACGCTCATACCAGGCCCGACCAGGCTGGGCCTTGTCCGATTCATAACAATGGGCGAGTGCTGTAGTGCGATCGATCCACAGCAAAAGTCGGTAGACGTGGCGCCAGGCGTCTTGTGTCGTGATTGTGTCATTCGCATCGAAATATCGCTTCAGCAGACGCGCACGATTCTCCGCTCCGAACACCCGTTCGACCGTCTCACGCTCGGTGTCTGGTATGGGTGTTTCCTGTTGATCGGATGTGCTCATGGTCGACGTGTCAAAACTGAAGTGCCAAGTTAAGCCCGTCGAGCCGGTCGGATAGGGCATCCCTGGCCATGACGGAAGGTTCGATGAGAACGGCGTTCAGGCCTAGCTCAACCGCCACTTGCCCCGTGGTACCGCTACCGGCGAAGGGGTCCAGAATGGTATCGCCGGGTCTGGTGGTAGGAAGCAACATTTGTCTGACCAGCGACCGCGGCCACATCGCAACATGCCGATAGGGCGACGCCTCGGGATTGATTTGCCACAGGCCGTCAGGGCAGTCGTCACTGTCTGACATGACCTCGGCTGCGGTTTGCCATACCGATCCGCAATTTGCCCGATCCCCGCGTCGCACACTGGAGCGTGCAGGAATATCGATGGCTTTGCGATCGAAACGATAATCGGGCCGCTTGGAAAAGAGAAATAGAAATTCGTAGTTGCGGGATGGGCGATCAAGGGTCGGTTCGGGCATGGCATTACCGCGGGCCTGTTGGGTTTCGAGGTTGACCAGCGATTTTGCCCAGATGATGGTGCGCCGGCAGATCCACTGCGGCCCAGGGGGGGCGCCGACAAAGGCTCGGAACTCCGAATCGGTCATGGCAAGGTGAAAACGGAACGGCACCCCCATCTCGGACTTGTGTCCGATGTTGGGAACATAGTGCTTGAAAAACTCAGGCTGTTGACGCAACGATTCCGCATAGCCTTTTCCGCCCGCGGCAAAGCGGCCATTGGAACCATCGGGGGCGTTGGTGGTGCCCTTCTTACCTTGACGATTATTGTAGGTATCTGCCAGGTTGACCCAGAGGCAGCCATCGTCCTTCAGCACACGCCACACTTGGTCAAAGACGTGGAGCAAATGGCGCACAAATTCATTGGGATGGGATTCATGCCCAAGTTCGCCTTCCCAGCCGTCCGGCCAGGTGGCGATAGTCCCGTAGCGTCGAAGCAAGTAAAAGGGCGGGGATGTGAGTGCAACCTGAACTGAATCGTCGGGTAGGCTTCGGAGGCCGGTCAGTGCATCGGTTTCGCGTATCTGAACGGAATCGGCTTTGGTCATCGGATTTTCAAGCACTTGCAAGTCCTGCGGCGATCAGGCTAGCAGTATACTCCTGCCTACTCCGTTCTAGGGCGGCGCGTAACCCGACCGCCAGCCCCGAGCCCCAGCCGACGCTTTCCATGTAGATCCCGAACCAGACCGCGCGGGCGAGCATCACGGCGATAGCGAGAAACAAGCGCGCCCCAGCGCAGTTCTTGCGTCCCGGCCACCTGATGCCCAACCCGGTGAACGACAGTCTCCACCGCCACAGCAAGGTCCGCCTTGGCTGCTTCCGCGATCGCCTTAAACCTCGCCAAGGTGTCACGAGAAGCGCCCGCGCGATCTTAGCGGGGAACTGCTCATATCGTCCCTGATAGTGTTCCCGGGCTACAAAAACCGACCTCAGGGCATCGTTGTGCTTCAGGCCGGGGGCATCCCGCACCTTGTAAAGCCCCTGCGGTTCAGCGTCTTTTGGTTGTCTGGTCAGCAACTTCCACCTGACTCAAGCGTTCTCAGTCAATTCCATTCGTATTCAGAGTCCGGCACGCGCGGCCAGTGTAACCAGGGTTTCCAGGCTGAAATTCTGCCACTTTCCACACATCAACTCGGCTGCTCGCGCTATCCCAATATTCAAGCGGACAGCGGATTCCGCAGTCGACCAACCGCGCTCGCGCATCAGCTGCTCCAAGCGATTCATCAATTCGCTCCGCAATGCATAGACTTCTGCTTCATGAGGAGGGAATCCCAAGTCGACGAAGACGTTGCCAGACGAATCGATGATCCTGGTATCCTCGAGGCGGGAATCGCTAGCCATGATCGTCCAGCGAAAAACCGGCAAACAGTAGTGGTTTTATCTTCCCAGAATTATAGTCCCGGCCATGGCTGGCTGTCGATTCGCCTCAAGGTCGCTCCAGCAAGGCGCAAGGCGAGTCAGGAGCACTCATCCTCATCGCTATCTGGTCTGGGGGCGGGAGTCTGCGGCACTTGCGCCGCAGGACAAGACACCTTGTTTCTGCCGGTCGGTCGGCATCTTGACCTAAGCGCGATCGCCCTTGCCCGCGCCCCCCGGGGCGGCTAAGATCATTGGTATACCCGGGTGCGACCGCTGTCCAGGCCTTGCGCACCGGAGGTCGAGGCTTTAGCCGGTCCGGGGGCATGCGCCACTGACTTTCTCTTGGGTATGCCGGAAACCGCCACCGGCTAAAGCCTCGACCTCCGGTTGCAGACGGACCGGCTGGCCGGAACGATGCTCAAGGGCCAACGGACGCAAAGAGTCACTGCCGTTAACCGCAAGAGGAACAACCGATGCTGCGACGTTTATTTCTGGTTGTGTGTACATTACTGGCGTTGGCTTCTTTGCCCGGTTGCGGCTACAACCGGCTGCAATCACAGGACGAACAGATCAAGGCCGGCTGGTCGGAGGTGCTCAACCAATATCAAAGGCGCGCCGATCTGGTCCCCAATCTGGTGAATGTGGTGAAGGGCTATGCCGCGCATGAGAAAGAGGTGCTCACGCAAGTAACCAATGCGCGGGCGCAGGTCGGGCAGGTGCGGATGACGCCGGAGCTGATTAACGACCCGGCCGCGTTCAAAGAATTCCAGGCAGCGCAGGGCCAACTCAGCAGCGCCTTGTCGCGGCTGCTGGTGGTGGCTGAAAACTATCCGCAACTGAAGGCGGATGGCCTGTTCCGCGACCTGCAGGCGCAGCTTGAGGGGACCGAGAACCGCATTACGGTCGCCCGCAATCGCTATATCAAGGCGGTACAGGACTACAACACCACGGTGCGGCAGTTCCCGTCCAATCTCACCGCGCGACTGTTTGGCTATGAGGTGAAGCCCAACTTTACGGTGGAGAACGAAAGAGAAATCTCCCGCCCGCCACGGGTCGATTTCGGCACTCCGGTTCCGGCCCCGCTCCCGGCCCAGTAACGATGCGGCAACCCCGAGTCCTTGGTCGGTGGGGCGTCCTGCTCTGGTGGGTGCTCTTGTGGGCGCTCGGCGTGGCGCCGGTAAGGGCCGAGATCGCCGTGCCGCCGCTCACCGCGCGTTTGACGGACCTGACACAGACCCTCACGCCGCAACAGCAGCAATCGATCGAGCGCGATCTGGCCGATCTTGAAACACGCAAAGGCGCGCAGATCGGTGTGCTGATCGTGCCCAGCACCCAGCCCGAGACCATCGAACAATACGCGCGGCGCGTATTGGACCAGTGGAAACTGGGGCGCAAGGGAGTGGACGACGGCGCGCTACTGTTGGTGGCGAAAGACGACCACCGGTTGCGCATTGAAACCCAGTATGGCCTGGAAGGCGTGATCCCCGACGCTACGGCCAAGCGCATCATCGCCGAAGACATCACACCGGCCTTCAAACGCGGCGACTTCTATGGCGGCATTGCCGCCGGCCTGGGGCGCATGATCGGATTGGTGGACGGCGAGCCCCTACCGCCGGCACACGCGCCGAATCGCGACTTGGAAGCGATTGATGAGTATCTTGGCTTTCTGGTGTTTGGCGTGATCTTTGTCGGCGGTGTATTACGCATGATCCTCGGCTACTTCTTAGGCGCAACGGTGACCGCCGGGTTGGTCAGCGTGCTGCTCTGGCTCTTTGGTGCGTCATTGCTCGCTATCGCTGCCGCCGCGCTAATTTCTTTTGTATTCGTGCTGCTCTTCGGTGGTATCGGCGGCACACGCAGCCGCGGCGGCAAGGGCCGGCGGGGCAACAGCAGCTCGGGCTGGTGGGGCGGCACCGGCGGCGGTTGGAGCAGTAGCGGGGGCTTCAGCGGCGGTGGGGGCTCGGGCGGCGGGGGCGGTGCCTCCGGCAGCTGGTAAGGGCAAGATGATGCACAGATTCGTTCAACACCTTTTCTATTTTCCCTGGCGCTTGCGGCAATGCTTCCCCCGACCGGTGCTGGACGCCATTGAGCACGAAATCACCGTCGCGGAAGGCCACCATCGCGGCGAAATCCGCTTTGTCATCGAAGCCAACCTCGACTTGCTGCAACTCGTGCGCGGCACCACCGCACGCACCCGCGCGCTGGAACTATTCAGTGAGCTGCACGTATGGGATACCGAAGAAAACAGCGGGGTGTTGGTTTATCTCTTGCTAGCCGAACGACGGGTAGAGATCGTGGCCGACCGAGGCATCAACACCAAAGTCAGGCCGGAGTCTTGGGCAGACGTCTGCCGACACATGAGCCAAGCGTTTCAACGCGGTCAGTTCGAGACTGGCGCGCTCCAAGGCATTCGCGAAATCGATGCACAACTGACCGTGCATTTCCCGACCACCGGCGACCGCGCAAACGAACTGCCGAACCAACCGCTGGTGCTAGGCTGATCCGATATGCAGATGGTCCCACAGGCGCCCGGCCCAGGACTTTTCTTTGATCTTGGTCTTGACCCCGTGGTCGATGAAGAACTGTTGCCATGCGGCACAATGTACAGTTACAGCTACCCCGGAGGACTTCGCCACCACCCCCGCCGGCCTCTTCCGGTATCCGGTGGCCTCGGGGACGCGCGTGTCGGCACTGTCCCTGCCTCATTCGCAAGTAGAGTCGCACTCTCTCGCAACGTCTGCTAAACCGATCACAGATGGCAGCAGGACAAGGCCGGTATCCGCGTGCTGTGGTGATTACTCGTGGTGCATGACCCCAAGCCGTCCATCAAGCCACGCCTGCACCGGTTCCACCCCCGCCTGTTCCATGGCGGAAAAGGTCAGCACCTCGACCTTTCCATCCTGGTCCCCGGCCGCTTTCCCGGCGAGCCGGGCGGCCTCGCTTTCCACGGCCCGCACGGTGGCGATCAGGGCACCACGTTTGAGCTTGTCGGCCTTGGTGAGCAGCAGCAGGATCGGCAGGTTCGCCCGGCGGCCCCAGGCCAGCATCTGCCGGTCATAGTCGGCCAGGGGGTGGCGGCAGTCCATCACGATGACCAGCCCGGAGAGTGACTCGCGCCGCTCCAGATAGGTCGCCATGTGCGCCTGCCATTCCAACTTGATGGCCTCGGAGACCCGGGCATAGCCATAGCCAGGCAGGTCCACCAACCGACGCGCGTCGTCGAGGTTGAAGAAGATCAGCAGCTGGGTACGACCCGGGGTCTTACTGGTACGGGCGAGTGCTCGCTGGTGACAGATCGCATTGATCGCGCTGGACTTGCCGGCGTTTGAGCGGCCGGCAAAGGCGACCTCGTGCCCCTCATCAAGGGGCCCCTGGTCGATACGGGTGGCGGCGGTGAGGAAGCGCGCGCCCTGATAAAATGAATTCATCAATAGCCTGGGTTGATTAATGACATGAGTGCATCAGATAGGCAGACGATCGCGCAGGCGCCCGGCCCAGGACTTTTGCTTGAGCTTGGCCTTGACCCCAACATCAATCAAGCACTCGACATAGCGCTGATCGCTCGACATGATGTGCCCGGTGAGCCAGACCTTGAGGAAGTGCATCAGCTCGAAACCGATGGCGGTCTTGCCGGCATCCACCTTCTGCTGGAATTCCACCACGCGGAGCATCAATGCCTCGTGTTGGGCCTTGTGTTCTGCGTAGCCCGGATAACGCAGGAGACGCATGAGGTTCTCCTCCGCCGCGAAGTGGCTTTGGGTGTAATCGGCGAGCCGTTCAAGCACGCCGCCCACTACGCTGGTGCTATGTCGCGCCTGGATCGCCTCATGCATCTCGTTGACCAAGCCAAGCAACACTTTGTGCTGATTGTCGATCTCGTCGACCCCGACGCTCAAGGCGTCGGACCACTCGAAGAAGGTTGTCATCCGGACCTCTTTGGGGCCATGCGGCGCGGCGTGCCGACACCGGGCGGTTCGTGATAGGTTAAGGAAAGCCTGCCTGCGTCCCTGATTCTTTCCAATCCGGGGGACATGACCTGCAGCCGGTCTTCTCAAGCAGGCGAACGACTGTAATCAATGCCGTGAGTGCATTAGATAGGTAGACGATCGCGCAGGCGCCCGACCCAGGACTTCTGCGTGATCCTGGCCTTGGCCCCGGTGTCGATCAAGCATTCAACGTACTGCAGATCACTCCACATGATGTGATCGGTGAGCCAACTCTTGAGAAAGTGCATCAGCTCAAAACCGATGGTGGTCTTGCCGGCAGCCACCTTTTGCTGGAGTTCCAGCACGCCGCGGATCAGTTCCTCGTGTTCGGCCTTATGTGACTGATAGCCAGGGTAGTCGATGATACGCATCAGCCCCTCCTCGGCCGCGAAGTGGACCTTGGTGTAGTCGGCGAGCCGCGTGAGTATGTCGCCCACCACGGCGGCGCTTTGACGTGACTGGATCGCCTCGTGCATCTCGTTGACCATGCCAACCAGCAGCTTGTGCTGATTGTCGATCTCGTCGATCCCGACGCTCATGGCATCGGACCACTCGATGAACTGTCCCATCGTGACCTCTTGGGGCCATGCGGCGCGGCGCATACCAACACCGGCTGTTCGCGATTGGTTAAGAAACGCCTGCCTGGGTCTCTGCCTGGTCTGCGTCCGGGGAGCGCGACCAAGGGCCCGACTTGCCTCCGGTCTTCTCCAGCAGGCGAACGGTGGTGATGGTCATCCCGCGATCCGCCGCTTTACACATGTCATAGACCGTCAGGAGACTGACCTGAACGGCACACAGTGCCTCCATCTCGACCCCGGTCTGGCCAGTGGTCTCGACCGTTGCCCGGCAGTATACCGCCGATTCCGCCGCGCGGCTGTCAAGCACGACCTCCACCCGGGTCAACACCAGGGGATGGCACAGGGGCACGAGGTCCGCGGTCCGCTTGGCACCCATGATGCCGGCGATGCGCGCAATGCCGAGCACATCGCCCTTGCGGTGCCCGCTCTGCTCGATCAGGACCAGCGTCTTGGGGTCCATCCGGATCAGACCCTCGGCCACCGCGACGCGGCGGGTGGCGGGCTTGTCGCCCACATCCACCATGTGGGCCTCGCCCGCCGCGTTAAAGTGGGTCAGCATTAGAACGCCGGCTTCTCCGGGGCGTCCTCGAACATCTTCACACTCGCCAGGATCTCGGCCTTGGCCTCGTCGATGCCCTTCCAGCCGCCGACCCGAACCCACTTGCCCTGATCCAGGTCCTTGTAGTGCTCAAAGAAATGAGCAATCTGCTCGAGCAGGAAGATGGGCAGATCGCGGAAGCTCTCGACGTGGTGATAGCCCTTGAAGAGCTTGTCGATCGGCACTGCCAGGATCTTGGCGTCGTCGCCGGACTCGTCGGTCATGGTCAGCACGCCGACGGGGCGGCACTTGATAACCGAGCCCGGGATCAGCGGATAGGGGGCCAGCACCAGCACGTCCACCGGGTCACCGTCGAGCGACAGGGTGTGGGGGACATAGCCGTAGTTGCAGGGGTAGTGCATGGCGGTGGACATGAAGCGGTCCACGAACATGGCACCGGTCTCCTTGTCCATCTCATACTTGACCGGCTCCGCGTGCGACGGGATCTCGATGATGACATTGATCTCGTTCGGCACATTGGCGCCGCGGGATACCTTGGATAAATCCATGACTGGACCTCGTGTGGGTTCTAAAGGGGAAAAAGATGCCGAAAAATGGAAAGGACCCTTGCGGGTCCTTCTCCAGGCGCCTGATGCGCCGATTGTAGTCCAGGAGACCGCCGGAAATCCCAATTAACGGGGTATCCGGCGGACGCCAGGCTTAGTGCATCAAGGGCACGATCAACAGGGCCACGATGTTGATGATCTTGATCAACGGGTTGATGGCCGGGCCGGCGGTGTCCTTGTAGGGGTCGCCGACGGTGTCGCCGGTGACTGCCGCCTTGTGGGTCTCGGAGCCCTTGCCGCCGTAGTTGCCGTCCTCGATATATTTCTTGGCGTTGTCCCAGGCACCGCCACCGGCGGTCATGGAGATGGCCACGAAGAGACCGGTGACGATGGTACCGATCAGCATACCGCCCAGGGCGATGGGCCCGAGGATCAGGCCAACCAGGATCGGCAGGCCCACCGGCAGCAGGGACGGGATCAGCATCTCACGGATGGCATCCTTGGTGAGCATGTCCACGGCGCGGGAGTAATCCGGCTTCTGGGTGCCCTTCATGATGCCCGGCATCTCGCGGAACTGGCGACGGACCTCATTGACGATACCGCCGGCCGCACGTCCAACCGCCTCCATCGCCATGGCGCCGAACAGATAGGGCACCATACCGCCGATGAACAGGCCAATGATGACCATGTGGTTGTTCAGGCTGAAGTCCGGCGTACCGCCCAGCGCATGGGTGTAATCGGCGAACAGGACGAGGGCGGCGAGACCGGCAGAGCCAATGGCATAGCCCTTGGTGACGGCCTTGGTGGTGTTGCCCACCGCGTCCAGCGGATCGGTGATGCCGCGGATCTTCTCATCCATCTTGGCCATTTCGGCGATGCCGCCGGCGTTGTCCGTGATCGGACCATAGGCGTCCAGTGCGACGATGATGCCGGTCATGGAGAGCATGGCGGTGGCTGCAATGGCGATGCCATAGAGTCCGGCGAGCCAGAAGGAGACGAGGATGGCCAAGGAGATGACCAGCACCGGGGCGGCGGTCGCCTTCATGGACACGCCCAGGCCGGCGATGATGTTGGTGGCATGACCGGTCTGGGAGGCCGCGGCGATATGACGCACCGGGGCATACTCAGTGGCGGTGTAGTACTCGGTGATCACCACCAGGGCGGCGGTCAGGGCCAGGCCCACCAGGGAGGCCAGATACAGCGCGAAGTTCGCACCGGCAGTCGGGAGCGGGTGAACCATGAAGGTGATGGGCAGGAAGGCCACCGCAGCAATGCCGCCGGCCACGGCCAGGCCCTTATAGAGGGCGATCATGATCTTGGCATCGCCCTCATTCGCCTTGACGAAGAAGGTACCGACCACCGAGCCGACGATGGACACGCCGCCCAGGACCAGCGGGTAGATCACCGCGTCGGTGCTTTTCACGAGCAGCCAGCCAAGCAGCATGGTGGCGACGGTGGTCACCGCATAGGTCTCGAAGAGGTCAGCGGCCATACCGGCGCAGTCGCCCACGTTGTCGCCCACGTTATCGGCGATGACCGCCGGGTTGCGTGGGTCATCCTCGGGGATGCCGGCCTCGACCTTACCCACCAGGTCGGCGCCCACGTCGGCGCCCTTGGTGAAGATGCCGCCGCCCAACCGGGCAAAAATCGAGATCAAGGAGCCGCCGAAGCCCAGACCGACCAGCGCGTGCAGGATCTTGTCCTGATCACCGCCGACACCGCCCAGCATGGCGTAATAGCCGGCAACACCCAAGAGCCCCAGACCCACGACCAGCAGGCCGGTGATCGCACCACCGCGGAACGCCACCTGCAGTGCCGCATCCAGACCATTGTGGGCGGCCTGAGCGGTACGCACATTGGAGCGCACCGAGATGTACATACCGATGTAACCGGTGGCGCCGGAGAGCACGGCACCGATCACGAAGCCAAACGCGGTATTCCAACCCAGAAAGACCCAGATGAAAACGGCGAGGATGCCGCCGACGGCCGCAATCGTCGTGTACTGGCGATTGAGGTACGCCTGAGCGCCCTCTTGAATGGCGGCGGCGATTTCGCGCATGCGCGCGTTGCCGTCCGGCAATTTCAGAATCCACTGGACTGACCAGACGCCATATCCGATGGCCACCAGGGCGCATAAGATGGCGAAACTCGTACCAAATGACATGAAAGATTCCTCGATCGTTAAGACTCAGGTGGGTATAGGCGGCGACTCACGCGACGGCGGGGTGGCCGACGCCACCGCAAGTCGTAACCTGGTTCGAGACCGCAGGCGACTGCAAGCCCCGGTTCGCGGATCGACCCGTCCGGTACCCCCTGGCCATGCCGACAGTCGAACCCACCCAGGATAAGCGCAACGACAGCGCTGTCATAGCGGCCGTTGGACTGCAACCGGGTTGGATCGACTCACGGGTCTGGTCGAGGATCATAGCGGGCCTTGTGGTAAAGAAAGCCGGGCGCGAGGCGGGGGGCCGGGGTGCCCCCTCCCACACCGCCGCGTCAGAGTTTGAAGTCGCCGAGCTTCCGGGGAACCGGGGCGTTCTTCAGGGTGACGTAGCGGGGCAGGCCGTTTTCGTATGGTGGATAGTCCTCCCCTTGAATCAGCGGATACAGATATTCGCGGCACTTGTCCGTAATGCCGTAGCCGTCGGCGGTAATGAAGTCCGCCGGCATGAACTTCTCGACGTTCGCCACCTCGGACAATGGCGCATGGCCGATCTCCCAGACATAGGGAGACGAGGACTTGCGCACCACCGTGGGCATGATGGCGTTATGGCCGGCGATGGCGAGTTCCACCCCCGCCTTGCCCAGTGCATAGGCCTGTTCCACATCCGACTTGGACGCCAGGTGACGGGCGGCACGCTGGAGATAGTCCGCCACCGCCCAATGGAACTTGTAGCCGAAGGCGTCCTTGATCATGTTGGCGACCACCGGGGCAGCACCGCCGAGTTGGGCATGACCGAAGGCGTCGCGGGTCCCTTGCTCGGCCAGGAAACGCCCATCCGGGTAGTGGCAGCCCTCGGAGACGCACACGATGCCATAGCCGTGCGCCTCGACCTTGGCCTTGACCGCGGCCAGGAACTTTTCCTGATCGAATTCGACTTCCGGGAACAGGGTCAGGACCGGGATGCCCTGATCGGCCACCAGGGCACCGGCGGCGGCGATCCAGCCGGCGTGGCGCCCCATCACCTCGATCACGAAGATCTTGGTGGAGGTGGCACACATGGAGCGCACGTCGAAGGAGGCCTCGAGCGTCGAGGTGGCGATGTACTTGGCCACCGAGCCAAAGCCCGGGCAGTTGTCAGTAATCGGCAGGTCGTTGTCGACGGTCTTGGGCACATGGATGGCCTGGACCGGATAGCCCAGTGCCTCAGAGAGCTGAGAGACCTTGTAGCAGGTGTCGGCGGAGTCGCCGCCGCCGTTATAGAAGAAGTAACCGATGTTGTGGGCCTTGAAGACCTCGATCAGGCGGTCATACTCACGCTTGTTGGCCTCCAGGCTTTTCAGCTTATAGCGGCAGGAGCCGAAGGCACCGGAGGGGGTGTAGCGTAGCGCCGCAATGTTCTCGGCCGACTCCAGGTTGGTGTCGATCAGGTCCTCGGTCAGGGCGCCGATGATGCCGTTGCGCCCGGCATAGACATTGGCGATCTTGTCCGGGTGGGCGCGGGCGGTCTGGATGACGCCGCAGGCGGAGGCGTTGATCACCGACGTGACGCCACCGGACTGTGCATAGAAGGCATTCTTCGCGGTCATTGGTCTCCCCTCGTTCTTTCTGGTCTTGATTTGCTACTGTATCCCCGCCGTCGCAACCCACCGGCGATGATCTCGGGTGGTACTGCGCGCGGCGGGTCAGGGTCGGCGGACGGGGGCCGCGGCACGACCAACGGCGACCAGTCGAGCCCCCGAATCTCTGCGGCCTGTGTCCCCCCGGACGTCTGACGGTGGCTCGCACCACGGGCCGACGCCGCCGCGCGAGACGCGCCAGTCCCTGGCAACCCGCTAAGGCTACAGAAAATCCCCATGCGCTCCAAGTCCTAAAATCGCTGAACCGTTAATGCATGGAATAGGGTGTTGAATCGCTCGCCGGCACGGCACCGTCGAAACCTGGGTCACGGGGGACATATCAGGGCCGCGCCAGGGGCGGCAGACCCGCGTTCAGACCGAGTGCACGGTCCATCAACAGGCGCTTGACCGGTGCCAGGCGGTCGGTGAGTGCGAGCCCCAGGCTGCGCACCTGGACCACCGGCGCGAGCTCTGTGCCGAACAGCCGCTTGAGTACGTCCATGGCGGCGAGCATCGCCAGATTGTCGCCACGGCGGGCGCGCTCGTAGCGGCGCAGGGTCCAGAGGCTCGCGAAGTCACGGTGTCGCTCCCGGGCAAGGTCCAGGGCGGCGACCAACTGCGCGGCATCCAGGAACCCGAGGTTGACGCCTTGCCCCGCCAGCGGGTGGACGGCATGCGCGGCGTCGCCGATCAGGGCGAGCCCCGGCTCCACATAGCGTTGCGCGTGCTGCAGACGCAGGGACACCGCCGCGCGCGGGCCGGCCAGGCACAGCCGACCCAGCCGGGCCTCGGTGGCCTCGGTCAGCGCATCAGAAAACGCCGCGTCGTCCAGGGCCAGCAGTTCATCCGCCCGCGCCCCGCTGGCCGACCAGACGATGGAACAACGCCCGTCGGCCAGGGGCAACAGGGCCAGTGGCCCGGTGGGCAGGAAGCGCTGCCAGGCGGTCTCCTGGTGCCAGTCGGCCGGGGTGATGGTGGCGACGATCGCGCGCTGGTCATAGTCCCAGCCCTGGGTGGGGATCTGCGCCAGTTCCCTGATCAGTGAGTCCCGTCCGTCAGCGGCGACCAGGAGTCGCGCGCCTAGTGTGCGTCCGTCGGCCAACACCAGTCGGGGGCCGTCCGGGGTGCGCCGCAGCGCGGTGATGGTCGCCGGGCAGACGAGGGTGAGTTCCTGCGGTGACTCCAGCCGCTCCCACAGGGCCAGCTGGATCACCCGGTTCTCGACGATGTGGCCCAGGTCGGGCTCGCCCAGGTCCGCCGCGTCGAAGTGGATGCTGCCCCCACCCAACGCGTCCCAGACCCGCATCTGCCGGTAGGGACTGGCCCCCAATTCCGCGATACGCCCCCAGACACCAAGCCGCTGGAGCAGGCGCTGACTGGCGCGGGATAGGGCCGAGACCCGCAGATCGACATCACCGGCCGGCCAGGTGCGCCGGGGCGCACGCGCCTCCACCAGCGCGATCCGTAGCCCCTGGCCGGCGCAGGCCAGGGCAAAAGCGGCACCGACCATGCCGCCGCCGACCACGATCACATCGAAGTCCTGGGGCGGGTCAGTGTGGGGGACCCGAGGGGCCGGGGCTGCTGAGTCTAGCGGCGCGGGCGCCGGGATCGGCGCCGGGGTCGGCCCCAGGGGCAGCCCCCGGGCCAGGCGCGGCGTGCGTCCGGACTGTCCCATGAAACGACGGGCCACCAACCGACGGACGGGGGGCAGCAGGTCCAGCCCCACCAGGCCGGCGTTGCGCGCCAGCCGCAGTGGCGCCCAGGACGGGACAAAGAGCCGCGCGAGCGTATCGGTGAGGACGGCCGTTGACTGTTGGTCACGCCCGCGCCACCGCTGGTA
The DNA here is from genome assembly GCA_903837595.1 of uncultured Thiodictyon sp. Lineage (GTDB taxonomy): Bacteria > Pseudomonadota > Gammaproteobacteria > Chromatiales > Chromatiaceae > Thiodictyon. The sequence continues at coordinate 49,638 of CAILVI010000095.1, forward strand.
GGCGGCGAGCACCGGCGGAGCACCCGGGTCCGCGCCCTCGGCCGCGGCTTGGGCCAGTACGTCCGCCAGCGCGGCCACGTCGCGCAACCCCAGGTTGAACCCCTGGCCGGAGACCGGGTGGAGCGTGTGGGCGGCGTTGCCGATCAGCACCAGGCGCGGGTGGACGGTCTGGCGGGTGAGCAGGAGCCGCAAAGGATAGGCCCGCCGGGGCGCCGCCTGGCCCAACCGCCCGAGCCGATACCCGAAGCGCTCCTGCAGCCGGACCAGGAAGGCGTCGTCCGGCAACGCCAGTAGCCCCGCCGTCTCCTCCTCCCGGCAGGTCCAGACCACGGACCAGCGCCCGGCAGTCATCGGCAGCATGGCGAGCGGCCCGGTGTCAGTGAAGCGCTCGAAGGCCCAGCCCAAACGGGGGCGGTCCGGGGTCACGGTGGTGATCAGCGCGTCCTGACCGTAAGGGCGTTCCTCGACGGCAATCCCCTGGGCCCGCCGGACCGCCGAGTCGCCCCCGTCCGCGGCCACCACCAGGCGGGTGCGCAGCGTGCGCAACCCGTCGCGGCCCTCGATCTGAAGTGAGACCGAGTCCGCCTCTACTCGCAGGCCGACCAGGCGGGCCGGGCACAGTAGTTCCACCCCCGGGGCCGCGGCCAGGGCCGGGCGGATGGCCGCCCCCAGCGCCCGGGCGGCGACCACGTAGCCCAGCGCCGGCAGCGCCAGCTCCGCCGGGTCGAGCCGGGTGAAGCCACCGGCGCCGCGCTCGCCGATATGGATCTTGCGGATCGGTTCCGCCTCCGGGGCGATAGCGCCCCACAGGCCGCTCGCCTCCAGGATGCGGCGGCTGCCCCAGGACAGAGCCAGCACCCGCTCGTCGTAGCTCGGTTGGAGCGCAGCATCCGCCGCCACCGCCTCCACCAGGGCAATCCGCAACCCGGTCTGCGCCAGGGCGCAGGCCAGCGAGCCGCCGATGGCGCCGCCGCCGACCACAACCAGATCGTAAGTGCAGTCGTCAGTCGTCAGTGGCTGGTCGGTAGCGTCTGGATAGCGATTCATGAATCCGTCCGTCAGTCAAAAACTTGGCGTGCTTGGCGCCTTGGCGTGAGACATTGGGGCTAACGACTGCCCATCAGTGCCTCGATCGCGTCCGGGTCGGTCGGCACGGCGGCGGAGAGGACCTCGTTGCCGCCGGCGGTAATCAGCACGTCGTCCTCGATGCGGATACCGATCAGCCGATAGGCCTCCGGGACCGCGTCGGTGGCCGGCATGTAGAGCCCCGGCTCCACCGTCAGGACCATCCCAGGCGTGAGAAGCCGCCACTCACCGTGCCGCTTGTAGTGGCCCACGTCGTGCACATCCATGCCGAGCCAGTGGCCGGTGCGGTGCATGTAGTAGGCCTTGTAGGCCTCGTCCTTGATCAGCTGGGCCGACTTACCTTCGAGGATACCGAGTCGGATCAGCCCCTTGGTCAGGACCTTGAGTGCCGCCTCGTGGGGTTCGTTCCAGCGGTTACCGGGGCGTGCCTTGGCAATGGCCGCCCGCTGGGCGGCCAGGACCAGCTGGTACAACTCACGTTGGGGCGCACTAAAGCGGCCGTTGACCGGGAAAGTGCGGGTGATGTCGGAGGCATAGCCGTGCCACTCGCAACCGGCGTCCACCAGCACCAGGTCGCCGTCCTTCAGCGGCGCGTCGTTCTCGACATAGTGCAGGACGCAGGCGTGGGCGCCGCCGGCAACGATGGGCGGATACGCCTGAACACGCGCCCCCCGGGCGGCGCAGTGATGGATGAATTCGGTCTCCAGGTCGGCCTCGCCCAGCCCGGGGCGACAGCGCTGCATGAGGCGGCAATGACCCGCGGCGGAGAGGCGCGCCGCCTGGCGCATGAGCTTCACTTCCGCCGCGCTCTTCTTGAGCCGCTGCTCGTGCAGGACCGCCTCGAGGGTGACAAAGGTCTCAGGGGCCACCGCGCCCGTGCGGACATTGGCCCGCACCTGCTTGACCCAGCCGAAGACGCGGGCATCGAAGGCCGGATCGGCGCCGATGGGGAAGAGAACCGGGGTGCGCCCGTCCAGGAGCCCCGGCATGCGGCTATCGAGCTCGCTCAATGGGTGGGCCTGGTCGGCCTGGTAGGTCGCGACGGCACCCTCAACCCCGGCGCGGTAGCCGTCCCACTGCTCGCGCTCCGGATCGCGGGGGCGGCAGAACAGGACGAACTCGCCCTCCTTGCGCCCGGGGGCAAAGACGGCCACGGCGTCGGGTTCCGGGAACCCGGTGAGATAGGTGAAGTCGCTCGCCTGGCGGAAGGGATAATGGACATCGCGGTTGCGGATCACCTCGCGGGCCCCCGGCAGGATGGCAATCCCGTCAGGCCCGATCGCCTTGAGCAGTGCCCGGCGGCGGCGGCGCAGGTCCGTGACGCTCATCGGGCGGCCGCGCGGGCGGCCACCCGCTCCTCGTAGATCAGCATGCCGGCCACCCAGACGAACTCGGTCAACTCGGTGAGGGCGACCTCGTTTTCCTCGTCATCCGGCAAGGCGTCCAGGTCCATGCGGGTGATGTTCTCGAAGTCCCGCAAGACCTCCCGCGCCTGCGCGGACAGGTCGCGCTCCTTGAACCCGATGACACCCAGTGAAAACAAAAACCCGCGCACCCAGTCGTAGAGCGCGGTGGCGCGCTCGGCGAGCACGCGGTCGTCGTCGGGAAGCAGCAACGCGAAGCCGAGCGCCGGGCCGGCGATCCGCTCCTGCGTCTGGCGGGCGAAGGCGCCGAGGTCAGCGCGCGCCGACCCCACCTGCGCCTCGGGCGCGTCGGGCGCCTCAGGGTCCGGGGTCGGGGCCGGCAGCGGCAACACCTGGTCCAGCCAGGCGCGCTCCGGGTCTGGGGCTCCGCCGCAGATCAGGCCGCAGAGCATGCCGTGGGCCTCGCTGGGGCTCGGGGCGAGGGCGCTCGACTCAAGCAGGCGCCCAATCTGGTCGTATTCGATGTCCGTGGTAGTCTCCGTGGCGGCGGACGCGCGCTGCGACCACACTCGGTTCGGCGTGCCATGTTAGCACGCCCTCGACTGGATTGACCCTGCCCGCCGCCCCTTCTATAGTGCGGTAAATTCACACGGAGACCCGTCATCTTGGCCAGTTTCGACATCGATCAGTTCGAACGTGGGGTAGAGCGCCTGCTGCAGCTCTGCCAACGGCTGCATGAGGAAAACGCCTCACTGCGCACCCGCCAGGAGGCCCTGGTCGCCGAACGCGCCGACCTGATCGAGAAAAACGAACAGGCGCGCAGCCGCGTCGAGGCCATGCTGTCGCGCCTGCGTGCAATGGAGGAGAGTCTATGAGCGACGAACCCGTTGGTGTCAACATCCGGGTCCTGGACAAGGACTACCGCATCGCCTGCCCGGCCGCCGAGCAGGACGACCTGCTGGCGTCGGCCCGCCTGCTCGACGGGCGCATGCGCGAGATCCGCCAGACCGGACGGGTGATCGGCACCGACCGCATTGCGGTGCTGGCGGCGCTCAATATCGCCGCGGAGTTGTTGCAACTGCAGCGTAGCCAGGGTGGCGAGGACCCGCGGGTTACCCGGCGGCTTGGCCGGCTCCAGGAGCGGGTAGCCGCGGCCGTGTCCGGCGCACCGGCCCTGGACTCGTCGGCGGAAAAGGTATAGCCTCTTACTCAGACACCCCCTGAAGTGTTCGACCGCGAACTGGGTATTTTCTTGAGCCTATTTCGTACCCGGGGGACATGACCAAGAGGCTGTTGTGCAAGTCCGCCCGAGCGGAAAGCCTGAAGCCGACGCGACTGTCCCCACTTGAACCCCGAGGTTCAAGAACAAAGGTTTGCGACGGCACACACGGGGGGTGTCACCTCATTTTAGATTGCTGATTGGCTGGGGTTTCCAGCCAGTTGATTTCGGCCTTTCGAGCCTCTGGCGGCGACGATGCTACCCTCCCCTGCCGCCACCGATCCGCCCCCGCAAGCACCGCGACTTCCGACCTCACTCAAGGCCTTGCGGCGCCAACTGCGCGCGGCACGACGGCGACTGTCTCCCCGCGATCAACGGCTGCATGCCGCCGCCCTGGCCCGGGTGCTGGGGCGAACCCTGACGTTTCGGCGCGCCCGCCGCATCGCCGCCTACTGGCCGGCCGACGGCGAACTGGACCCGCGCCCACTGCTCACACACACCCACCACCGCGCCCGCCGCGACTTCCTGCCCGTGCTGCGCCCGGGGCGGCAACGCCGTCTGTGGTTCGCCCGCCAGACGCCCGGCGCCCCGCTCAAGGCCAATCGGCTGGGCATCCCCGAGCCCAAACGCAGGCACCCCACCCCACCCTGGGCCCTGGACCTGATCCTGGTCCCCCTGGTCGGCTTCGACGCCGACTGCAACCGTCTCGGCATGGGCGGCGGTTATTACGACCGCACCCTGAGTTACCTACGGAGCCGCACCCACTGGCACCGGCCCCGCCTGATCGGCATCGCCCACGAATGCCAGCGCGTGGCGCGGCTGACGCCCAGGCCATGGGACGTACCGCTGGATGCGGCGGCGACCGAGCGGCGAGTCTATCGGCGGGGTAGTAGGGTCTAGCAGGGGACCGGCCAGTTTCCACGAACTGGCCGCACCCTTACCGCCGGCCTTGGCCCCCCAGTTTCCCTCCGCCCTGCACGACATCTGCGCGCGCACCAACGGACAGGCGTTGGTAGACCAAGGCTTGATGCCCGGACAACATTGTCCGATACTGCGATACATGACCGGTTCTGAGTTTATCCACCGCGTGCAACGCTACGCCAAGACGCACGGCTTGGCCTACCGCGTGGACAACAAACGCGGCAAGGGCAGTCATGTCACCCTTTACCTGGGGACGACGCTCACCATCGTGCGCAATCCAAAGGACGAGCTGAAAACCGGAACCCTCCATGCGATGCTCAAGCAGCTTGGCCTAACCCTGACCGATCTTTAGGGAGACGCCCCGATGAACTTCGTTTACCCAGTGACCTTGACGCCGGACGCCGATGGCGGGTTCGTGGTGACCTTTCGCGATTGGCCAGAGGCCATCACCCAGGGCGAGACCCGCAACCAAGCGATGGAGGAGGCTGCCGACTGCCTGGAAGAGGCCGTTGCCGCACGCATCGATGACCGTGCGGAGATTCCGTTGCCATCGCCTCTGCAGGCCGGCGAGGCACCGGTGGCGGTGCCCATCGCCACCGCACTCAAAGCGGCGCTGTACTTGGGAGTGCGCGAGGCGGGCATCGGCACCAGCGAACTGGCACGGCGCTTAGGCGTCCATGAGAAGGAGGCACGACGCCTGCTCGACCCCCGCCACGGGAGCAAAGCGGCCGCGCTGGAGCGGGCCTTGGCTGCCGTGGGTCGGCGGTTGGCCGTCGAGATACAAGCGGCAGCATAGGCCCTGATGACCCGCTGGCCCGTGGGATTCGGTGATGAAGAAGCCGCATCTTCCGAGCGGCTGGTCATCGGTGCGGTTCGCTCCCGCTCACCGCACCCTAAGCGCTATTCCCGTAACACCCCTACGACTTGAGTATACTGTCCCCGGAGCTCTGCACAAATCCCCCCTGAGGGGTCGGCAACTATCCTGACACCCAGGGCTTCGGCTTCTGAAGGAGATAGCAAAGCCTCAACCAGAACCGCGTGTTACGTCCCCCAGACTGTCCGCCAGAAACCGACATTATACCTAAGCGATAGCGATTTTCGGCTTTTTATTTCCGATAATCTGGAAATTCTCAGCCAGCAGCGTTCTCAGTGGC
>CAILVI010000096.1 GCA_903837595.1 uncultured Thiodictyon sp.
GCACCAGCCGCCGGAGCATCTGAAACGCAGATCCGTCACCCCAGAACGCCGCTCCGTTCACCCCCCAGGAAAGCGTCCAGGAATGGCTGTGCGCCATCTTTCCGCGGGTTCACGCCGCCAGCGACAGGCGCAGAGCTTCATGCGTGGCCGCGAGGGCACCGAGCAAAGCGCGGCATCGGGCAACCGGCTTGGGCGCGAGGCCCAGGCGGCGGAGTGGGAGCGCTCGCGGCAGGAGGAGCGGCAGCGGCTTGGGCTGCCGCCGGAGACGCCGCGTCAACATCGGGGGCTGGGGAGGGGGATGAGCAGGTAGCCTGACCAGAGATGCAACAGGCCGCGGAAAACCGTTATAATTTCCTAACGATTGGAACTCTGATTCGTGCAGGATACGGTGCGGGAAAGATTGATTCGCGGTCCTCCCACGCAAGATTCGTCCCTGTCGCAAACCAACAGCTTCTAACGTTTCTCCTTTCTCCGTAGGCCGGTGAAACCGAAATGACGTACTATGCTCATAGCGTATCCGGCTGTCCCGAAGAGCAATGGGAGCCTCTTGCCCGCCACCTTGCCGAGGTGGAGGACGGCGCGCGACGCCGCGGGCGACGCTTCGGAGCGGAAGGGCTCGCAGGACTTGCCGGGCGTGTGCACGACCTCGGCAAATATGGCCCTGATTTCCAGGAGCGCCTCCGCGATCCGACCAAACGCGCTGATCACTCCACAGCTGGGGCCGTCTGGGCCTTCGAGCGTTTGTCCCCGAAGTGGGGCCGGCTGATTGCGCATGTCGTCGCGGGGCACCATGCGGGTCTCAAGGACGATCTGCTCGGCCGAGACGGCCGCATCTGCTGCAAGCGCGACTTGCTTGGCGCGGTCGAACAAGCGGCTCATGCGGACGGCTTCGTGCTGCCTCAGGATGTCTCTGGTCCTGCTGGCATGCGGGGGTTGCCAAGGGAGTCCGGCTTCCAGATGGCATTCCTCACCCGCATGATCTTCTCCTGCCTCATCGACGCAGACCGCACTGCCGCTGCTGCTTTCGATGCCCAGGGTGATGGCGTCGAGGAGGTTGCTCTGCCGTCTATCGCGGCGCTCGAGACGGCGTTGCACGAGTGGGTGGGGGGGCGTACCGCAGTGTCAAGCCCGCTCAATACGCTGCGCGACGACGTCCTGCGCGCCGCCATCGCCAACGCTACCGAGCCCCAGGGCGTCTTCACGCTGACCGTGCCAACCGGCGGCGGCAAGACGCTGACATCCCTCGCCTTCGCCCTTGCCCACGCGCGGGCACACGGGCTGGATCGGGTAATCGTTGTGATCCCCTTCACCTCGATCATCGAGCAAACGGCGAAGGTCTATCGCGAGGCACTTGGTGCCCTGCGAGGGGCGGTGCTGGAGCACCACAGCGCCTTCGAGATGGAGAAGGAAGGCGAGTGGTCCGACAAGCGCGTGGGGCCGGACCGTCTGCGGCTTGCTATGGAGCGCTGGGACCGCCCTATCGTTGTGACGACGGCGGTGCAGTTTTTCGAAAGCCTGTTCTCCAATCGACCGAGCCGCTGCCGCAAGCTGCACAGCCTGGCGCGCAGCGTTGTTGTGGTGGACGAGGCGCAGACAATGCCGCTGCCTCTGCTACGCCCCTGCGTTGCGGCGCTGAAGGAGCTCGCGCGCAATTACGGCAGCTCCGTTGTGCTGTGTACCGCGACGCAGCCGGCGTTGGCGACGACGCCAACGCCGGACATTCCCGGCTTTCCCGGTGGCTTTAAGGCCCCCCGTGAACTGGCGCCGGACGTGCCGGCGCTGTTCGCGGCGCTGCGGCGCGTGACGGTGCGGGATATCGGTACACAGGACGATGCGGCGCTCTACGCGCGGATCGCCGCAAGCTCGCAGGCGCTTTGCATCGTCAACCAGCGTGCCCACGCGCGGGCGCTTTTCCAGGCCATCCGCGACTTGCCTGGGGCTCGGCACCTCTCGACCTGCATGCACAGCGTCCACCGTGCGCGGGTGCTGGCGGAGATCAGGACCGACCTTGAGAAACGCCGCCCTTGTCGGGTGATCTCGACTAGCCTGGTGGAGGCCGGTGTGGACGTGGACTTTCCGCTCGTGCTGCGGGCCTCTGCCGGGCTGGACCAGATTGCCCAAGCGGCTGGGCGCTGCAACCGCGAGTTCGGTCGCACCCCGGAGGAGAGTGAAGTTCTGGTGTTCACGGCAGCAGAATACCGCGTGATCCAGTCGCTTAAGGCTCATGCCGAGAGCGGCGCCGAAATGCTAAAGTTACACCAGGACGATCCCTTTGCGCCACCAGCCATGCGTGCGTTCTTCGAGATGCTGTATTCACGGAAGGGCCAATCCGAGCTGGATAAGCCCGGCGTGCTCGATATTTTGGCCGACCGCGCCGGCGACATGGACTTTCCGTTCGAGACAATCGCCGCTGCGATGCGCTTTATCAACGACGTGATGGTGCCGGTAATTGTTGCAAAGGAGGAAACGGTGACCGGAGAGGTCAAAGGACTCGTCCGCGATCTGCGTTTCGCGAAGGGTGTTGGCGGGATCGCGCGGGCGTTGGGGCGCTACACGGTAGGCGTTCCGCGCACGGCGCGGAACGCAATGATCGCTGCTCGCGTGGCTGAGGTCATTCGACAGGAAGAGTTTGGCGACCAGTTCGTGCTGCTGCTCAACCTCGACCTCTACACGGCGGAGGCGGGGCTGGACTGGAAGGACATCACCTTCCGGAACGCCGAGGCGATGATTCTCTCATAGGGGGTGTAAGCCCGAACCCCAGAAAATTCCGCCGACGGCCAACGGGTTCCGTAGGCAATGTCGCGACGGTTCAAAAAATATAATGGAATCAGTGATATACTGCGACGGGTCTCAAACTGGCCCGACCGACCGCAGAAGCGCCATGGATCGACTTTCCCGAAATCGATGCTTGGTGAGCAGCGGCCGACGGCATCAAATTCCTGCTCTGGCGTGGGTTGCGACCGTAAACTTTCCCGAAAAACGCTCTTGTAGGGAAAGTTCTCGACCTCTCGACCTTCGGCGGAATTTTCTGGGGTTCGGGCTTACATCCCCTCATAGCGCTTGACGGATAGGGCATATTTTACTAACGGCTGTTCCATCAGGAAGGTTCGATTCCCTAGGGAGCTGGTACGGAAGCCAGGGTGGTGGATGTTTATGCTAAGGCACTTTAAGCTGTTCTGCTTAGATTGATTGACAGTCACCATCCTAAGGAGCAAGGTTATCGAACCGATGGCGATGAGGGATGCCTGGATAGCGCTTGGCGTTGCAATCACGGGGTCGAAAGCTGATTCGCCTAATGTAACGGGCTTTTCGCTGTTCTGTGCCCGCGGATCGAAACATGCTGAGGCACTTTAGGGCTGTTGCTGCATTGCGGCCCACCAAATCAGTAAATTTGGCTTGCAGCCAAATTTACGAAGGTTGGATGGCCGCTGGAGGCGGCAAGTGTCGCCCTGGGGATAGGAGACCGCTGACCCAAACCGACGAGGATGCGAGTCAGCAGTCTCCTTGTTCACCACAACTGCGCGGTAAAGCGCGGGGAGGTGGGATACGATAATATAACCCAGCGTCCCGACGCCGCGGTGCAATCGCGCGTCGGGACGCGGCTGCTTGGATAGCGCCCCAGCGCCGGCTGACAAAGCGGTTTCTTGCGGTTGACCAACCCAGCGGGTTGTGGTTGCCACGTTAGAATCATTCGATTACGACATGATCCGCCAGGCATCACGAAAGCTCTCGATGACCCCGCATATTCGGCTGCACGTCTGGGGGCCGCGCGCCCTGTTCTCCCGCCCAGAAATGAAGGTGGAGCGCGTCAGCTATGATGTGATCACACCGTCTGCTGCCCGCGGCATCCTCGAAGCTATCCATTGGAAGCCACAGATGGTCTGGCGCGTCCAGCGCCTGCTTGTGCTCAACCCCATCCGCTTCGAATCCCTGCGTCGAAACGAGGTTGGGTCCAAGATCCCGGCCGGCAAGGTTGCCTCCGCCATGCGCGCCGGCTCGACCGAGGGACTGGCGCTGAATGTGGACGAGGATCGGCAGCAGCGCGCCGCGACCCTGCTCAGGGATATCGCCTACGTCATCGAAGCGCAGATCGAGCTGACGGCGCTGGGCCATGCCGATCCGGCGGAATCCGTCCAAAAACATCTGGAGATCGCGCGCCGACGTGCCGCGAAAGGCCAGTGTTTCCATCACCCCTATCTCGGCACCCGCGAGTTCGCTTGCGATTTCGCATTGCTGGAGGGTGAGCCGCCGTCCCCACACGAAAGCCTCAAGGGGGAGCGTGACCTCGGCTGGATGGCGCTCGACCTGGATTACGCGGCCGGCATGGAGCCGCGGTTCTTCCGTGCCCGCATGCTCGATGGCGTGATCGAGGTGCCCGCGCTGGGCGATGACGGTGTGGTGGCATGACCATCCTGCAATCCCTGGCCACGCGGTATGAACGGCTGGCGGCTGCGGGTAAGGCGCCGGTCCCTGGTTTCGCGCCGGCGCAGATCAGTTTTACGATCGTTCTCGACAGTGAGGGTCGTTACGTTACGACGCAGGACGAGCGCGTCGGCGACGGCAAAAAACTCCGCCCACGAACCTGGCCAGCGCCGGCAGCGCCCAAGCGCACCGTCGGCATCGCCAGCGGCGCCTTCTGGGACAAGACCTCCTACGTTTTCGGACGCACCGCGCCCGATGCGACGGTCTCCGCCGCCAAACAGGCGAAGGACGCCGAACGGCTCGTCAAAGAACACGCTGCCTTCCTGGCGCGGCACGAAAAGCTTCTGGATAGAACGACCGATGTCGGCTGCGCCGCCCTGCTGGCATTTCTGCGTCAATGGTCGCCCGATCTCTACGACACGCTCGAATACGCGGGAGAGATGTTGGATCAGAACGTGGCCTTTCGGCTAGAGGGCGACAACAAGTTTATTCATGATCGCCCGGCCGTCCGCGCCGCACTGATCGCCGAGGCCGGCGCCGGTGACGCCGCGCCCGCTGGCATGTGTCTCGTCACCGGGGACGTGGCGCCCATCGCGCGGCTGCATCCTTCGATCAAGGGCGTGACCGGGGCGCAATCGTCGGGCGCGGCGCTGGTTTCATTCAATCTCGACTCTTTCACCTCACATGGCAAGACCCAGGGCGCGAACGCCCCGGTGTCGGAAGCCGCCGCCTTCGCCTATGCGACTGCCCTTAACGGATTACTCACTGCCTCTCATACCAACGCGAAAGGACGGCCGGTCTACCCGAATCGCGTAATGCTCGGCGAAACCACGGTCCCCTTCTGGGCCGAGCACGGGGACGCCGAGAGCATCGCGCGCGTCGTGATCGGCGACGAGGAAGACGAGGTGGACCTCGGCGACACGTTGCCAGTCGACGAGAAGACCGAGACCACCAAGCTCCGCGACGTGCTGCACAAACTGCAGGAAGGCTACCCTCTGCAGGAGGCCGCGCCCGACATGGACCCCGCGTCGCGGGTCTATGTGCTCGGTCTCAGCCCCAATGCTGCGCGGCTCTCGGTGCGCTTCTGGGTGGAACAGTCGCTGGCCGATTTCACCCAGCATTTCCAGCTTCATTGGAATGATATGAGGCTCAACCCACAGCCGCATCCGTGGCCGCCGCCGCTCTGGCGCCTGCTGCTGGAACTAGCGGCGCAGCGCGACTCGAAGAACATCCCGCCACATCTCAGTGGCGAGGTGATGCGTGCCATCCTCACGGGGCTGCCCTATCCGCGGGCGCTGCTGATCCATACCATCATGCGTATCCGGGCGGACGGGGATGTCAACGCGCTTCGAGTGGCTCTCGCCAAGGCTGTCGTTACGAGATCGGCTCGAAAAACGCACGAAGCTTTTGTTCGTCAGAACCCTGGCGCTCCATCCTGGAAGGATCCGCTCGTGTCGCTGGACCGTGATGAAAATAATGTCGGATATCGGTTGGGGCGGCTTTTCGCGCTCCTTGACTATGCCCAGTATCTGTCAGTGGGGTCGGTCAATGCGGGCGTGAAGGAGAAGTTCTTTGCTTCGGCTTCGTCCACGCCGCGCCGGATTTTTCCAAGCATCCTGCGCATGTATCAAAACCACCTTTCTGACGCGCGGAAATCGCCGGAAACGCGGGACCGCGCCAACCACACCGATTCGGAAATCAAGCAGGTGATGGATGGCCTTGAAGCCCACATGCCGTTCCCCACGACGCTAAGCCTGGACGACCAGGGCCGTTTCATCGTGGGCTTTTACCATCAGCGGCCAGCGCGACGTGGCGCGAAAGCGACTTCCGTGGCCGCCAGTGAATCAGAGAAGGAAAGCTGAAGTCATGCCTGCTTCCGACACGGCGCCTATCGCCAACCGCTACGACTTCGTTTTCCTGTTCGATGTTCGCAACGGCAATCCCAACGGCGATCCCGATGCCGGCAACATGCCGCGCATGGACCCGGAGACAGGGCGCGGCCTAGTCACGGATGTGGCGATCAAGCGCAAGATCCGCAACTATGTCGCGATGGCCCGCGGAGACGCGCCTGGCTACGACATCTACATGCAGGAGCGCGCGGTGCTCAACCGTGCTCATGAGAGGGCCTATACGGCGCTCGGGCTGAAGTCAGAGGCAAAGAAGTTGCCGAAGGACGAGGCAAAAGCGCGGGAGCTGACCGCATGGATGTGCGGTAACTTCTTCGACATCCGCAGCTTTGGCGCTGTCATGTCCACGGAGGTCAATGCCGGACAGGTCCGCGGCCCCGTGCAGTTCACCTTCGCCGAAAGCATCGACCCGATTGTGCCAATGGAAATCTCCATCACTCGTTCCTCGGTTACCAACGAGAAGGACGCGCTGCAGAACGAGCGCACCATGGGCCGTAAGCATATCGTGCCCTATGGCCTCTACCGCGCCCACGGCTTCGTTTCTGGCCGCCTCGCCAACGACGCGAGGAAGGGCACCGGCTTTTCGGAGGCTGATCTCTCTTTGGTATGGGAGGCGCTGGCCAATATGTTCGACCATGACCGCGCCGCCGCGAGGGGAGAGATGACGGCGCGCGGCCTCATTGTCTTCAAACATGACAGCGACCTCGGCAACGCTCCGGCTCACAAGTTGTTGGAACGCGTGAAGGTTGCGCGGGCGAGCAGTGATGCAGACCATGACAGTCCGCCGCGCGGCTTTGGAGATTACGCGGTGACGGTGAACGAGACCGACCTCCCTGCCGGCATCACCGTCGAAACCAAAATCTGAAAGGGTGCGGCGATGGCATCGAATGCTGATCTCATCGCCCTCTCCGCTCTCCAGCACTATCTCTTCTGCCCGCGCCAATGCGCGCTCATCCATATCGAGCAGGCATGGGCCGAGAATGCGGCGACCGCCGAGGGCCGCGTCGCGCATGAGCGGGTCCACGCAGTCGAATCCGAGGTGCGGCGTGGCGTTCGCACCGTGACAGGCATGCCGCTGCGCTCCGACCGACTTGGAGCGACCGGCATCGCCGATGTCGTGGAGTTGCATCGTAAGGCGGACGGTGTTTGGCGACCCTTTCCCGTCGAGCATAAGCGTGGGCGGCCAAAAGCGCACCGCGCCGACGAGGTGCAGCTTTGTGCCCAGGCCATGGCACTGGAAGAGATGTTCGCGGTGGAGGTTGGCGACGGTGCGCTGTTCTATGGACAGCCCCGTCGGCGCACGCCCGTTACGTTCGATAAGGCCCTGCGGACCCTGACGGAGGAGGTGGCAATTTCCACCCACGCCCTCATCGCTGGCGGGGAAACCCCGCGCATCGGCTATGACAAGAAACGCTGCGACGCATGCTCGCTCATTGAGATCTGTCGTCCGCAGACAACCGGTGCTACGCGCTCCGTTTCCGCGTGGCTCGAAGCGCAGATCGATGCGTAAGCTCCTTAACACGCTCTATGTTTCGACCGATGGCGCCTACCTTCACCGCGATGGGCTGAATGTCGTCGTCGAGGTCGAGCGGGTGGAAAAGCTGCGCGTGCCGTTGCACCTTCTGAGTGGTGTCGCGGTTTTTGGGCAAGTATCGCTGTCCCCAGCGCTCATGGGGAGCCTCGCGGAAGCCGGAGTTGTTACCGCCTTTTTTGGCATGAACGGCCGCTTCCTCGCGCGCGTGGAAGGCCCGGTTTCGGGCAACGTATTGCTGCGGCGCGAACAGTACCGCGTGATGGACGATGGCCCCGCCTGCACGCGCATCGCCCGAAGCATCGTGGCTGCCAAGGCGCTCAATCAGCGCGGCGTTTTGCAGCGCGCGCTGCGCGACCACGGGCCGGCGCTGGCCGAATTGGCGCGGGAGGCGGTATCCTCCGCCGTCGACCGCATGCAGGATATTGCCAGGCGGGCTTTGCACGAAACTGATTTGGACCGCCTTCGTGGCCATGAAGGCGAGGCGGCCGCGCTCTACTTCGGCGTTTTCGGTCATGTGCTGCGGATCGCAGACCCTGTGCTCGCCTTTCGGGGCCGCAGCCGGCGCCCGCCGATGGATCCGCCGAACGCTCTTATCTCCTTCATCTACACCTTGCTCGTGCATGATTGTCGTGGCGCGCTGGAGGGTGTTGGGCTGGATCCCGCCGCTGGCTTCTTGCACCGTCTCCGTCCCGGCCGGCCGAGCCTCGCCCTCGACCTGATGGAGGAGCTGCGCGCGCCACTGGCCGACCGCCTCGCGCTCTCGATGCTTAACCGGCGTGAGCTGGGATCGGGTGACTTCAGAGTGATGGAGAACGGTGCCGTCCTGCTGGAGGAGGCGAGCCGTAAGACGGTGCTGACGGCGTGGCAGGAGCGCAAACGAGAGGAGATTGAGCATCCCTTCCTCAAGGAACGCGCGCCGCTTGGGCTCTTTCCACATCTTCAGGCGAGTCTTCTTGCCCGTACGCTGCGCGGTGATCTCGATGCCTATCCGGCTTTGGTCTGGAAATAGAGGATGCTGGTTTTAATCACTTATGATGTGGAAGTGAATTCGCCTGGCGGAACTCGACGCTTGCGCCGTATTGCCCGGGCCTGCCAGGATTATGGGCAGCGCGTACAGTTCTCGGTTTTCGAGATCGAGGTGACACCGGATCAATGGGTCTTGCTGCGTGCTCGGGTTCTCGCCGAGATGGACGCGACGCGCGACAGCCTGCGCTTCTATTTCCTGGGCCGCGAAGGTCGTCGCCGGATTGAGCATGTGGGTGCGAAGCCTGCTCTGGATTTTGATTCGCCCTTGATCATTTGAGGTAGGAGCCAACGCTTGAGGTCGGTTCCTGGGATGGGCTACGATTCGCGTCCGCGGCGCGAAGCGGAAGTGTCCGGCATTTCCGCGGGTGGTTCGCGGGCGATCTTTGTCATTGTAAATCAGCTTGTTATTGGAGATTATCTGCTCCGCCCCTTGGTATGATAGGGGCGGCAGGGCCGGCTTCGCGCGAGCCGGTCACTTTCGCTTTTCCTTTCCGCTGCTTGTAGTGGAGGGGTCGCTCCCCGCGCGGGAGCGCGGATCGAAACATCTTCGACGGGCTGCGGGCGGCGGAGGCGGTGGGTCGCTCCCCGCGCGGGAGCGCGGATCGAAACACGTCAGCGGGCTGCGGGCGGCGGCGGGGCCGCGTCGCTCCCCGCGCGGGAGCGCGGATCGAAACGACGGCACCGACCTGGAAGCGCGGCTGGAAGAGATCGTCGCTCCCCGCGCGGGAGCGCGGATCGAAACAGATGCCCGAGCAGCTCGGCGTCGTGCGCGTCGCGTCGCTCCCCGCGCGGGAGCGCGGATCGAAACGCGTCTTCCGGATTGGCCGCGCGGGAGGCGAGGGTCGCTCCCCGCGCGGGAGCGCGGATCGAAACTCCGACGCGGCGGACCGGCCGGCGGAGGCGGTGGCGGTCGCTCCCCGCGCGGGAGCGCGGATCGAAACCCTGACCCTCTATGCGTGTTGGACAAAACTGCGCGTCGCTCCCCGCGCGGGAGCGCGGATCGAAACTTGGCCACCGAGGATGCAAAGCTAATTGTTAGCGTCGCTCCCCGCGCGGGAGCGCGGATCGAAACCAGGCTAGCGGCATCAGCATAGAAATCCGTTGAAGTCGCTCCCCGCGCGGGAGCGCGGATCGAAACGGGGCGGGCGCGGAGGATCTGCGCGCCACGCTGCGTCGCTCCCCGCGCGGGAGCGCGGATCGAAACGCCGCTGGTGGGCGTGGTGCCGTTCGGCGCGCCGGTCGCTCCCCGCGCGGGAGCGCGGATCGAAACTATCGGCGGGAGACGGCCGATGCGGAGTGG
Source organism: uncultured Thiodictyon sp. (assembly GCA_903837595.1). GTDB lineage: Bacteria > Pseudomonadota > Gammaproteobacteria > Chromatiales > Chromatiaceae > Thiodictyon. The sequence continues at coordinate 10,190 of CAILVI010000096.1, forward strand.
AATTTGTCGCTCCCCGCGCGGGAGCGCGGATCGAAACCGCGATTCTGTCGCGCAGATGGTCAACGAAAGTCGCTCCCCGCGCGGGAGCGCGGATCGAAACCTATATGATCAACCTCTGGGCCGCATCCTGGCACGAGTCGCTCCCCGCGCGGGAGCGCGGATCGAAACATCGGTGAGGGCGGCGGCGGCGCCGAGTATCGCGTCGCTCCCCGCGCGGGAGCGCGGATCGAAACAGGTGGCTGGTGTCGGCGAATCAGTTGCGCGGGGTCGCTCCCCGCGCGGGAGCGCGGATCGAAACCACCACTTCCACCGCAGCCGCCGGGCGTAGTGGGTCGCTCCCCGCGCGGGAGCGCGGATCGAAACCGCCCGCCGGATCACAGCCCACGCCAGCCGCGCGTCGCTCCCCGCGCGGGAGCGCGGATCGAAACGCGTGTGACGCAACACGTGCGGCGTCACCCCGTCGTCGCTCCCCGCGCGGGAGCGCGGATCGAAACTTCGCGGTCCTGGCGATGGAGGGCCGTCTCGCCGTCGCTCCCCGCGCGGGAGCGCGGATCGAAACTCGCTCCACGTAACCGCATCGCAGCGCCAGGTTGTCGCTCCCCGCGCGGGAGCGCGGATCGAAACTACTTTTCAGACCTACATCCTCGAGCTTGGCAACGTCGCTCCCCGCGCGGGAGCGCGGATCGAAACTCTGCTATCCACCGCGCCACATCCGCCCGCATCGTCGCTCCCCGCGCGGGAGCGCGGATCGAAACACGGCCGCCTGCGAGGACTGCACCGACATCCCGGTCGCTCCCCGCGCGGGAGCGCGGATCGAAACACGGCCGCCTGCGAGGACTGCACCGACATCCCGTCGCTCCCCGCGCGGGAGCGCGGATCGAAACCGTAGACGGCGGCGGCGTCGGCGGCGGTGTGGGTCGCTCCCCGCGCGGGAGCGCGGATCGAAACAGCGCTCTGTCGGCGGGTTGTTATCGTTTGTTGTCGCTCCCCGCGCGGGAGCGCGGATCGAAACCTGCCGAGCGATCTCGAACTGGCGATAGGCTGCGGTCGCTCCCCGCGCGGGAGCGCGGATCGAAACCCGGTGGTGACGGGAGGAAACTTACTAGCGGTAAGTCGCTCCCCGCGCGGGAGCGCGGATCGAAACCGCGCAAACTGTGGGCAGGCTGGCCATATGCGAATGTCGCTCCCCGCGCGGGAGCGCGGATCGAAACGTCTACGCCTGCTGGCCTGGCGTCGAGCCTCGCGTCGCTCCCCGCGCGGGAGCGCGGATCGAAACCGTCCGCGTGCGCGTGCGCGGCGTGTTTCCACGCGTCGCTCCCCGCGCGGGAGCGCGGATCGAAACGCCTGCCGCAACTCCGGGCCGAAGGTGATGCTGTCGTCGCTCCCCGCGCGGGAGCGCGGATCGAAACATCTCGGCCTGGACCAAGAACAAGCCGGGCCTGGTCGCTCCCCGCGCGGGAGCGCGGATCGAAACCAAGCGCATTCGAGAACTTCGCGCCCTGGCTGGTCGCTCCCCGCGCGGGAGCGCGGATCGAAACCAGCGACCGAGACCACCGCCAGCACATCGGATTGTGTCGCTCCCCGCGCGGGAGCGCGGATCGAAACACGTCTGGTCACCGGTATGAACCCCGCCGACTTGTGTCGCTCCCCGCGCGGGAGCGCGGATCGAAACGGCCCTTGACGGCCTGTAGCGCCGCCAGGACGCGCGGTCGCTCCCCGCGCGGGAGCGCGGATCGAAACTTGGTCTCCCGCAGCAGCGCGCGGGAATGCACCATGTCGCTCCCCGCGCGGGAGCGCGGATCGAAACTGCGTCGCGCCGTTATCCGCCACCCAATGGCGCGTCGCTCCCCGCGCGGGAGCGCGGATCGAAACGTCCGCACATGGTAAGAGATTCGTTATCGCTGGTCGGTGAAGGCCCCTTCCCTCTTGTGCGCTGGCGACCACGCCGGCTGACCGGAGCCGCGTGCCGTTCCTCAAAGCGGCGATCCCTGGCCGCGGAACGGCGCTATGCTGGGCACCCGACCAAGGACGCGCGCATGCCCAAGAAGCCAACGGCACCTGCACCATGTCCCCTTCCACCCGAGGACGACGAGGACCCTGTCTGGGGCAACCTATTCGGCCACATTGGCCGCCCCACACCGAAACCAGCACCGGTGGCCGAACCCGTTGCAGTGCCGACGCTCCTGAAGCCGAAGACGCCGGCCAGGCCGAGGAAGCCGACCACGAATGCCAAGGAGTAGGTTAGTCTGCGCCAGGCCAGAAATCCTCGTCCATCGCTTGATCGAACGGCCACGGGCACTCCGCCGGAAAGACCGATTGGGCCTTGGTTGTTTCCGCAGCCGCCGTGCGTCTGGCCGCACGGTAGGCATCCGCCATCGCCTCTGGCAGCTTCGCCTTGAGGCTGGGGTTGTCTGCCATGTGCCGGGCAAGGGCATCGCGAGTGTTCCCGATGGATGCCTCCCATGAAGCGCCTCGACGCTCTGGCTGGTATTGCCACTTCAGAAGGTGCGTGAGCAGCACTTCCAGGCGGCTTACCAGCTCGCGCTTTTCGCTGCGGCCCATGCTCTCGATTTCCTCGGCGATATTCTCGATGTCGGCAGCCGAGAGCTTCCCGGTCCGCAGCAACGCAGCCTGCTCGTTGGCCCAGCGGTAGAAATCGCGGTCATATAAATCGCTCATGGCGCCTCCCGGCATCGACCTCCACGCCGCCATATATAAGATGATCTAGCGGAGCTGCTAACCACCCCGCGGGGCTGCACGCGCGCCAACCGAAGGGCAGCGGCTTCTGCGGACTTCCGCATGGCCGCGCGTGCACATGGTGTATAACACCGAACAACGAGCATCGTTCGGTGTTATATGGCGCCATGAATGGCCGATTTGTTTCCTATCTGCGCGTCAGCACCGACAAGCAGGGCCGCAGCGGCCTCGGCATCGAGGCCCAGCGCGAGGCGGTGGCGCGGTTCGCGAAC
>CAILVI010000097.1 GCA_903837595.1 uncultured Thiodictyon sp.
AACCGCTTTTTGATATTCAAAGTTCGTGTTTTTTAAATACTAGATCATCGTATTGAATGTTGCTTTAATTTCTTTGTGGTGTCAAGCTTCAGCTATCCCACTCTTAAGAACTCTATTTCCTGAATAAGATCCCAGGGAATACTAAATGCGATAAATTACCATTATCGTAACATAGGCTAGATCACATGAAACGCAAGGACATTGTCGATAACCCGCTGTGCGCTATTGATATAATTCAGTTAAGGCGAATCATGAAAGAAGAAGGTTCGCAGGGAGCGCGCAATCGCTCCCATGCAATTATTCTTCTTTTTCAAGATCACCGATCGTTTGAAGATGTCGCAAGTTTTTTTGATGTTCATATTAATACAATAAATAACTGGGCGGGTCGGTGGGTTGTCGAGGGGATCAACGGGGTCTACGATTTAGACGGCCGAGGCGTCAAGCCGATATTTACCGACGCCGAAGAGAAAATTGTCTTAGAGTGCTTAGAAATAGACCCTCGCTCGCTGAGAAGGCTCGACGTAATGGTAATGGAGCGAACTGGGAAGACAGCGAGTCTAGCAACGTATCGTCGGATCATGAAGAAGCATGGTAAGTCATGGAAAAGGCAGCGAAAGACTCCTAAAGGAAGCCCAACTGAAGAGGAATATGAACGAGGTGTAGTTGATCTTGCGGAACTCAAAGCTCTTGCCCACGACGGTGAATTTGATCTTTTCTACTTCGATGCATCAGGATTCAGTTTGCAGCCATACATCCCTTATGCTTGGCAGGACATCGGCCGGGCTGGAACGCTCCGCATCCCTGCCTCGCACTCCACGCGGATTAATGTTCTCGCCTTCTTGAATCCGGTCGCTCAACAGGTGGTGGCTTATGAACCGATCGGCCCTATTACAAGTTTAGTGCTGATTGAAATTATGGATGATTTCTGTAGCCTCCTCACTGGACCAGCAGTTGTGGTACTGGATAACGCGCCGATTCATGTGAGCAAAGCCGTTGTGGAGCACATGGAATCATGGGAAAGGCGAGGATTAACGCTGTACTTTCTTCCGCGATATTCGCCAGAACTCAATTTGATTGAAATCCTTTGGCGAAAAATGAAATACGAATGGATTCCATCCCTTGCTTACGTGAGTATAACTGCATTAGCTTGCGGACTTCACAAAATAATTGAGTCGTTGGGAACTGAGTTTAGAATTGAATTTGCGAAATAGATTGCGAAGCCAGGTGCTCTACAAACGTTTCCGTTGAGGTACTTAGTTTAAGCCTATTACGCGACGCTTGGTGAGGCAGGGGCGGCGCTCCCCGCTCAATATGATGACTTATTTTTCTACAACATCATTATGGCAAACGATGTAACTTTGCGCGAATAGTTTTTTTGCCACACTCAAATCATCGGCGACGAGCGAACAAACCTTCTGTGATCGATCTTAGAACGCAGAGCGTACAGCTATTTTTCAGCGCCCATAGGGGTAGAACGAGCAGTCACGTCATGAACCGCCATTCGCGACAGGTGGTGTCCAGCAACTCCTAAACCTAAAAATCATCGGAGAAAGCGCATGGGAAAAGCAATATATTCAAAAAATTCAGATATTTCATCAGTCCTAAAGAAGTCCCTCCGTCAGTACGACTGGCTATACCCGGAACCTGGCTCCAAGCACGCGCGCGTCCGCTCTCATCGCTCGCGAGACTACGTCACGATCCCCTTCTCTCCATCGGATTGGCGGTCAGTGCGCGGATTCGAGGCGCAGATAAGACGCTTCGCCGAGCGCAGTCAAGGAACCATTTTTGCCAGAACCGGCAAGTTTGCAAATGAGTCCACACTAGCTGCAAACAGCCTGGAAATAGGGTGGAAATAGGGGACATACCACGATATCCTCCGCCGACAATACCCTATGCCGACCTCACCTCGTGCAACAACTCGGGGTGACGGTCGAGCACCTTGAGCAGCTTCACCAAAGCCAACGACGGCTTGGTCTTGCCGGTCTCGTAGCGCGAGAACGCATTAACGCCGCCGCCAAACAGTTCGGCCGCTTCGCGCTGGTCGAGGGCGAGTTTTTTGCGCACGCTGGTGATGAAACCAGGATCAACGATTGCGGCGTTCACCTGCTTCGAGAAGGCCCGCATCTCACGCATGACGCGATCGGATTCCGCCCCAGCCAAGACGGATTCAGCACAGGCCGGGCAGAATTCGCCCGTTACCGCGGCAATGACCATCGTTTCGCCCTTGTAGGTGTAGGGAAGGTCGCGCACGTCTCGGATCAGTTCAGCCGCGCCGCAAACGGGACATTTCATGTTCATAACTCCTTGAAGGACACGACCACGACGTCATCAATGACCGTTAGCTTCAGATACACATCACCGGCTGACGTGTTCGGGCGGTAGACGTCCTGCCAGATCGTGTGATCGGCGTGCGTGGTCATGCTCTTGTAGAAATCCGCTGGCGTGAGCGCCATCACTACCGCCAACATGCCGGGATAGTCGAACCCTAGGGCGTTCGCGCCGACGCGTGCTGTGTGCGTGGTGCGCACCTTGCCCGCCTCGGCCAAGGCTTTGACAACGGACAGCTTGCAGTGAGGGGTTCGTTTCTCCATCACCAGATACTAACCTAGTTGGTTTTTTTAGCAAGCGGGAAATAGGGGACGTACCACAATCTCCTCCGCCGGCAATCCCCCTTACGATACTGTGTCCGCGAGGTAGACTTCTCTACTGTGTTTCCGGGATGAGTCCCCGCGGGGCGTTGCCAACACCGCTTGAGTGTACGCAGGCCAAGTTTGCAGTGTACGGGAGGGCTGTCATGCGGACACGCGTCCGCTGCCAGTCCTGCTGCTGCCGCTCGAAACGCAGGCACGGGCGACCGCTTCTGGCCGTTCAGCGCCCTTCGCCGCCGATGTTCGCCTCCGTTTGTGCCCGACGGACGGCCACCAACCCATCGCGGACCCCCTTGCTCTCGTGAACGCTCTTGAGAGAAATCCCTCGCCCCGCAGAAGCCTCCGACTGTCCCGGATGGGTTGCGACGTTTTCGTTTCGAACCTTGCAGACGCCAAGACTCCGCTCGGGCTTCGAGGCCGGCCGCGGGTTCGATGCGGATGTCCTGCTGGGCGACTCGCAGGGTACGCGTCGCCGATTCATCAACGAGCCGGGTTCGCCTTGATCGAGATGGCCGTGGTTGACCGCCAGGTCAAACCCCCGCATGCTTGGGCTATCCTCGCCGACGCCTCCAAATCTACACCGACCGACCTGCGGCTATGACTTCACCACGCGTTCTTCTATGGGCCTGCCTGATGGTCGCCGCGAGCGCCTGCGCGACGGAGTGGAAGCCCAAGGGGGAATCGGACCGGCAGGAGATCACAACGGACCTGTTTTACGCCGAACGGTCGGCGGTCCGTCCCTCCGACGGTCGGCAAGTCACGGCGCACCTCGCCTTCTTCACCTCGCCAGCGTTCCACCTGAAGGTCGTCGATCTCGGGGCCGGCCCCGAGCCCGTCTATCCGACCCTGGAGGATGGCTTTCGGGCCGAGCGATGCGTCGCGGGGGTCAACGGTGGATTCTTCCACCCGGACCTGCGGCCCGTCGGGCTGGTGATCGCCGAGGGCCGCCGGATCAACCGGTTCGAAACCGCCAAGCTCCTCAGCGGTGTTGTCTACAGCGACGGCCAGGGTGTCCACCTCGTGCGGCGGGCCCAGTTCCGGGATCACCCGGACATCGCCGCGTTGCTGCAGAGCGGTCCCTATCTCGTGGAAGGCGCGCGGGCGGTGCGGGGTCTGTCCGCTTCCGACCCCAACCGCCGGACCTTCATTGCCACGGATGGGCACGGGCGCTGGGTCTTGGGTGCCACTATGAGCCCGCTCACCCTCGCCGACTTCGCGCACTGTCTCGCCTCGACCGGTGCCCTGATTCCTTGGAGGGTCGATCGCGCCCTCAACCTCGACGGCG